>NZ_JTDM01000013.1:0-239263 GCF_000831325.1 Thauera sp. SWB20 | reverse complement strand
CGGCGCCGGGAACCGGCCGGGCCGGTGCCGGCACCGGCCAGTCGCCCGGTGGCGAGGGGGCGCCGCATTCCATTGCAACTTGCCATTTCGGCTTGTGCAATCCCAGCGCCCAGGGCGACTGCGCGGTGACGCTGGCGAGTGCGTGATGGAAGGTCGCGTAGTGCTGCGGACGCACCTCGTTGCCGAAGGACATGATGCCGCCGTTGTGTTCCTTGATCGCACCGGGCAGATGGACGCCGTTGGCGTCGGTCATCGCCCGGGTCATCGCGTCGTGGTCCACCGGGTCGCCGACGCGGGTGGCGCCGGTCACGTACTCGTCGTCCAGGCCGAAGGCGTGTCCCCACTCGTGGGCCGCCGTCACCATCCGCCCGCCGCCATCGACGACGAGGTCGGCGCGCTGGTCGCTGGCGCGTCGGGGCTGCGTCGGATCGGCCTCGGCCTCGCCGCGCGCGCGGATGTGCACACGGTTGGCGGTGTTCGCGAAGCCGTGGCGCTCGAGATGCGTGCGCACGGCCTCGGCGCGCCGTCGCGAGAGGTCGACGTTGTAGTGCTCGCTGCCGGCGGCGCTGGTGTGGCCGACGATCTCGACGCGCACCTCCTGGTGGGCAGCGTTGCCGACTGCACCGTTGAAGCGTGCGATGAAGCCGTTGAGCGTTGCGATCGCGGTGCCCGTGAGCGCGTCCGAGTCGTAGTCGAACTCGACGGACTGGCGCAGCAGGTCGTACTCCTTGGGGCCGGCCGTGGTGCTGGCGAGCCGCATCGTCTGGTCGGCAGGGTCGGTCGTGCTGCCCGAACCGACCTCGTGCGAGATGTCGAAGCTGCGCAGGCTCTCGCCTGGCGGGGTCTTGTAGATCTCCACGACGAGGTGGTCGGTGGCCGCCTTCGCGCGCTGGCCGATGTCGAGGTCCACGCGCACTTCGGCACCGAGCCAGTTCCATCGTGGCCTGTTGAGGAAGAAGCTGTGCCGGCCGCCCCAGGTCGTCTCGATCAGCGATTCCAGGCGGACGAGCCAGGGCGCCTGCTCCGCAGGCGTCCACTGGTAGCGTGCGAGCAGCGCATTGCGCACCACGGCGACCGGGATCGCGTTCATCCGGCTGGCGAGCGTGCGGATCTCCGGCGTGGCGGGGAGGTCGGGGTGCGGCGCGATCACGCCCGCGTTCCGCACCAGGGTGTCCTTGAACTGTGCGGCCACGCCTTGCTCGATCGCGAGCACGCCGTCGCCCGCGAGCGGGTCGGCACGGTACTGGGCATCGAAGCCGCCGATGCCGCCCGCGCCGACGATGCCCCGGGGCGCTGCAGGGTAGGGGCCGGCCGTCGCCCATTGCGCCGACGCGTCGAGCTCTCGACGGCAGCCCGCCATCGGATCGACGGGTGCGCGGCTGTCACCGAAGAGCGTGTCCCAGAAATCGCGCTGCAGCTTGGGCGCGGCACTCTGCGGGCCGCCGGCATCGGCCTGCTGGCCGACGTGGGCGAGCTCGTGGGCGAGCAGCTCGAGGCCGGTGTCGCTCGCAGGGGCGTAGCTGCCGGCGCAAAAATAGACGTCGTTGCCGACCGTGAAGGCGCGTGCCTGCATGCTGGCGCACATCGAGTCGGCTTCGGCGTCGGTGTGGATCCGCACCGCGGACAGGTCGCGACCGAGTCGGGTCTCGAGCTGTGCCCGCAGGCCGGGGTCGAGGGGCGCGCCCTGGCCGCGGCGTGCGGCGATGCGTTGTTCGGTCGCGACGGGCACGTGATGGGGGCCCGCGTCCGCACCCTTCGTGGCGGAAGCAGGGGCAGTCCCCGCAGCGCTTCCTGGCCGGGTCTCGCGCATCAGCCTGGGGGCGAGGGTCGGCTTTTGCGGTGGGGTGATCGCCGGTTCGAGGCTCCCGTGCGGAGCCTCGCCGCTGCAGTCCCTGCACTCCCGCCCGGAAGCGCTGCGGGCCGGCGTGCGCAGGGCGCGGGAGACCTCGCCCGCGATGCGGTCGGCCTCGCGCTCCTCGGCGTCCTGCGGTTGGCTGACGGCGAGCCGGGCCTGCAGGTAGCCGGGCGCACCCGGGCGTTTGCCGGCGGCGCTGCCGCCGGGCCGGGCTTGCGGGGTCCGCCCGGTCACGGCCTCGCCGGCGTGGTCCTGTCGGCTGGCAGGAGCGGTGGCCGCGGACGCGGGGGGGTTGTCCGGCGACTTGTGGGCAGGAGCCGTCTTGTCTGCCGGCGCGAGGCGTTGCGCGGTGGCGGCGGGGTGGTTCATGGCGCACTCCGTGCGTTCAGGAGCTGGGGTGGAGGTGTGCGGCCGATCTTGCGGTACTCCTCGAGCAGCGCCGCCACCAGCCGTTCCGCGGCGATCGGGCGGGCCGGGGCGCCGGCGCCCGCGTCCCCGACCGGATCGAGCGCGGCCGCCTGCAGCACGGCGTTGCGGATGTAGCCGCCGGGGAGCGTGCAATAGCTGGCAAGCTGGCGGCAAAGCGCGGCGTCGGGGGCGCGTCCTCCGAGATGCGACTCCCAGAGGCGCAGGCGTTCGTTCGCGCCCGGCGGAGGAAAATCGATGATCACGTCGAAGCGACGGGTGAAGGCGCTGTCGATGCGGCCGCGATTGTTGCTCGTCAGCACGACGATGCCTGGGTGCTGTTCAATGCGCGTGAGGAGGAAGTTGGTGAGCATGTTGGCGTAACGCTCGCCGGTCTCCTTGCCCTCGCTGCGGCGGCCGAAGAGGGCGTCCGCTTCATCGATCAGCAGGATCACGTCCAGAGCCGCGGCTTCGTCCAGCAGGCGTCCGAGGTTCTTCTCGGACTCTCCGATGTACTTGTTCATCACCGCGGACAGGTCCACGCGGAAGAGCGGTGCGCCGAGGATGGTCGCCAGCCGGCTTGCGGCGAGCGTCTTGCCGGCTCCGCTCTCGCCGCAGAACAGCGCCCGCACGCCGCGTGCCGGCTCGGCAAGACTGCTGCCGAGGCCGTCCGAGAGCGTTTCGCGCTGGCGGCAGCGCGCGACCAGGGCCGCGAAACGCTCGAGCAGGTCGTCGGGCAGCACCAGCGCATCGTGGGGCACTTCGCGTGCCACCGGCTGCGCGAGCTGGCGCAGGCGCTCGCTGCCGAAGCCGGCGCGCGCCCGGCGCAGGTGGCCGAGGCCGGGCGCCTCGCCGCGCACCCTGGCGTCGAGGCGCATGCGCCCGGCGAGGGTGCGCACGCTCGGGCCGTCAAGGAGCGCATGCTCGGCGAAGCTGCACAGGCGGTCCTCGTCGAGGCAGGGGCTGCCGTCCCCGTCCTCGCTGGCGAGGGCTTCGCGCCAGGCCTCGCGGCGTTCCTGGGCGCTGAGCGGGGGAAGGTCGATCTCGATCAGTGCGGACGCCTCGATCGCGCCGTCGCGGCCGCCGACCAGCAACATGGGGACGGCGAGCGCGGGATGCTCGGGAAGGACGTGGCGTTCGCCGGGCCCGAGCTCGAGGGTCAGCACCGGCAGCCAGCCTGCATAGCGGCAGGCGGCGGCGAGGGCGGGCTGGCGTGTCCAGGTCGCCGCCTCCATTTGCAGCGGCGGGCGTCCCGCCGCCGCTGCCAGGCGCGCGGCGGCGGCAAGTCCGGCCGCGCGTGCGCCGCGGAACATCACGTGGCGGGTGGCGCCGCTGCGCAGCATGGTCGCGAGCGTGGGGATCTGTTCGCGGAAGCCGCGCGGCAGCATGGTGTCGCCATCGGCGAGCGGCGCGGTGTCGCGCCACGCGGTGGGGTCGCCGCAGAGCAGCGCCCACAGCTCGGGGGCAACCGCCAGGCTGCGGGTGGGCATCGGCCCCTCGCCCACGATCTCGAGGACCCCCGCCCGCACGAGGCGGTGGTTGGGCAGCGCGAGGGGCGCGAGCGGAGCGCCGAACAAGGCCGCGCTCGCGGCGGAGAGGAGATGAAGGCCGGGGCGGAGCGCACCGGGCGACTGCAACTCGGCGAGCGCCAGGTTGAGCAGGTAGCTCGACTCGTTCTCGCCGCACAGCGCCATGGCGAACCACTCGTGCAGCTGCAGCTTCAGGTCGGCAAGCAGGCGCCCGAGGGGGCCGTGCAGCTCCGGCGCGGCTTGCGCGAGTGCGATGCAGGCGGCTCGCCAGTCCTGAGGCGGGGTACCGAGCAGGGTGGCGAGGTCTTCGCCCCCCTGGCTCGCCGCAAGCGCCTCGAAGACCGCGGACGGGGCGCCGACGCTGAGGCGGGCGAACTCGGCGATGCCGGCATGGACGAAGGCGCGTGACAGGCGCGCGCCCTCGCTCGCCGGGGCGGATTCCGGGCGCAGGCTGGCGGGGGCGTTCATGGTGAGGATCCTCCGCGATCGGCGGCATCGCTGCGGTCGTAATGAAAGCGCACCACCCGCCCTAGCCAGGGCAGCCAGCCAGGGTCGAGGTCGAGGCCGCCCCGACGCAGCTCCAGGTCGACCTCGGCGAGGCGCAGGTGGACGTCGACATGGCTCGGACTTGCGCGCACGCGAGCGGGGCGCTCGGCGCGCAGCGCGCGCAGGGCCGCGTCACCGACGTGACGCAGCACGGCCCGGTCGACCGCGACGGGATCGGCGCGCGCGGGCAGCTTCGCAAGGCCCGCAAGCTTGGCGACGGGGTCTTGCTCGCCCTCCAGTGCGCAGGCCTCGGCCAGGAAGCCGGTGAGCGGGGCGTCGGGAGCGAGCTCGAGCCGGAGCGCGAGACGGACGAGTTCGCGCCAGCCGGCGTGGGGTTCGTGCAGGGTGCCCCGCCAGGCGCGCAATCCCGGATGGTTCAGCACGTTGAGCAGGAAAAAAAGCCCGCCGCGGCCGGTGTGGAAGTCGACCTCGGCCTGCGTCGCCGTCACCGTCGCCGCGAACGGGTCGGTGACTTCGCTCGGGGCTCCTGCCCGGGGCGGAGCGGCGGGGCGCGCGTTTACCGCAGCGATGGCGCGGGGAGAGGCTCCGACGCGGATGGAAGCGGGGGGTGCGAACCCTCGGGAGGCGGGGGAGCCGGCGGGTATCGAACCTGCACCGGCGTCGCGCCGCCGTCTGGCGTCGGGTAGGTCCCCGCCTGCAGTGCGCGCGCGACCAGGTCCGGATGCCCGTGCGGTCGCCGACTCCGCATCCTGCCCGCCGCCGAGTTCCGCCAGGGCTGCGGCCGCGCCGCGCAGGACCTCGCCCCCCTGCGGTCCCGCCAGCGCTGCGGGGGTGTAGCGCCACAAGGTGAGCAGGGCCTCCAGCACGACGAGCGGATCGCTGGCGGGCAGCGTGCCATGCGCCGCCGCGCCGGGCGGGGCTGGCCGGCGCGGCGAACCCGCCCTTGTCGCCGCCGGCCCGGTGGGCGGGGGCGACGGGCCGGGCTCGGGGCCTGGGCGGATTTCGTCTCCGGATATGCGCTCATGGTGGGTTTGGGCCTCCGTCATGAGGTCCGCGCCGCTCCCTGCCGCCTCCGCGGCACGAGAAGCGAGCGCGTCCGAGATGGCGCCGTGCCAGCCGGTCGCGGCCCCGATCGCGCGCAGGAGGCTGCGTGCCGCGGCGGCATCGAGACGGCACCACAGGGTCGGCAGGCACGCGCGCAGCGGCGGGTGCTCGAGCAGCGCGGGGAGTGCGAGGGCATCCTCGCCGAGCAGCTCGGCAAGCGCGGTCGCGGTGGGGTGGGCGAGAAGGGCCGCTCGATGACGCCATAGCCAGCGGCGTGCGGCGGTGCCGGCGAGGAGGTCGCGAACGAGGCAGGCGCGATAGTCGCGTGCGTCGCGAAAGCGCACCACCTCGGCGCCATCGGCGCCCGGAGTCCACGGATCGACCGCCCGGCCGGCAAGCTGTCCGGCAAGCGCGGCGGCGCGCGCGGGCAGCTCGGTGCCAGTGCCGCCGACGGCGATGCGCCGCACGACGAGGATCGCTTCCTCGTCGGGCCAGCGTGCGCGGGCGAGTGCGGGCGGCAGGGTCGCGCGTGCGTGCGCGATCGCCGTGGCGCTGCCGCGCAGCGTCAGGCGACCGATGTGGAGGTCGGCGAGCGCGATCATCGGGCTCAGCCTCGATCGACTCCGCTGATGTGCAGTCCCGTGGCGAGCACGGCGCCGGGGTTGCGCTCGAGCTCGGGGTCGAGGATGGAGGCGACCGAGGCGACGGTGCCCTGGTCGTCATGGTCGTCGACACGCAGGGTCGCGATCACGCGCTGGTCGTCGTCGAACAGCTGGAGCAGGGTGCCGGGCGCGGCCTCGCGGTCGAGCTTCAGGCGCAGCGCCTCGCCGAGGCGGAAGCGCCCCGGGATGCTCTGCAGGCGGCCCTGCACGAGCTGTTGCGGGTCGTCGCTGGCCGCGAGCAGCAGGCAGGCGCGCACCAGGTTGCGCATCGCGCCGTGCGCGGCGGCGGAGGCGTCGGCATCGAGCTGGCGGAACCACCAGGCGACGAGCTCGACCAGCGTGCGCACGCCGTTGAAGTCGCGCTCCTCCGCCTCGGCGAGGCCGGGCCAGCGCTCGGGGGCCTCGACGGCGAGCCGGTCAGCCTCGGCCGCGCTCGCCCAGTTCAGCCGGATCGAGGGAGAGATCGTGCGCAGACGCTCGAGCAGGCAGCCGGCGGCGGTATCCAGGCGCTGGTGCAGGGCACGCGCCGGGTCGCGCAGCTGTGGCGAGGGGATCGCGAGCAGGTCGTCGAGGGCGAGGATCGCGCCAGCCTGGCGCTGCAACTCGCCGAGTGCGCCGGCGCTGAAGGGGCGCGCGGCGATGTCGCGCACCAGGGCCTTGTTCTGCTGCACCAGGCCGGACAGCAAGGCGAGGCCGGCGTCCGGGGGGCGGTTCAGGCGCAGTGCGAGCTTCTGGCGGCGCATCTCGACCAGGCCGGCGAGGATCGTGCGCCCCGGCAGCAGGTGGCCGAGTGGCCGCAGGTGTGCCCAATCGGCCGCCGGGATGTCGTACACCGCCTCGATGAAAGGCGCGAGCGCAGCCGGCAGCGCGGTGTCGCGTCCTGCGCAGCCGGGCACGAGCTCGTCGGGGCTGCTCGGGCGCAGCTCGAGCGGGTCGGGCAGGCTGCGGCCGAGCGGGGTCTCGCGCACCTTCACGTAGAAGAGGCCTTGATGAGCCTCGATGATTCGCCGGCGCTCGGCGTGGGCGGCTTCGACCTCGCGCCAGTGTTCGGCCAGCAGGCGTTGTGCAACCGCGTAGTCGTCCAGGGTCTCGGTGCGTTCGCGCTCCAGGACGTCGAGCCGGCGAAGCTCGCCGGGTAGCTCGGCCTCGAGTGCGACCAGGCGGGTGCGCAGGTCCTCGAGTGCCTCCTGATGGCGGCGGCGCAGCGTGGTCAGGGCGCCGCGCAGCGCCTCGACCTGGCGGATGTCGTCGGCAACGACCTTGCCGGCATGGAAGAGCGCCGATTCGTCGTTGTGCTTGACGCCTTCGATGTCGTCCTCGCCCGGGCGGGGAAGGGCGAGGTCGAGTCGGGGGCGCAGCAGCACGCCCTCGGCGTTGTGCAGATCGGGCGCGACGAGCAGGCGGAAGGGACGTGCCTGGGCCTCGTCGTCGATGACGCCGAGCCGGCGCAGCTCTTCCGGCTTGAGATAGTCGTCGAGGAAGTCGCACACGCGGTCGATGAGCGATTTCGCCTGATTCTGGCGAGCGTTGGCCCTGGCGCGCAGCTCGAGGAGGTCGCGACGCACGTTGAGGAAGCTGTCGTGCACCCGCTCGACATGCGCCAGCATTCCCCTGCCGGTGCTCGTTGCCTTGCTGAAGACCGGCTCGGTGAGCGGCTCGTCGGGCGCGGCCTTCGGCTGCAGGTCGGCGAGGGCGGCCAGCATGCCGGCGGAGATCGTGGCCTCGCCCCGGGTCGCGTCGGCGAGATCGACCGCGGCTGCCGTGCCCTTCGCGTCCACGAACTTGAGTTCGGTGAATGCGCTCGCGTCGGTGGTGAAGCGCTTGAGGATGTCGCTCATGACGGGTTCTCCGTGGGGGGCTTGGGCACGAAGTTCGCCTTCGCCGTCCACCTGACGAGCTGCGAACCGAGGCCGTCGCCCGGTACGCCGCCCGCAAGCGTGCTGAACGACACCGTCAGCGCGTCGAGTTGCTGGCGCTGCAGGCCGAGGAAGTCGCCGACCTCCTCGAGCAGGCGGAAGCTCTTGTCGAGCGCGGCCTCGAGGTGGCGGATGTCGGCGCGCAGCGCCTCGCGCCGGTGCAGCAGGCCGTTGCCGGCGGGCTGGATGTCGGGGACGGGCTGGTAGTCGTCCGGGGCGGGGTGGGGGTCGGCGAGGTGGCTGGCGTAGGGTTCGGGCAGCGCTGCCGTGCCCTCCGTGGCGAGGTCCGCGAGGGGATGGGACGTCGTGCCCTGCGGAGCGGGCCGCAGCGTCTTCGCGCGGTCGGTGACCAGCTTCGTGCGGTATTGCCCGGGCTCGGGGGGAGCCTTGGTGAGCAGCACCGGCGCGCGCAGCGCCTCCAGCTGGGCGCCGCTCAGACCGTGGAAGAGCGCATACCACCGCGCCTTCCACGCTTGGTAGGCGTGCGCCGCGCGTTCGCCGCGGCGGAACAGTTCGTCTTCGAGCCGGGTGTCGCGCTGTGGCAGGTCGAAGAGGTCGCGGCGGTAGTCGAGATCGGGGATTGCCAGCAACAGGCGGAGATGTTCGCCGAGCCCGTGGATCAGGTCGACGGGACCGCGCCCGAGCTCGCCGACGACCACCTCCTCCACGGTGCCCGCCGGCACCGGCGCGAGCTCGACGCGCAGGTCGCCAGGCAAGAAGGCGAGGCTCGGGCTCCGCGCGGCGGGGTCGCGCAGCAGCGCGGCCGGGAGCGGGCCGGCAGCGGGAAGGAAATCGAGCCCGAGGAGTTCGTCGAGCGTCTGCGTCGCCACCGCGGGGAGGGGGGCGGGATGCGCGCGCTGCCAGGTCTCGAGCGTGGCGACGGCATGGGCGAGCAGGCTATGGGCGGCCGCATCCGGCTCGGCGAGCAGGCGTCCGGCGCACGCGTCGAACCAGACCGGCAGCTTGCCGACGATCTTCGCGAGTCCGAGCGGCACGCCCCCCGAGTCCGTGCGGAAGGGCGATTCGCGCAGCAGGCGGACGCCGATGCGGTTGGCGGCGCGCGCCTGCGGCATCGCCATCATGCGCGGGCTGCCCGCGATGCGCTGCAGGCCCAGCAGGCTGACCGTCTCGATGCGGCGCTCGCGCAGCGGATCCGGTTCGCTGCGGGTGCAGGGTTCCGCTGCGGTCGCATCGTCGATCTCCTCGACCGCGCTGCGGATGGTGAGCAGGAAGAGGCCGTCGCGCAGCGGGGCGTCCTGGTCGCGCTCGGCCTGGGCGACGAGCTCGCTCCATGCCTGGTCGAGCGGGTAGAACAGGCGTACGAGCTGGCCGGCCGCGCCGACGGCGAGGCCAGGCCCGACGCGTACGCGGGTGTCGGTGCCGGTGCCGAAGAGCGCGCACGCCAGGCCCTCGACGATGCCTGGCGCGAGGCTCGCCAGCAACGGTGCGATGCGATCGTCGACGTAGGCCTGCAGGCGCTCGAACTCGCGCTCGCCGAGCGCCCGCCCGGGGAAGAGGTTGATCCGGCGCGGGTCGTCCGGGCGTCGCTGCGGCTCGTGCAGGCGGATGGACGGTGGCGTGCGGGGCAGCAGGGCCGCGGCCGGTCGCGACGCGAGCGCGGCGAGGAGGCCGGGCGGGATGAAGGACAGGGTGGCCATGATTGCTCAACGCCTCGTGTGGGTTCGGGATGCGGCGCCCGGAGTGTCCATGGTCGTCAGCCGAGGACGCGTTTCCAGAGTTCGAGGAGCGCACCGGAAAGACCGAGGCCGGGGCCTTCCTCGAGGAAGAACTTCGCAAGATCGAGCTGACCGGCCGCGGCGAGGAAGTGGTCGCGAAGCTTCACGAAGACGGCGGGGTCGAGTCGCGCCAGCGCTGGCAGGGTCGGCCACAGCGCGGGGTCGAGGCGGCGGTCCGCCATGCCCACGATCTGCACTGCGGCGATGCGCGCCCGCGCGTCGGCGCCGATCAGCTTGTCGGCGCCGGTCGCGGCCTTGATGCCGGCGTCGTCCGCGCCGCGGGCCTGTGCGAGCAGCGCGAGGGGAAGCTGGGTGGCGAGGTCGCCGGCTTGCGCAGCCTCGCGCTCGAGCCTGCCGATGGTGGCCTCCGCGACCGCGAGCCGGGTGGAGAGCGCCGTGCGTTCCTGTTCCAGTGTGGCCGCCCGGGTGCGCTCGCTGCCGAGTGCGGCGACGAGCTCCTCGATGCGCGCCTCGAGGGTCTCATCGACCGGGGCGCTGGCGGTCTTCAGGCGCTCGATCTCGGCATTGGCGGCGTCGAGCGCGAGCTTCAGCGCGTCGATCCGGTCGCTCGCCGCCTCGAGCGCGTTGGCGAGGATGGCGGCGTTGCGGTCTTCGGCCTCGAGCGCGGCGATCTCCTTGCGGGCCGTCTCGAGCGCGAGCCCGAGGCGCTCCACCTCCGCGAGCAGGTCGTCAGGTAAGTCGGTGCCGGTTGCGGCGAGGGCCTTCTCGAGCTCTGCGATGTGCAGCCTCAGGCGCGCCGCCTCGTTCTCGAGCGTGGTGCGCGCCTGCGCGGCGGCGTCGACCGCTTCGAGGGCCGCATCGAGCCGTTCCTCGAGTGCTGCGGCGTCGGGCGGCAGCGCGCTGCCGGGCGGCGGCAGGCTCGCCCCGAGGGCGAGTACCAGCGCGCTCACCCCGGTTTCCGCGGTGCGCGGCGGGCGGCGTACGTACATCAGCTCGGCCGGATCCGCTTCGGCCCAGATCGCGCGCCACACGTCCGCGTCGGTGTCCACGCGGTGGATCGGCGGGCGCGGGAGGATGCGCAGGGCGAGGCGGTCGAGGTTGGCGAGCCGCCCGAGGGCGCGCGGGCGGAACTCGGCCGGTGCCTCTAGCTGGCGGGCGCGCAGCGCGAAGGCGCTGTCGCTCATCGGCACGAGCACCATCACGTCGCAGTCGGCGTCGCGTTCGAGGTCGATCGGTGCGAGCCGGGCGGAGTCGGCGAGCACGGCGGCGAGCTCGCTGCGCCGCACCGGGGCGATGGCGACCTCGTAATCCTGCGGGAAGAACTGCTGGCGGCCGCCGACCGGGTCGATCGCTTCCTGCGGCAGCGGCCCCCAGGGGGGGAGCACGCGGAAATACTGGCCGGCCGCGAAGGCTCCGCGCAGGCCGGCGCTGCGGCGCGCCGCGAGCACGGCCTGCATCAGCTCCTGATAATGCGTGGCGAGGTCCTGCTGGATCGCGTCGGGGGTGTTCGGCGGGCGCTGCGGCCGGCGCAGCAGGCCGCGGTCGAGCCACAGGATCCGTCCGCGCTCGACCGCGATGAGGCCGAGCGCGACGGCGTCGTCCGAGGGCAGCGCGAGGCGCTCGCCACCGGAGAGCAGCTCGCGCGCGAGGCTGGCGCGCACGGCGATCTCGTCCTGGCGTGGCAGCGGCAGCGGCAGCGGCATCAGGCGCAGCTCGACGCCCTCGGCCCATGCCGCGACATGGGGAACCCGCGCGGTGGAGAGGTCCTTGGGGAAGGCCTCGGCGACGCCATCGACGACCTGGGTGTGGGTCAGCGCGAGGGCGTGTAGGCCGCGTGCGGGGCCGCGGAAGCGGCCGTCGTTGAGGGTCGCGATCAGGCCGCTGTCGAGCAGGTCGATCCTCAGCGCGGTGTTCGAGAGTTGCAGCACGCGGCCCGAGGGCGCGATCGCGATCCCGGGAGAGACTTCCAGCAGGTGGCCCGAATGCAGGCTGGGTTCGAGGCCGCGCACGATGCCGGCGCCGAAGACCTGGCCGAGCTCGAGCAGGCGTTCGTCGAGGTAGATCTGGTCGCGTGCAAGGTCGGCCGCCTTCAGGAGCTGGCCGTCGAAGTAGTTCGTGCGCGACAGCAGGGGATCGACGCTGGAGATGCGCTCGCCGGCGGCGTTGCTCGTGCCGATCCGGAGCGGGGTGAAGTGGATGTTGGCCATGGCGGTTCCTTAGGCGCGGATCAGGCGAGCAAGCGCGACGGCGTTGAAGAGGAAGGGGCGCACGAGGTTGTCGATCTCGATACGGCGCGGATTGACGATCAGGTCGGGATCGGGCGCGGGCGGCGCGAGGCGGATCGCAATGCGCGCGAGCAGGGTGCGAGCGAGTGCGGCCGGGTCGGTCAGGAAGGCCTGGCGTGCGACCAGGGCCCGGTTGTCGTCGCCTAGCGAATGCAGCAGGCGGGCGCCGAGCTCGAGCTGCGCGCGCGCGCCGCCGGTGGCGGCCTCGACCTGGGCGCGTTCGCGCTCGCCCAGCTTGTCCTCGATCTCGTCGTAGGGGCGGATGCGTGCGTGGGCGGCAAAGAGGTGCTCCTCGGCCGGAGCGTCGTCGGGGCGCTCGGCGACGAGCTCGAACAGCACGCAGTCGGCGACGCGGCTCGGCTGCACCGGATCGGTGCCCGCGTTGAGCTCGGTTGCGAGCACCGGCTGCAGGCCGCTCGCGCAGTCCTGATAGCGCATCGTGACCTTGAGCCACAGCAGGTTGTCGTCTGCGGCGTAGCCGTCGCGGATCAGCGCGTTCCAGCGCTCGGGCTCCTCGTGCTGGGTGGTGAGCCAGGCGCCGAGATCGACGCAGTAGGGCTCGGCCACGCTCAGCTCGCGTCCGAGGCCGTCGACGCCGATCCCGGGGCTCACCACCAGGCGCACGCGCACGTTTTCGGTGTCGTTGCCGGGATCCTTGGACTGCAGGCTCACGCGCAGACCCGCGACGGTGCCGGCGCCATGCAGCCAGTAGCCGTGGCGGGTGGCGCGGCGGCGGTGGTAATCCTGTTCGGCAAGCGTCGCCTCGATGCCGAGCAGCATGCCGGGTGCGTAGTTCACGCGCTTCAGCATTTCCTCGAAGCGGCCGTCGCTGGCGAGGCTCGTGTCGCGCTTGTCGTCGGGCTCGCTCATGGCCCTTCTCCTGTGTTGTCCTTCACGGTGCGTCCAGGACGGTCGCGTCGATCGGCACGGCGTGCTCGGGGTCGAGGGCGACCGGGTTGTGCAGCAGGTCACCGCGACCCAGCCGTGTGCGGTCGAGCACCACGGGCCGCGCTGGTGGCGAGGCTTCCAGCCAGGTGTCGATGCCCAGCAGCGGCGACAGACCCGGCACGAAGGGGTGCTCGCTGCTGCGGATCGCCCATTGCACGGTCGCGGGCACGAGCGCGGGCAGGGCGTCGCGCACGACGGCTGCGAGCCGTCGCGCCGGTCCGTGCAGGATCACCGTCATGCGCCGCGCGGCTTCTTCGAAGAAGCGTTCGACCACCGCGGCCTCGCCCTTCGCTTCGGCAACCTCCGGGGCGAAGAGGGCGAGGAACTCGCGGGCGAGGTCGTCGGACAGGATCAGGCTGTCACCGACGAGGCTGTTGCCGGAAAGACCGGTGCCCAGGGTCAGCGGGTGGTCGCGGTCATCCATGTCCACACCGAGGATCGTCGCCATCGTGCGGCGCAGGCGGAAGTGCTCGACCGGGATCACCGCGCCCCGCGCCACCGCTCCATCGGTGAGGATGTCGAGCGCGAGCAGCAGGCCGCGGTAGCTGCCGTGGCTCTGCTGAAGCATGCCCTGCGCGCCCAGCCAGCGCCGGCGGCGTGCTTCCGGCCAGTGGGGCGGCAGCGTGGTGCCGAGCATCGCGGCGAGGCCGGGCAGGTGCGCCACGGGCGCGACCGCGGGGTCGAGCAGGATCTCGGCTGCGGCGATGCGGTCCTCGATCGGGGTCAGCAGACCCTCGAAACTCGCCAGCAGACGCTCGCGGAAGTCGGCGCCGTTCGCCTCTGCCTGGTTGGCCTCCGCGCTCGCGAGCGGACGCTCCTGCTGCTGGAAATGCTCGGGGAGGTAGTGGGTCTGCCAGGAGAAGCGCGGGTACTGCACGCGCAGCGCGAAGATCGCCGGGCTGTGGCGGCCGTCGCCGTGCATCGTGATGCGCAGGCGCAGGTAGCGCCCGCGCACCTCGCGCACCGCGCCGCTGGCGCGCTGGATCAGCAGCTCGAACAGGCCGGAACGATCTGCGTGATCCCCACTCCCGGGTGCGCGCCCGGACGCGAAGGGTAGCTCCGACGACACCGCGGTCAGCACCGGCTGCGGCTGCGCGATCCACTCCGCGGGCAGGTTCTCGCGGTCGTCGCCTGCCTGCACGGCGAAATCGATCCGGCAGCCGGGGGGGATGCAGGCGTCGATGAAGATGCGGTCCCACAGCGTGTCGGGCATCGCCGAGTCGAGCGGCGTGCTCAGCGTGACCGTGCCGTTGGGCGCGAAGCGGGCCTGCGCGAGGCGGTAGAG
The DNA here is from genome assembly GCF_000831325.1 of Thauera sp. SWB20. Classification (NCBI taxonomy): domain Bacteria; kingdom Pseudomonadati; phylum Pseudomonadota; class Betaproteobacteria; order Rhodocyclales; family Zoogloeaceae; genus Thauera; species Thauera sp. SWB20. Next base: position 225,130 of record NZ_JTDM01000013.1, on the reverse strand, counting down.
CCGGACCGGGCCGTCTGCGCTCAGGGCGCGTGGCCGGCCGTCGCGGTGTCGCACGAAGCGGTCCGCGGCGGGCAGCGCTGCGGCGGGACGGCGCGGCCAGCGCTCGGGCACCAACTCTGCGGTGGGCGCGTCCTCGCGCAAGGAGATGAGCGGGCAGTCGCGCCGCGTTCCAGGTTCCGCGCCTTCGTCGATGGGCGGCAGGAGCAGGAGCCGGCCCTCGCCGGCCGCGGCGAGGTCGGTCGCGAGCGGCAGCCCGTCCGGCAGGCGCCGGATGTCGAAGCCCTCGCCCGGTGCGGCGCCGAGCGCACGCATGAAGATCTGCATGCGCGGGGCGTCCGCCGTGCTGTCGGGGGTTTCGCCGAGCACGAAGAGATGGTCTTCGTCGGTGCACAGCCCGAGCAGCCCGCCGTGGGGCGGCAGGGCCAGCGTCCACGCCAGGCGCAGCGGATCGGGATTGGTCTGCAGCGGCTCGAAGCGCTCGGGGCGGCCGCGGTAGGGCTGCGGCAGGGGCGCCCCCACGGCGAGGCCCAGCTGCGTCTCGCCGAGCAGCCACACGCGGTCGGTGCCGCTGGCGGCCTCGACCCAGGCGCGGCGCGGCGCGAAGGGCAGCGCGCAGCGGGCCTGCCAGCGCCGGCGCAGATGCACCGCGGTGAGACCATGCTGTACGCCACCGTCGCTCCACGGCAGCACGACCAGGCCGCTGCCGCCGAAGGCGAGGTCGGTGAAGCGGCCCGCCGGCGCATCGACCGGATCGAGCACCAGCACCTCGAGGGCGGAGGCATCGGCGTGCGTTTCGTCGAGCGTGGCGCGCACCGGCTGCCAGGTGCGTGGCGGCCAGGACGGCGCGCACTCCAGGCGCAGGCCGTCGTCCGACAGGCGACCGAGCTGGCCGTGCTCGTCGAGCATCCAGGGCGTCGCCGCGAGCAGGCGCTCGCGTGCGCGCGCGGCCGCCAGGCGTGGCAGGCGCGGGGCGTCCTGGCGGGTCAGCGTGAAGGCGCGCTGCTCGTGGTCCCAGCTGCATTGCCGGCTTGTGTTGTGGAAGTCGGCCGCGCCGTCGAGGAGCAGGAAGCGGGTGCCGTTGCTGTTCATGGACGTGGCCTCGATCAGCACAGATCCGGAATCACCGGTACCGGCACCGGGCGCGGGCCGTCCGCTGCCGCGCCCGCCTCGGGTCCGAAGCCGCGCGGCGGGGCGGGGCGGTCCTCGCCGGGGCGGATGGAGACCGCCATCAGCTCGGGGAGTTCGAAGTCGAGCAGCGTAAGTGCCTGCGCACCGGTGAGCTCGCGCCAGCTCGGCGGGTCCTGCTCCGTCGTCCGGTAGAAGAGGCGCAGCGCATTGACCGCCTCCACGCCCTCGACGCGCCCGGCCTGGGTGCGCAGCTCGTTGATCTCGACGGCCTTGCCGCGTGGCCAGCCCGCACCGCGCGGCCCACCCGGCGGCAAGGCCCACAGGTAGCGCAGCAGGGCGCGCTCGACCTCCGCATGGACCTGCTGCTCGCTCGTCGGATCGACCACCTCGAGCGAGAGTGCGAGCGCGATCGGTACGAAGCGTGGCGAAAGCACGTAGAGCTCGGTGCCGAGCATGCAGCGCGCCGAGAGGTACGCGTGCACGTCCGCGAGCAGCCCGGCGTTCGGACGCGGTGCGGCCGCCATCGCCTGCGGTGCCGGCGGCATCACGAATACGCTGACGACGCCGGGGACGTTGCGCCGCACCGCGGCGAGGCTTGCGCCGGGGAAGAATCCTGCCACGGCCTCGGCGCGCGCGACCGGGTTGATCGGGTTGTCGCGCGCGAGCACGGCGAAGTCCTCCGCCGTGACTGCCCGGTCGCGGTGGGACAGGAAGGCCGGGATGCGGCGCTCGGCTTCGTCCAGCGACTCGGCGTCGACGCCGCCGCGGGTCGGCCACTCGTGGCGTACCGCGAGCTTTTCGCTCGCGCCATGGAGTTCCCGGATGCTGCCGGGTGGAAGGTTTCCGCCGCTGCCGCCGCCGTGGCGGTAGAAGGCGGCGCGGATGCGGGCCCCGGCGGGCGGACGCATGCCGCGGACGCCGTCGCCGAAGTGCACGCTGCGGTCGGCGGAGTCGACGACGAAGACGGTGTCGTCGGGACCGCTGCCGGCGAAATGGGCGACCCGGGTCCAGGCGCGAAAGGCCCGTCGGGCCTCCACCTCGATCTCGACGCTGCGCTCATCCACGTCCGGGTCGGGCAGTTCGAGGCGCTGGTCGGGACGGCCGGTGCCGGCGCCGAGCAGGACGTCGCGCGCGATGCCCTGGCCGATCACCTCGACCGCGTTGAGGCCGAGGTAGCCGAGCGTGAGATCGGGCTCCTCCGCGCAGGACAGGCGCAGCCAGAACAGAAGCTGATCGGGGCGCAGGTCGGCGGGTGCCTCGGGCGGCGTGTCGCCGAGTCCGGCGAACTGGGGATCGAGGGCGCTCGTCGCGCGCAGCATCTCCGCGTCGCGCGGCAGGCGGAGACGTGCGACGCCGGTCCTGCGTCCGCCCGCCGAACTGTCGGCGACGACTTCGAGCGGGAGGTACTGCACCCTTTGCGGTGTATCTTCGGGCTCGGGCCACCATGCCAGCTCCCACGTCAGCCTGCGCGCACGCAGGCCGGTGGCGAGCCCGCCCTCCTGCTCCGTGTCCGGCGCCAGCCCGACGTTCAGGAGGACGCCACCGAGTGCCCGGCGCACGCGTTCGGCCTGCGTCGCCGGGGCTGGTCTGGCGAGGCAGATGCCCAGATGCAGTGCGCCGTCGCAGGTCCCGGCGGCGCTCGGCCGGTCGCGCCCGGGGTGCAGCGTCACCGGCCGGAAGGCGGCCGGCTCTACCCCGTACTGCGCGCGCAACTGGTCGAGGCTGATGCCCTCGGCGGCAAGCGCGGCCTCGTCGAGCCTGCGCTTGACGACGATGCGCAGGGTGAGTGGCGTGGGCTGCACCTCGCCAATGGTCGAGAAACTCGTCGTCCCCGCCTTGAGCAGCGCCTCGGGTGGAATCGGCAGCGGCAGCGCGTGCGCGGTCGAGTCGATGCTGACGATGCCGCTCGCCGGGCGTGCCGGGCGCAGGGGAATCTGCAGCAGGTTGAGGAAGGCCAGGCGCTGGCGGTCCGGAATGCGGTTGGCGCGATAAAGGATGGTTTCGGTGAGCCAGGCGAACAGATCCACCAGCGCGAACACCGGGTCGCCGGGCGCGAGCGGGGCGAGTTCCGGCACGTGGCGCGCGAGGCGTGCCTGCAGTTCGGCGACGAGTTCGTCGAAGCGGCGGTCGTCAAGGTCGGGGACGGGGAACGGCTTGGGGGGCGACATTTGTTCGGTTCCCTCAGGATTCGGGTGCGCGGCGGGCGTGGGCGAAGGCAGCACCCTTCGCCTGGCGGCGTCGAGACGGGGTGGGGGCGATCGACCGGCGTGCGGCGTGCATGGCAGTCATCCCAGGTCCAGCGCCAGTTGCAGCGTCTCGCGCCGCTCGTCGGCAAGCAGCCGGTAGCGCACCTCGAGGTTCACCTGCGACAGGCGCTCGGGGTCGGCCACGGCGCGCACCGCCTCGATGCTCACGCGCGGTTCCCAGCGCCGCAGCGCGCGCAGCGCGGCGTCGGCGATCAGCGCGCGCGTGGTCTCGTTGTTGGGGTGGTGGATGAAGCTGCGGATGCCGGCGCCGAACTCGGGCCGCATCAGGCGCTCGCCGGGGCGGGTCAGCAGGATGTTGAGCATCACTTCGCGCACGCTCGCGTTGCCGGTCTGCCAGTGCTGGCGGCCACCAGCGACCGGGCTGGCGAGGAGGGGGAAGCTCGTGAGCAGGGACTCCGGGGTCGGCATCGCGGTCTCCTCGTTGGTCTCACTTGCCCCGGAGCGCCTTCAGGCACAGGCGCGGCAGCGCGAGGAATACCCGCGGCAGCCAGCCGAGGAAGAGGTTCAGCAGGTTGATCACGACCATCAGCAGCATGGTCGCGCACAGCGTGATCGCCGGCAGGCTGAAGCTGAAGCTCCAGCACGCGCCGCTGCGGTTGCCCGGGCCGTCGCCCTTCATGTCGGCGTCCGGACTGATCTTGCGCAGCACGTCGGCGAGCGACTTGGGCGCCAGCATCGCCACGCCGCGCGGAAGCCCGCGCTTGAGGTCGTCGAGCGCGGGCAGGACCACCGTGGTCGGACGCTGCGCCTCGGGGTCGAAGGGCGAGGCGACGCGGAAGACGTGGCTGGCCGGGCCCCAGGCGACGCGCTCGCAACCGCACTCGTCGTGCCAGCGGATGAAGGGCAGGGCGGTGAAGCGGTCGTCGTCGCCCTGGCCGTAGCGCGGCATCGGCAGGCCGTCGTCGAAGCGCACCTGGGCGCGCGCCAGGCGCAGCCCGACCAGGCTGCGCAGGTTCTCGGCCTGCTGTTCGGAGAGCAGCAGGCGGTCCTTGCGGCTTCCGCCCGTGCCGTCGGGCAGCGCGGTGCGGCCGGCGACGAACTCGCCGCGGTCGATGCGGGCGAAGAACTCGACCAGGGCCGCCGCGCTGCGGTCCAGCCAGTCGAGTGCCGTGTCGCCGAACACCGGCACCCGTTGCGGGAAGCCTTCGCCCTCGACGAGGCGGACCTCGAAGTGGTGGAAGCGCATCTGGCCGAGCAGGGTGCGCAGGCCGGCGTTGTCGGGGTCGGTGGCGTCGTCGATGCGGAACTGCGCGACCAGGGTCTGCAGCAGCTCGACGAAGCCGACGCTGGCGACACCCTCGGTGACGACGAGGCCGTCGCCGTCCACCCAGGGCCTGGCGTCGCGGGTGCCGAGCGGCCATGCATGCTCCAGCCCGAAGTCGGGGGCGTCGCCGCCGTCGGTCTGCGGCAGCGGCGCCTCGGCCTGCACGCGGGCGCTGCCCGAGAGCGGCAGGTAGCCCCACAGCAGGGTGTGCTTGCGCTCGACTCCGCGTGCGTCGCGGCGGGTCGCCAGCAGCGTGTGCAGGGGGGCGACCTCCTCCCCGGAATAGGGCGGTTCGGGGAAGCGCACCGGCAGCAGCCCGCGCGCGCGGAGGCGGTGCACGTCGTCGGGGTCGTGATCGGGGATCCTGCCGTCGCGCCAGCCCAATGGCTGGCCGTCGGCGACCATCCAGCGCTGCGCCGAGCCGTCGGCCGCTACCCGGCGCACCACGAGGCCGGCGCCGAGGATCTTGCGCGGATCGAAGGCGGGGCCGCCTGCGGCCATGCAGCGCACCTCGGCGCACACGAGGTAGAAGCAGCGGTGCAGGGGCAGGCGCAGGGTCGGCTCGGCGCCGAAGCGGCCGAAACGGTCGGCGCGGAACCATGGCTGCGCGGCAGTCCCGGTGAGCCGGCCAGCCTGGGCGTCGTTGAGGAAACGCGCGACGAAGTCCTCGTCGAAGTAGCGATGCAGGGTCAGCCCCTCGCCTTCGCCGGCGAAGAAGGGGGCGATGACCTGCGGCTGGTGGGGAGCCGCGGAGGGGGCGCCGCGGGCGGGACGCATCGGGCGCTCGGCGCGCAGGGCGGAATCGATGCTCACCATAGGTTCCCCGCTCCCGGCGAATAGCTCGTCGACACCACCGCGTTGCTGATCAGCGTGTCGCACTGCACGACGCCGGAGAACTTGCTCAGGCCGGCGTCGACCTTGACCAGGCCGGCGGAGATCGTGACCTGGGCGGCCTCGATGCTGACGATCCCCGAGCCGGTGAGCTTGACCGTGCCCGGCGCGATGTCCACCCGCTCGCCGCCCTGTTCGATCGTGACCTTGCCACCGCCCTGGTCGGTGATCACGAGGCGGTTTCCGGCCGGGGTCTCGATCGTCACGCTCGGCTGCCGGTCGTCGAGCAGAACCTTCAGGCCGGCAGGGCTCTGCACGAGGTAGCGTTCGTCGACCGGGCGCGCGTCCTCGGGCTGGCTGGCGCCACCGCTCCACACCGCGCCGAGCACGATCGGCAGGTCGGGAGCGACGAAGGCGACCACGACCTGTTCGCCCACGCGTGGCAGGAGGCTGACGCCGTAGCCGCCGCCCGCGCTCGGCACCATCACGGCGGCCCAGGTCTCCAGGCCGGTCGCCGCCAGGTGCAGCTTCACGCGACCGCGGTCGTCCGGGTCGTCGTTGTCGAGGACGACGCCGAGGTGCAGTTCCTGCAGCGGACCGGGGCTATGGCGCGACATGGCGGGCGCTTCCTCAGGGGGTCCAGTCGGGCCGTTCGACGCGCAGTCGTGTCGACAGGCCCTGGGTGTTGTCGAAGTGGTGCCAGCACTCGGCGATGCGGTAACGTCCGGCGAGCCGCGGCGATACCCCGGTGAGTTCGAGCTCGCGCCCGACTCCCAGTTCGGGCGTGCCGGTGCAGACGATCTCGCCATGGAGGAAGCGTCGTGCATCGCGGCGGAACGCGCCACGTGCGAGCGATTCGGCCTCGGCCTGGGTGCGCGGGAAGGGGTGGGGGCGTGGCGAGCGCCCCTCCCAGCCGAGCTCGGCCAGCGTCGTCGCGGCGCTGCGTCCGGGGGGCGCGGGCGCGAGTGCGGCGCTGCTGCCCTGGGTGCTGGAGTCGGTGGCGAGGTTGTAGCCGTGTGCGAGCACTTCCCGTGGCTGCTGGTTGAGGTCGGCGATGATGCGGATGCGGCGCGCGTTCGCTCCGGCGTCGATGCGGACCGGGTCCGGGTCCGCCTCCTCGGCACGCGCGTGCAGGCGCCCGTCCTGGATGCGCAGCGGGATGTCGTGCGGGCCCAGCACGCGCAGCAGGAAGGCGAGGTCGCTTTCGTTGTGCTGCAGCCAGTCCGCACTGCCGACCTCGATGCCTACGTCGGCCTGCAGTCCGGCGTCGTCGGCGATCGCACGGACGACCGCGGCCAGGCCACGGTTCTCGAACACCCGGCTGGCGCGCCGGCGCGCCAGCCGGTGCAGCGCATCCTCGGCGAGGATCACGAGTTGCGGCGCGCCGTCGCCGTAACGCTCCTCCAGCGCGGTGATCTCGCCAACGAAGACGGCGCCGCTGGCGTGCTCCCCGAGGAGGATCTCGATGCTGCTGCCCAGGCGCAGATCCTGGAACGCGAAGTCCGGTGCCGCGCCTTCCCCCGCGGCCCAATTGACCACGCGCGCCTCGGCGCTCGCCATGCCGCTCGCGGGCAGATGCACCGAGAGCGCCTGCACCGCGGTGCCGAGCGCGGGGCGGTCGTCTCCATCGACGCGCATGCGCGGACGGACGCTGAGGAGCGCGGCGCTAGTCGATGGCAAGGCGAGCCTCCCGTTCGCGGGCCAGGGCCAGCAGGTCGAGCAGGGTGTCGCCGGGCGGACCGGCCGGCGGGCGCGCCTCGGTGGCCGAAGCTTGCGCGGGGTTCGGCTCGGCCTGCACCTCGGCGACGAGTTCGTCGATGATCAGCGGCATCAGGTGCCTCCAGTCGGAATCAGCAAGGCGCCCGGAACGGTGAAGCGCGGGTTGTCGAGGCGGTTGAGTTCGGCGATGACGCGCCAGTCGCGCGGATCGCGGCCGGCAGACTGCGCGGCACTCGCGGCATCACGGCCTTCGCCGCCGGCAGCGAAGCCGGGCATCGGGCGTGCGTCTGCACGCACCGTGGGGTCGAGCGCGAACTGGTAGCGGTCCTCCTTGAAGGTGAGCGCCAGGGTGGCGCGCAACGGGATGCCCTCGGGCGCGAAGAAGTCGAGGGTCTCCGAGTAGCTCGACAGCATTCCGGTGAACTGGAAGCTGCCCCACTGGAAACGGCAGCGCCCGGGGGCCCGCGGGCGGTTCGACCCGGCGTCCTGCGGCTTCATGAAGGTTTCGGCGATACGTTTGGTGAGCGTCCTCACGTCGCTGTCGGCGGCGACCGTCTCGCGATTCGCCCGGGCGTCGGAGCCGAGCTTCGCGGCCACGCTGGTGTCGAACACGAGCTCGACCGCGAGGGTCGATTCGCTCTTGTCGATGTATTGCGCCGCCGCGCCGCTGCCGCCGCTGCCTGCCCGGTTGTCGGCCTTCAGCGTGTTCGACAGGGTCACGCGCAGCGTCGCAGGGTTGAACTGGACGTCGATGTGCTTCGATTCGTCGGTCTCGACCTGGTCGCCGTTCATCGGGATCAGCTTGGCACGGGCGATCTGCGGGGCAGGCATGTCGTCGTCTCCATTCAGCCGCGCTCGAGCTCCAGCCCTTCGTGTACGAGCTGAAGCTCCTCGATCGCGACCTGGCTCGCGGTGGAGGACAGGTCGGGGCCCTTGAAGCGGGTCGGCAGGGCGTTCGTGATCCGCCAGCGCAGCAGCGGCTTGTCGGGGTCCTGCGGGTGATAGACGTCGATCGTGCCGGACAGGCGCAAGGCATGGTTAGACTGGCGCGTGCTCACGTCGAACCAGTTCCACAGGTCCGCCACCTCGGTGATGCCGCGCTTGAGGATGACGGGCGCGAAGCTCGTGGGGCCGGCGAGCTGCACCTCGCCCCAGTTGCGCCCGCCTTCCCGCAGGGTCTTGGGCGCCATGGTGGCCTCCAGGCCGCTGACCTCGCTGAAGGCGCCGCGGCACAGCAGCCGGCCGCCTTCGCCGTCGTAGAGCGCGACGCGGAAGCGGAAGGGGATGAATTCGCCGGCGGAGTCAGCCATCGATGGCCTCGATGCGGGTTTCCGTCACGGCCGCGTGGCGGTCGTGCAGGAAGGTCAGGCGCAGGTGGTCGATCGGGTAGGCCGGCGCGATCTCGATCTCGAACGCGATCGCGGAATCGACGGCCGGCAATTCGCGGATGCGGTAGGCGTGCTCGGGCTGCGCGCCGCGCAAGGCGCCGGCCTCGTGCAGGCGCCCGAAAAAGCCGCGCAGGGCGAGCTCGGGCCGCGGGTCGCCCGGATCGGTGTCGAACAGCAGCCGCTCGCCCAGGGCCTGCAGCTCGCGCCGCAGCCAGCCCATGAAGCGCATCACCTCGGCCGAACGCCAGTGCTCCAGCCCGCGTTGCGCCTTCGTCATGCGCTGCAGGTCGGCGCCGGGCAGGCAGGGCACGCATAAGGCCTCGTCGTCCACCTGCAGCCGGCCCGCGCGCGTCAGCACCACGGTCGCGCCGGGCGTTGCGCGCAGGGCGGTGGCCGCTTGCTGCGTCGGTGGCGGCCACGGCAGCGCCTTGCCGGGCAGCGGGCGCCCGGCGATCGAGCGCCAGGCGCCGTACCGGAGCGAGACCGCGGCCTGCATGCCGGCGATCAGCCCGCAGGCCGGTGCCAGCGGGCGGTCCGCGCTGCGCAGGTAGGGCCACAGCAGCTGCAGATGGCGCAGCTTGCCGGCCAGCTCGGCGTGCGGAGCGTCGTCCGCTTCGCCCGCGGGTTCCGCGCCGGCGTCGCCGACGATGCGGGCGACGTGGGCGAGGAAGCCGCGCGCGGGCGCGGGCAGCTCGTCCTGCGGCTGGTGGTCCAGCGGCAGGGTCAGCAGGCACTGCACGTCCGGACGCAGCCGCGCCAGCGTGCGCAGGATGGGCGGGACGATGTCGGTGGGCACGCGGGGCGTTTCAGCGGGCGGACGCTCGCCCGCGCGGCGGCGCTCGCGATGGGTGTCGTCGACTTCGGTGCCGCAGGGCAGGAACGCGGGCTCGGGGTTGGCCAGGCGCACGCGCGGCAGGTCCGGCAGGGCGTGCGGGATCAGCAGCCGCTCGAGGTCGGGGAGCGCGAGGATGCCGGCGCGCTCCACCAGCAGCGCGCGTTCAAAGGCGCCCAGCCCGGCGGGCTCGGCCAGGCTCGCGTCGGGGCGTGGCAGGAAGGCGGCGAAGCCTTCGGCCTCGGGCACACGGATCACCCACAGCGCGCGCGTGTCCTCGAAGCCGCGCTCGTCGGCGGCGAAGAAATCCTGCACCGCCATCGGTAGCCACGCCGCATCGCCCGCCAGGGTGCTGCGGTAGCCGCAAGCGACCGCGAAGGCCTCGGGGAAGAGCACCTGGAAGTGGCCGAGCGAGCGGATCGGGATCGGCAGCCGATAGAGGGAGAGCAAGGCCTGGTCGCCGGCTTCGCCCGCGGTGGCGCCCGCCGCGAGGGCGCGCAGGCGCTCGACCTCCGCGCCGAAGCCCAGCGCCGCGATCTCGCCGAGCACGGCGGGGTCGCGCGCGAGCCTGTCCCAGCGCGCACGCCCGTCGAGCGAGGGGCAATGGCCGATCAGCACGACCTCGACCGGCGCCAGCCGCCGCGCCGTGGGACGTGCATCGAGCTCGATGCGCTTGTCGGCGAGCAGCACCGCCTCACTCCTGCTCGATGGTCTCGACCGAGAGGACCAGTTCCTCGATGGCGATGTCGCCGCCGCCCTTGGCGGTGAGCGTCGGGCCGGTCCACTTGATCGGCATCGCGCCGCGCAGCTTCCAGCTCACCACGGTGCCGGCGCGATCCTCGGATTGCAGCTTGACGACGATGTCGCGCTTGACCTGGGCGAGCTTGCCGGTGCGCCCGAGCTCGAGCCACTCGTAGAGGTTCTGCGCGCCGATCACGCCGCGCTTGAGGGTCACGTCTCCCGCCTTGTGGATGCCGGGTACCTTGCGCACGTAATTCACGCGGTCGTTTCCGGCACGGTACTCGGCGACCGTGATCTCGGCGTTGAGGCCCGAGACCTCGGAGAAGCCGGCCTGCACCTCTTCGCCTTGCCCGGGTTCGAGGTCGACGAGGAAGTTGAATGCCGAATACGGGGTTTCGCGAAACACGGCCATGACGATCTCTCCTTGTCTCAGGCGTCGGCGGTCTTCTGACCGATGCGGAAGATGACGAATTCGGCGGGCTTGAGCGCGGCGACGCCGACGAGGCACACCATGCGGCCGTTGTCGATGTCGTTCTGGGTCATCGTCGAGCGGTCACAGCGCACGAAGAAGGCCTCCTTCGGCGTGGCGCCCAGCAGGCGACCGTTGCGCCATTCGGCGAAGAGGAAGTCCTCCACGCTGGAACGGATGTTGGCCCACAGTGCCTCGCCGTTCGGCTCGAACACCGCCCACTGGGTGGATTTCTCGATCGAGCGCTCGAGATAGAGGAAGTAGCGCCGCACGTTGACGTACTTCCACTCGGGATCGCTGGAGAGCGTGCGTCCGCCCCACACGCGGTGGCCGCGTCCGGCGAAGGAGCGCAGGCAGTTGATGCCGTTCGGATTGAGGAGCTCCTGCTGGAAGGCGTTGATCTGCTGGTCGAAGCGCAGCGCACCCATGACGATCTCGTTCGCGGGCGCCTTGTGCACGCCGCGGTCGACATCGGTGCGCGCATACACGCCGGCGATGAAGCCGGCGGGCGGCACCGTGATGTCGCGCCGGGTGCGGGTCGGGTCGGGGATCACCACCCAGGGGTGGTAGAGCGCGAGGCGGGAGTCGTCGAAGTTGCCGGCGAAGGCGCGCAGCTCGCCGAGGCTCTGCCCGGCGCGCGCGTCCACGATGCCGATGCGGTAGCGCATGCGCCGGCAGTGCTTCTGCACCTCCATGACGACCGCCTTGTGCACGTCCTCGGCGCTGCCCGCGGCTGCGGGCGTCATCACGATGGCGACGTCCTCGACGTCCTCGAGCGCCTTCAGTCCGGTGCTGCCCTTGGTCTCGTCGGCTTCGCCGGCGTAGTCGATCGCGCCCGGCTCGTCGCCGTCGCTGCCGCCCTCGAGCTCGATCAGGTAGCGCGGTTCGTCGAGCGAGGCCTCGCCCGGGTCGCGCGCGGCGGGGGCGCAGATGGACAGCAGCGCGGCGAGGATCGCGCCATCGGTCGCGTTCGCGGCGAGGCGGCAGGCGACCGGCGAACTCAGCGCCTCGGCGCGACGGTCGGGTGTGACCGCAAGCCCGGCGGCGAGGCTGGTCGGCCCCGTGGCGGCGGTCGTCAGGCCGGGGTAGGTGCGGATCACTTCGCCGTCCTTGCCGCCGTTGCGCACATCGACGTCGAAGCTGCGCAGCACGAACAGCGCGCGCGCGGCACCGGGCGCCGCGGCGAGTGCGGCGAGGGGCAGCGTGACGGCTTCGGCGAGGCCCGGATTGAGCGCGGGTGTGGCCGTGAAGACCTCGCCCGCGGCATCCAGTGTGCCGCGCACTGCCTTGCGGCTGCCCCAGCCCGCACCGCCGGTGAAGGCGGCGAGATCGACGACCTCGGCCAGGCGCAATTCGGCCGGCGTGCCCGCCGCCAGTGCGCCGGATGCGGGCGGACGCGCGAACACGCGGGTGAGCCTCGCGCCGGCGGGCAGCTGGGCCGGGATCAGGCTGGTGATCTGGTTTGCCGCGAGCGCCGCGGGGGCATCCTCGTCGGCCCTCGACACGATCGTGGCGCGCCCGTCCTGGATCGCCAGGTTGGCGCCGTCGAGCCGGACGATGGCCCGCAGGTCGACCGGGAAGGCCGCGTCGTCGATCGGACCGGCTGCCTTCGCGGCGAGCGTCACGCCCCGCGCCTCGAGGAAGTAGAGCGCGCCTGCGCGCGCACTTGCCGCGGTCTCGCTGCGCAGCAGGTTCTCGCTGTCGCGCCAGCGCAGCTCGAGGGCGTACCGTCCCATCCGGCCCGGGAAGCGGCTGAAGAACCTCAGCGTGTTTCCGGCGTCGGCCTTCATGGCGGCACCGGGCCACACGCCGGCCGCGTCCGCCGCGAGGCCGTTGACGCCCTGCATGACGCGGGCGACGAAGAGCTGCTTGCCGCCGTTGTCGAAGAAGGCGCGCGCCGCGTGCGCGGTGTGGTTGAGCACGGCCTTGCCGTCCGCGCCGAAGGCCAGGTCGTGCGCGTCGCCGTAGATGCGTTCGAAGTCCGCGTAGCTCGTCAGCACCTCGGGGAGACCGCGGAGCGGGCCGCTGCGGGTGGGGCCCACCAGCGCGGCGACGCTGGTGCCGACCCCCTCGATGGATTTGTTGCGGAAGCTCGTCTCTTCGACAAAGACGCCTGGAGCGAGGTACTCGGGCATGTCGCTTCTCCTTCGTTGCCGGTGAGGCCTGTCCACCCGGCGGGTCAGGGAAACCGCAGGACGAGGGCTTCCCGTCCCGGGCTGGCCAGGGTGGCGATGCGCCCGGGCGCAATGTCCACCACGAGTTGTGTCTTGAATGCGCCGTCGCCGCTGCCGTTGCCGCGGATGCGCGCGACGGGGAGGGTGTCGGGGTTGGTGCCGGCGGCGGCGGCGCGCACCTCCAGCAGGCCGGGGTAGCTCGCCGCCGGGGCGTCCTTGGTGAGCGCCGGGAGCCGCTCGAGCGCCAGCCGGAACTCGCCGCGCGCGTCGCTCTGGGCGACAAAGTCGAAGGGGGGGGCCAGCGGCGGGGTCACGCGGAGCGCGAGCAGGGCCCAGGGCACCGCGCTGCCGTCCTCGAGTGCGGTGCGTCCGACGAGCCCGCCGGCGCGACCGAAGCGCGTGCCGAGCGGCGAGCGGTACAGCCGCAGCTTGTGAGCAGTGCGGCGACCGGCATCGAGCGCGAAACGACGCGGCAGGTAGTGCCCCGCGGGGTCGAGCAGTGCTCCGCTGAGCGCATAGAGCGGCTCGTCCGGAGGCTGCAGTGCCCCCGCGTCCGCTTCACCGTCGATCACCTGCCGCAGCCCGGCCGGCACGCGGCGCCACAGGGCCGTGCCGGTGTTCTTGTGGACCAGCTCGAGATCGGCCGGCGCGTCGTCGAACTGGATGCGGAACGCGCGCACGCACACCGGCCGCCGTGCTCCCCCTTGGGCGCCGCTCGCGTCTTCCCATTCGATGAAGTCGCTGGCATGCAGCACGAGGGTCTCGACGATCATCGCGCGCTCCCGTCGGGCACGTGCATCGGGAAGACGAGGGTCTTCACCGGCGGTCCCTCCTCGCGCTCGAGATCGGGGGCGAGACGCACGGTCTTTACCAGGTAGGGGGCGGACAGCCGGTAGTCGTCCGGCAGGCTGTCCCACAGCCGCATCAGGTCCTCGGTGCTCATCTCCTCCGGGAGCACCTGCACAACGTCCTCGGGCCCCCAGTCCGGATCCGCGAGGCTCATGTCGGCGCTCTCGAGCACGAGCCCTGCGCCGATGATCTGGATCGCGGCGGCGAGGTATTCGATCTCCTGCTCGGTGTGCGTGCACCAGGCCACCAGCAGCACGTGCAGATTGACCGGAAGTTCCGGGCGGGGAAGGTGGCGTCCCGGCTGCGGCGGAAGGTGGCGGTTGCGGCTGAAGGGATCGACCGAGATGCGATGCAGGTAGAGCCCCAGCGTGTCGGTGTTGGCCTGCGGCTTGCCGGCGAGCGTCTGCGAACCCAGGATCTCGACTTGCGGGTTGCCGCCGAGGCGCACGGCCATGCGGATCGCCAAGCGTTCCCGCAATGCCCGCAAGGCCGACAGGATTCCGAGATGCGACGCCACGCTTACCTCGCTTCGAGGCCGGAGCCTTGGGGGGACGGCGTTGCCGGGTGCAGATCACCGATCAGGAAGGGACCGGCCTGTTCTGCGATTCACTCTGAAACGTGGCACATCGCGCGAAGCGCGCTAAAGGACGAAATGTAAGTAAATGTTTTCAGAGCGGCCTCGCCCGGCCGGGACCTGCATCCGGGCGGGCGTTCGTGCCCACGGCCGGGAAGGTGTCGCGCCGCGGCCGCGCGAAGCTTCAACCGGCTCCGCCGGTGCTGCGCCAGGCGACCTGAGCAAGCCGGGCCCCGAGCCGAGGCTGCAGGCGCACGGTGACGTCGGTTTCGCCCTGGGCGGCTTGACGATCCTGCTCGAGCCGCTTGCCGGACCCGGCGGCGGCCCGGACCAAAAGGCAGGGCGTCATCGCGCCGTGCTCGGGGAAGCGCACTAAGGCTGCCCGCGCAGAGATCGTCGAGGAGCGGCCCTGCCGGCACGATGCCCGTCGGGTTCAGCGCCAGGATGGAGTAATACCCGGCCTTGATGTGATCGGCTCGCGTGCTGCCGGCAAACGCGGGCAGCGCCAGCAAGCGGCGCAGGTAGGCCATCATGTTCGGATCGGCGGAGAGCGGGCGCAGGTCGATGTCGTTGTGTGCCATGGCGCCGAAATCGCTGTTCAGGATCTGCAGGATGTCGGCAGACTCGTTCTTGACGATGGTGTGGCGCGACCGGTCCCGCAGTACGGGCACGGTTGCACGTCCCGTGTAGGCCGGGTCCGCGCGGGTGTACAACTCGTGCATGTGATGCGCAGCCTTGACGTCGTCGAGGTCGGTGCCGAGCTCTCCGCTGAAGGCCCAGCCCTGTCCGGCGGATGGACTGTTCCGCCGAGCGCAACGACCGCGGCGATCTGCGCGGCCTCACCAGCCCGGCGGCGGCGCGGCGAAGCGTTCGGCGAGGAAGTCGACCAGCGCGCGCACCTTGGGCGGGACGAACTTGCGCGTCGGGTACAGAGCATAGATGCCGAGCGTGACGGATCGATATGCGGGCATCAGCTCCACCAGCGCGCCCGCCGCCAGATCTTCGGCGACCAGGAATCCGGGCTGCAGGATCACCCCTTGGCCGGCGAGTGCCATCGCGCGGCAGGTGTCGCCGCTGTTGGTGTGTACGGCGGGTCTCGTGCGCACGCTCACGCGCCCGTCCGGTCCGTCGAACTGCCACTCGTCGCCTCCGGACCAGTAGCTGTAGGCGATGACCGTGTGGCTGGCGAGGTCTGCCGGCAGCCGGGGCGCGCCATGGGCTGCCAGATAGGCGGGCGCGGCGCACAGCACGATGCGCGTGCGGGCGAGCTGCCGGCAGACGAGGGTGGAACTGGGCAGCGCAGCGATCCGGATCGCGATATCGAAGCCTTCCTCGACGAGATCGACGGTACGGTCCGCCAGCGTCACCTCGAGCCGCACCTGCGGGTGCAGGTCCCGGAACGCGCCCCACAGGGGCGCGAGGTGCCGGATGCCGAAGGTGACCGGGGCGTTGATGCGCAACAGCCCGCGTGCCGCGCCACTGCGCGAATGCAGCTCGGCTTCCGCTTCCTCGAGCCCGGCGAGCACTTCCCGGCTGCGGGCGTAGAAGCGTTCGCCGTCCTCGGTCAATGACAGGCGCCGGGTGGTGCGGTGGAGCAGGCGCACACCGAGTCGCGTCTCCAGTTCGCCCACATAGCGCGAGGCGGTCGCCTTCGACAAGCCGAGCGCCTCGGCCGCGCCCACGAAGCTGCCGGCATCGACCACCGCGCAGAAGGTCTGCATCTCGACAAATCGGTCCATTGTCTCTTCATGTGGAACAGTTTCTCGTCTGGATGGCTGTTTATCTCAATCGCGATGGCCCGTAAAGTGCTGCCATGGTCAGTTCATCGCAACAGGACGCCAGACCCGCACAAGGCGACGGAACCCGCGGAGAAACACCATGACGCCTGGCCCGCTCGAGCGCCTGTTGCCCACCTACGCCGGCTGGGCCGCGCACGCGCTGCGTATCCGGGCCCCCGGGGGCCCGGGACGACAGCGGCCGGTCGGCCCGCGTCATCGCCGTCCATCTGGAGACCTCTGATGCAAATGCTGCCTACCCTGTTCGTCTCGCACGGCGCGCCCACCTTCGCGCTCGACCCCGGCCTCGCCGGCGCGAATCTCGCCACGCTCGGCCGCCGGCTGCCGCGTCCGCACGCGGTGCTGGTGGCGTCGCCGCACTGGATGACGCGCCAGCCGCAGGTCACGCTGTCGCTTCGGCCCGCGACCATCCACGATTTCGGCGGCTTCGATGCGACCCTCTACACGCTGCAGTACCCGGCCGAAGGCGCCCATCTCGCTGCGCGCCGTGCGCTCGAACTGCTGCAGGCGGCGGGTCTGCCCGCCACCCCGAATGCCGATCGGGGCCTCGACCACGGTGCCTGGGTGCCCCTGTCGCACCTTTACCCCAAGGCCGACATCCCGGTGTTTCAGGTATCGCTGCCGGAATGGCTCGACGCCGATGGCGCCTACGACTACGGGCGGGTGCTCGCGCCGTTGGCAGGCGAAGGCGTGCTGATCGTGGGCTCGGGCAGCCTGACCCACAACCTGTACGAGTTCCGCCTCGGTGATCCACGCGCCCAAGCCTATGCAGCGGAGTTCGCGCACTGGGTGCGGGACGCGGTGCTGGCGGGCGACCACCCGCGCCTGCGCCAGGCGCTCGAGATCGCACCGCACGCCCGCCGTGCGCATCCCACCGCCGAGCATTACCTGCCGCTGCTGGTGGCCGCCGGCGCGGCGGCGCAGGCCGTGCCCGCGAGCGTCATCGAAGGGGGCATCGTGCATGGCGTGCTGTCGATGGATTCCTTCCTGTTCGGTGCCGACCTCGCCGCGATGAAGGGTGCCGACGCGAACCAGGCATTGGCCGACTGAGGCGCGACCATGTCCGATCAGGATCTCATCGTTCAACAAGCGTCCGCCCCGGCGGCGCGCTTGATCCTGCTTTTCCATGGAGTGGGATCACGCCCCGAGGATCTCGTGCCGCTCGGCCGCCTGCTCGCCGAGGCCGACCCGGGCGCCTGGGTGGTCAGCGTGCGCTCACCCGACCCCAGCGACCTGGGCGGCGGCTGGCAGTGGTTCTCGGTACGCGGGGTGACCGAGGACAGCCGCCCGGCGCGTATCGCCGAGGCCATGCCATCGTTCGTGCGCCAGGTGCGCGACTGGCAGGCGAGGGCAGGGGTGGATGCCGCCGCCACCACGCTGGTCGGCTTCTCGCAGGGTGCGATCATGGCGCTGGAGTCCACCCAGTTGCCGGAAACGGTCGCCGCGCGCGTCATCTCGATCGCCGGCCGCTTTGCCTTGCCACCGCGCGTGGCGCCGGCGAACACGCAGGTGCATCTGCTGCACGGCGAGCAGGATCCGGTGATCGATGCGCGCTACAGCCTGATGGCCGCCGAGACGATGCAGGCGCTCGGTGCGGCCGTCAGCGTCGAGCTCTTCCCGGATCTGGGGCATGGTGTGGATGCTCGTGTCGCCGGTCGCGTGAAGGCCTTGGCTGCCTGAGTGGCCCGGCTCTGCTCCATGGAGCATGGATGCGGTAGCGAACAGCGTGTCCGGAAACGAAAAAACCCACCGCTTCGGGTGGGTTTTCATGCTTGCAGCGTACCTTTCGGGACTCTTCCGACGTTGGCCGGGTCCCGTCGGGACATCGAATCGATGGGGCGACATACCGGAATCGAACCGGTGACACCTGGAGCCACAATCCAGTGCTCTACCAACTGAGCTAATGCCGCCACTGTGGGACCCCGGAAAACCGGAATCCCGAAAAACTTTTCCTGGCCTGCCCGGCAGGGATCGAACCTGCAACCCCCGGCTTAGAAGGCCGGTGCTCTATCCAATTGAGCTACGGGCAGCTTCCGGCGGGCAGTCGGGATGTGAGCTGGTCGGGGTGGAGGGATTCGAACCCCCGACATCTTGCTCCCAAAGCAAGCGCGCTACCGGACTGCGCTACACCCCGAGAGCCGCGAACTATACAGATGCCTTTTTCGTTCGTCAAACAAAATTCGCGCGTCGCAAAAAAAACCGGAATCACGCGCTGGCGTGGCTTCCGGGGCGCGGCCCGGCGTTTTTCGCTGCATCGCGGCGGGCGCGCACCACACGCAGCAGGTTGGCGAAGAGCCAACCGAACTCGACCGCCAGCACGACGCCGGCGAGCGGGGCGAGCACCGGCACGAAGACCGCGACGCAGAGCGTGGCGAGACTCGTGGTGCGCACGCGCAGCTGGCGGCGGATCGGGGTGTCGGGCAGCAGCTTCTTCATGTTCGGTGCCTTCAGCCCGGCCTGGGTGAGGTGCAGCCAGGCGAGGAAGGGCACGATCTTGTAGAGCATCGCGGTGATGGTGCCGCCGAAACCGCCGTGCAGGATCAGCACGCCGGCGAGGATCGGCCAGCAGTCGGCGTCGGACCACAGCGAGATCGCCAGCACCAGGACGCCGGCGAGCGCCGAGTACATGGCCTCGCGGAAGGCGAGGAAGGGCGTGTCGGGCTTGCTGCGCCGCGAGTGTGCCTGCAGGTACAGCGTGGTGCCCGCGTAGCCGGCGCCGAGCAGCCCGAGTGCGAGGATGGCGATGAAGCGCGCGGCATCGATTGCGAGATACTCGGCGAGGGTCCACAACACGAGGGTGGCGGTGACCGCCGGTGCCCACAGCGTGGTGAAGCGCTGCGGGTAGGCAGCGGTGATCTGGAACATCGGTACCACGACCCAGCTCGCGGCGGCGAGCAGCACTGCGGCCCAGCCCATCCAGCCCCAGCCGGCGTGCAGGTTCACCACGGTCGGCAGCGGCACCGGCAGGGCGACGCCGCGCGTGAGCACGAGCACCAGGCTGAAGCCGAGGACCGCGGTCACGACGAGGCCGGCGAAGGCCATGCGCAGATCGCGCGGGGTGCGGGTGTTGTTGCCCGTGCGTGCGCCGCGGCTGAGGCCCAGCGCGGCGGCGGAGAGGAACACGAAGAGTCCGCCCACGAGCAGCACGGCGCCGCCGAGCAGGACGCCGGGTGCGCCGGCACCCAGTCCGAAGGCGAGCCCCGCGGCGCCGAGCGCCATCGCCAGGTGAGTGATGCCGGCGATGCGCAGCGGCGCGGGCATGCTCGCGCCCGCCACCACCGGCATGACCTGCAGCAACGCGCCGAGCATCACCTGCAACATGAAGCCGGCGGCGAAGAGGTGCGTGATGGCGAGTGCGCCGGGCGTCCACCGCGAGACGAGGATCTCGCCGCCAAAGATCAGCGTCAGCCCTGCCGCCACGCCGAACAGCGGGGCGGTGAGGAAGAAGCGGATCGGTGCCGAGAACGGCGGCGTGTCGTCGTAGGAGAGGCCCGGCCCCATCATCGCTGGCGGATCCGGATCTCGACGGCGCCGTCGTCGCGGAAGGCCTCGGCGTGGCGGTAGCCGTCGCGATCGAGGATGCGTAGCAGCGGGTGCGGCATGCGGTCGAGGATGAGCAGCATTTCCTCGTCCTTGCCGAGGGCCATCAGGCCCTCCATGGCACGCTCGAAGGGCTCGGGCGGCTCGAGGCCGCGGGCATCGACGACACGTCCGCTCATGCTGCGCGGGCCTCGCCGAGGTGCTTGCCGACCGAGGCCGACAGGCGCTCCTGCTCGTCGCCGGGCAGGCGGCTGTCGAGCATCGGGTAGATCACGCTCTCTTCTTTCATGTTGTGCTGCTGCATCATGATCAGCAGCGTCTCGGCCTCGCCGGCGAAGTCGTCGGCGTCCTGCTTGTCGAGGGCGTACTGCAGGGCGGCCAGGGTGTCGCGCATGTTCTGGTGTTCATGGCGCATCACCATGGTGGGACCTTGCGTCATGCCCGTCGCCTGCTCGAAGGCGGGAAAGAGGGTGCTCTCCTCGGCGTCGAAGTGGGCGTTGAGCGCGTCCGCGAACTTCTTCAGCGCTTCGGCAGCGTCGGCCCAGTCGCCGTCGGAGGCAAGCTCCTCGGCGCGGGCGAAGATGCCGTCGCAGTCGCGGTGGTCGTGGGTCATGAGTTCGGAAATGGTATTCATCGGAGTCTCCTCTCTGGCGGGTGTATCGAATTCTCCGCAGGGGGCGACAAACGGCATTGATGCAGGTCAAGGGCATCCCGGCTGCGTTGGACTGACAACTGTTTGTCGTGCATCAAAGTCCGCATCGCTTGGGCGGCACGGCGCTTGCAGGCACAATGCGCGCTTTTTCGCAGGGGACGCGGGTGGTCCGGACGAGGCGGTCGGGCGGGGCGGAGAACGGCTGCAAGGGCGGCTCGACGAGCGGCTGGGTACGGGTGTTCGTGCCGTTCGCGCTCGGCTATTACCTGTCCTACCTGCTGCGCACGGTCAACGCGGTGATCTCGCCGCGGCTCACCGACGAGCTCGGCCTGTCGGCGGCCAGCCTAGGCCTGCTGACCAGCGCGTATTTCCTCGCCTTCGGCGCGGCGCAGATTCCGGTCGGGATCGCGCTCGACCGCTTCGGTCCGCGGCGGGTGGAGGCCGCGCTGCTGTTGCTCGCGGCGCTCGGCAGCGCGCTGTTCGCCATGGCCGACTCGCTCGGCGCGCTCGCGGGCGCACGCGCCATGGTGGGCCTGGGGGTGTCGGCTTGCCTGATGGCGGCGCTGAAGGGGTTCACGCTGTGGTATCCGCCCGAGCGCCAGAGCTCGATGATCGGTTTCATCATGGCCTCGGGCTCGCTCGGCGCGCTCACCGCCAGCGTGCCGCTCGCGGCGGTGCTGCCGGTGCTGGGCTGGCGCGGGGCGTTCTGGATCATCGCCGCGGTGTCCCTGTTTGCCGCGGTGCTGGCGCTGCGCGCGCTGCCCGATTCGCCAGCGGCGCATAGCGAGGCCTCGCTGGCGGCCGCGCTGCGCGTCGTGGCGGGCATCTTCGCCGCGCCCGCCTTCCTGCGCCATGCGGCGGCCTCGGTGTTCTTCGTCGGCGGCTTCATGGCGCTGCAGAGCCTGTGGGTGGTGCCGTGGGTGATGAACGTGAACGGCTTCGACATCGCCGGTGCGGCGACGGTACTGGTGGCCCTCAACCTCGGCAACCTCGCCGGACAGCTCGCGGTGGGCGTGTTCGGCGTGCGCCTGGCGCGCGCCGGAGTCCAGCCGCTCGGCCTGCTGCGCGCGGGCTACGGCATGATGCTGTTGGTGCAGGCGCTGATCCTGTGGTCCGACCTGCCGGTGCTCCCGCTATGGACCGCATTCGGCCTGCTCACCGCGGCCAACTCGCAGATCTACCTGTCGGCGGCGCGCGCCTTTCCGCCCGCGCTGTTCGGCCGCGTCAGCACCGCGCTCAACCTGATGGCGTTCGCCGGCGCCTTCTGCGTGCAGTGGGGCTTCGGCATCGGCCTCGATCTCATGCGAGGCATGGGTGTGGAGCTTGCGCGCGCGCTGGCCTGGGGCTTCGGAGCCTTGCTCGCGCTGCAGGCGCTCGCCTATCTGCCGCTGCTCGGACGCCCGGCGGCGAGGCCGTCCAAGGGCGAGGCTTGAATGCCCGCATGGACCGTCTCACCGTGTTGCGTGTGCACAGCTTCCTTACCCGAGCGCCACAAAGCGGCGCAAAATAACGCCCGGCCGGGCTCCGGCGCATGCCAGGCGGGCTCCCGCCGCATGATGTCCGGGCAGTTCCGGCGACGAATTCATCCTGATGGAGTTTCCCATGTCTGAACCCACGACCGACTCGACCGTGCAGCCGCCTCGGCGCAAGGGGCTGCGTCGGACGTTGTGGACGGTCGCGATCCTGCTCGCGCTCTCGGCCGCCGCTTACCTCGCCGTGCCGCCGGTGGCGCGGCACTACGCGCAGAAGCTGCTCGGCGAGACGCTCGGGCGCGAGGTCGTCGTCGAGCGCGTGCTGATCAACCCCTTCCGCCTTACTGCCGAGGTGGGCGGACTGCGCATCATGGAGGCCGATGGCAGCGCCGAGGCGCTCGGCTTTGAATCGCTGCGCGCCAACCTCGAGCTCGAGTCGCTGCTGCGCAAGGGCATCGTGCTGCACGAGCTCGCCCTCGACAAGCCGCGCGTCCATGTCGCGCTCGAAGCCGAGGGGCGCCACAACTGGACGGACGTGCTCGAGCGCATCGCCGCGCTCGGTGGCGAGGAACCCGCCGAGGACACGCCGCCGACGC
Source organism: Thauera sp. SWB20 (assembly GCF_000831325.1). Lineage (NCBI taxonomy): Bacteria > Pseudomonadati > Pseudomonadota > Betaproteobacteria > Rhodocyclales > Zoogloeaceae > Thauera > Thauera sp. SWB20. Next base: position 202,838 of record NZ_JTDM01000013.1, on the reverse strand, counting down.
TGTTCTCGATCGGCAACATCCGCATCAGCGACGGCCTTGTGCGCGTCGACGACCGCGTGCGCGGCATCACCCACGAGCTCTCCGAACTGGGCGTCGGCGTGCCCTTCGTCTCCAACCTGCCGGTGCGGGTGGATGTCTTCGTGCAACCCTCGCTCTCGGCCAAGCTCAACGGCGACGCGCTGCTGCTCAATGCGCGCACCAAGCCCTTCGCCGAATCGCAAGAAACCATCCTCGACGTCTCGCTGAAGGAGTTCGACCTCACGCCCTGGATCGCCTACCTGCCGATCGAGCCGCGCTTCCGCCTTCCTTCGGCGCTGCTGACGACCAATCTCGAGCTCTCGTTCAGCCAGACGGTGGAGGGTGCGCCGGTGCTCTCCCTGCGCGGTCCGCTGCAGGTTCACAAGCTGGTGCTGCAGGATCGCGAGGGCGCGCCGGTCGCGACCGCGGACGAGGTGGAGCTCGAATTCGCCGACGTGCAGCCGATGATCGGGCGCTGGCACTTCACCCGGCTGCGCCTGGCACGTCCGGAGCTCGACCTGGTGCGGCTGAAGGACGGCGGGCTCAACGTGCTCGGGCTGATATCGCCTCCGGCCGCCGAAGGCGCCAGGAAGGCAAAGGGCAAGGCTACGAAAGGGGGCAAGGCCGCCGCGCAGGTCGCGCAGAAGGCGGCTTCCGGACCGGCCGCGGGTGCAGCCCAGGCAGACGCAGGCGTCACCACGCCGGCCGCCCCGGCGGACGGCAAGACGGTGGCCGATGCCCGCGACGCGACCCCGGCCGGAGCGGATTTCCTGCTCGCGCTCACGCGCATCCGCGACGGGGTAGTGCGCTTCGAGGACCGCGGCCTGGCCGAGCCCTTCCGCGCGCGCATCGAGGCGATCAACCTCGACATGCGCGATCTCGCCACCGAGGGCGAGCTGCCGGCCGAGATCCGCCTCGATTACGTCACCGATGCCGGCGAGAAATTCACCCACGAGGACGTGCTGCGCCTGGCGCCCTTCGAGTACTCGGGCAGCCTGCAGTTCGAGTCGATCCGCCTGCCGCGCTATGCGCCCTACCTGGCGGCGGCGATGCCCGGCGCCTCGATCGGCGAGGGCAGTCTCAGCGGCGGTGCGCAATACCGCATGACGCTCGGCAAGGACGGCGCGCCGGCGGTGCAGGTCAGCGCCGAGGCGCTCGCACTGCGCGATTTCGCGCTGCTGCTGAAGGATGCGAAGACGCCGGCGCTGAGCCTGCCGGCGCTCGACGTGCGCAGCGCCACGGTCGACCTCGCCGGGCGCAGCGTGCGCATCGGCGGGGTGGAGCTCCAGGGGGCGGCGGTCTCCGCCGTGCGCACCAAGGATGGCGAGTTCGACCTCGTTAGGGCGCTCGTGCCGCCGCCGGCGAAGGGGGCAGCTTCCGCGCCGGCGGCCAAGGGCAAGGCCGAGCCCGACTGGGTGATCGCGGTGGACAAGTTCGCGCTGCGTGGCGCCTCGGTGCGGCTGGACGATCGCAGCGTGGCGCGGCCGGTGCTCACCACGCTCGAGGGCATCGACTTCGAGCTCGACGGCTTCTCCACCGAGAAGGGCGACGCCATCCAGTTCAAGCTCGACTCCATGCTGAACAAGCGCGGCAAGGTGGCGGCCTCGGGGCCGCTGACGATCGCGCCGCTCAAGGCCGATCTCGCCCTCGATCTACGCAACGTCGACCTGCTGCCGCTGCAGCCCTACGTGCTCGAGCAGACCAAGATCGCGATCTCGCGCGGCAACCTCACCACCAAGGGCCGGCTCAAGCTCGACACCGACCGCCGCGGCAAGCTGCTCGCGAGCTTCAGCGGCGACGTCGGGGTGGCGAACTTCGCCTCGGTCGATCGCTTGAACGCGACCGACTTCCTGCGCTGGCGCACGCTCGCGATCGGCGGTATCGACGCGCGCCTTGAGCCCCTTTCGCTCGGCGTCAAGCGCATCGCGCTCGACGATTTCTACACCCGCCTGATCCTCGACAGCCAGGGCCGCCTGAACCTGCGCGAGATCGGCGGCGTCAAGGGTGAGTCCGAAGCGGCCGCGAAGCCGGCGGCTGCCGTCGCGCACACGAAGGAGGTCGAGCAGGGCGAGATGCAGGGTGGGGCGGCCGCCGACGGCCAGCGTACTTCCCCGATCGCGCCCCCAGGCCCGCCGCCCCCGCCGGTGCGCATCGACCGCATCGAGCTCAAGCGCGGCAACGTCGCCTTCAGCGACCGCTTCGTCCGCCCCAACTACGACGCCAACCTGACCGGGCTCGCCGGCACCATCACCGGCTTCTCCACGAGCTCGGACAAGCTCGCCAGGGTGGAGATCGTCGGCAAGGTGGACAAGAGCGCGCCGCTGTCGATCACCGGCGAGCTCAACCCCTTCCGCCAGGATGCCCACCTCGACATCCTCGCCTCGGTGAAGGATTTCGAGCTCACCGGGCTGTCGAGCTACTCCGGCAAGTATGTCGGCTACGGCATCGCCAAGGGCAAGCTGTCGGCGGAGCTCAACTACAAGATCATCGACCGCCAGCTCACCGCGACCAACCGCATTTTCCTCGACCAGCTCACCTTCGGTGACGCGGTGGACAGCCCGGATGCGGTGAACCTTCCGGTGCAGCTGGCGGTGTCGCTGCTCAAGAACAGCCGCGGCGAGATCGACCTCAACCTGCCGGTGAGTGGCACGCTCGACGATCCGCAGTTCAGCGTGTTCGGCCTGGTGATGAAGATGCTGTTCAACCTGATCGGCAAGGCGATCACCTCGCCCTTTGCGCTGCTCGGCTCGGCGCTCGGCGGCGGCGAGGAGCTCTCGCAGCTCGACCTCGCCGCGGGCACGGCCACCCTGGGCGAGGCGGAGCAGGGCAGGCTGAAGACGCTCGCGCAGGCGCTGGTCGATCGCCCCACCTTGCGCCTGGACATCGTCGGCCGTGCCGACCCCGCCTCCGACCTCGACGGCCTGCGCCAGGCGGCGCTGACCAACGCGGTGCGCGCGCAGAAGCTCAAGGCGATGATCGCCAAGGGTCAGGCCGCGCCTTCGATCGAGGAGGTCGAGGTGGGCGAGGCGGAGTACGCCGAGTTGCTGAAGAAAGCCTACCGTGCCGCCGACTTCAAGAAGGAGCGCAATCTGGTCGGCATGGTCAAGGACATTCCTGTGCCCGAGATGGAGGCGCTGATGCGCGCCAACGCGAAGGTCGGTGACGACGACTTGCTGGCTCTGGCGCGCGCACGTGCGCAGGTCGTGCGGGATTGGCTGGCGGGCGAGGGGGGCGTGCCCGGCGAGCGCGTCTTCGTGCTCGAGCCGAAGGTGGAGGCGCTCGGCGAGGGCGGCGAGGTGCAGTTCTCGCTACGCTGATCGGCCGTGGAAATCGCGACTTGCGTCGCTCCTACGGGAGGGTGTCCAGGCGTGACGCCTTCCCGACGCGGAGGTTTTCCACGCGCGTGCCGTTTCCTCCAAGCGTGCGATGTCTTTTCCACGCTCGATGCTTTCTCCCCGCGCGACGTTTTCGTAGGAGCGACGCAAGTCGCGACGCCGCAGTCACGACGCCGCAGGAGCGACGCAAGTCACGATGCCGTAGGAGCGACGCAAGTCGCGATGCGGGCATTGACGCAGTGACGACCGACTTCACTCGCACGAACGCCCGAATGCGCCTTGCTGCCCTCAGAACATCCCCATCTCCAGCCGCGCGGCCTCGCTCATCATCTCGCGGCTCCACGGCGGGTCCCAGACCAGGCTGACCTCGGCATCGGCGACGCCGGGAATCTGCAACAGCTTGTCGCGCGCCTCGTCGGCGATCAGGGTGCCCATGCCGCAGCCGGGCGCCGTGAGGGTCATCGCCGCGGCGATACGGAACCTGCCGTCCGCCAGCGGCTCTGCCGTGCATGCATAGACCAGGCCCAGGTTCACGATGTCGATCGGGATCTCGGGGTCGTAGCAGGTGGCGAGTTGCGCCCACGCCGCCTGTTCGACGCGCTCTGCGGTCTGCTCGCCGTCCGCGTCGGCCGGCGGGGCTGCCGACAACTGCGGCTCGAGGCCGAGCGCGTCGGCGTTGCGCTCGTCGATGCGGTAGAGGTTGCCCCCGCACATCACCGTGATCGAGCCGCCCAGGCGCTGGGTCACCAGCGCGTAGGACCCCTCGGGGAGCGTCTCCGCCTTGCCCCAGGGCACGCTCACCGCCGCGCAGTCGCGCTGCAGCACGCGGGAATCGGTTTCGCCGTAGTGGTCGCCCATGATGTGCTCCTCGAGGTCTTATTCGGTGTGTGCGGTTTCGTGCTCGCCGACGAGCGCGTTGTGCAGGGTGTGCCAGGCGAGCGTGGCGCACTTGACCCGCGCGGGAAACTCCTTGACCCCGGAGAGCACTTCCAGCTTGCCGAAGTCGCGCGCCGGGTCGGCGGCCTCGCGGCCTTCGGTGAGCAGCGCGTGGACGTCGCGGAACAGCGCCTCGACCTCTGCGACCGGCTTGCCCTTGACCGCCTCGGTCATCAGCGACGCCGAAGCGGTGGAGATCGCGCAGCCGTGGCCGACGAAGCTCGAGTCGCGCACGATGCCGTCCTCGACCTGCAGGTACACCGTTAGCTGGTCGCCGCACAGCGGGTTGTGACCGTCGGCGTGGTGATTGGCGGCGGGCAGCGGGCGGTAGTTCCGCGGGTTGCGGTTGTGATCGAAGATCACCTCCTGGTACAGCTCGCGCAGCGAATCCTGCATCCCGCTCATGCCACTCTCCCGTTGCCAGACGCCGTGCCGCCGCGCGTGCCGAACAGTTCCTGCGCCTTGTGGATCGCCGCGACCAGCGCGTCGAGGTCGGCGAGGCCGTTGTAGAGGCCGAGCGAGGCGCGCGCGGTGCCGGGGATGCCGAAGCGCGTCATCAGTGGCATCGCGCAGTGGTGCCCGGCGCGGATCGCCACACCCTCGGCGTCGAGGATGGTGCCGAGGTCGTGCGGGTGGATGCCGTCGACCAGGAAGGACAGGATGCCGGCTTTGCGCTCCGCGGTGCCGACCAGGCGTACCCCGGGGATGGCGGCGAGCGCGCGCGTGCCGTAGTCGAGCAGGGCCTGCTCGTGGACGTGGATGCGCGCGAGCCCGACGCCTTGGACGTAGTCGATCGCCGCAGCCAGCGCGATCGCCCCGGCGATGTTGGGCGTGCCGGCCTCGAAGCGCTGCGGCGGCGGGGCGAAGGTGGTGTTGTCGAAGGCGACGGTACGGATCATGTCGCCGCCACCCTGCCAGGGGGGCATGTGGCGCAGCAGCTCGGCGCGGCCGTAGAGCGCGCCGACGCCGGTTGGGCCGTAGAGCTTGTGGCCCGAGAAGGCGTAGAAGTCGCATCCGATCGCCTGCACGTCCACCGCCTGGTGGGCCACCGCCTGCGCGCCGTCCACGAGCACGACCGCGCCCATCTCGTGCGCGCGCCGCGTCATCTCGGCCACCGGATTGACCGTGCCGAGCGCGTTCGACACATGGGTGATCGCCAGCAGCCGCGTGCGCTCGCCGAGCAGGCCCGCGAAGGCCGCCATGTCGAGCTCGCCGTTGTCCCGCACCGGAATCACCTTGAGCACCGCGCCGGTCTGCTCGCACACGAGCTGCCAGGGCACGATGTTTGAGTGGTGCTCCATGGTGCTGAGCAGGATCTCGTCACCGGCCGCGAGCCGTGGCCGGCCCCAGCTCTGCGCCACCAGGTTGATCGCCTCGGTGGTGCCGCGGGTGAACACGATCTCGTCGGCGCGCGCGGCGTTGAGGAAGCGCTGCACCGTGGCGCGGGCGCCGTCGTAGAGTTCGGTGGCGTGCTGCGACAGCCAGTGCACGCCGCGGTGGATGTTGGCGTTGGACTCGCGGTAGAAGCGCGCCTCGGCCTCGATCACCGCGGCGGGCTTCTGCGTGGTGGCGCCGTTGTCCAGGTAGGCCAGGCGGCGGCCATGCAACGGCCGCGACAAGATGGGGAAGTCGGCGGCAAGGTCCAGGATGGGCGTCTGCGCGCCGGGGTCACACGGAGCGTTCACAGCAGTTCCTCCAGTCGGGCGCCATCGGGCAGGCGTTCGAGCAGCGCGGCGCGGCCGAACGCGCGCAGCGGCGCGTGGGCGATGCGGTCGAGCACCTCGGCGGCGAAGGCGTAGGTCAGCAGCTGGCGTGCGTGCACCGCGTCGACGCCCCGGCTGCGCAGGTAGAAGAGGGCGTCCTCGTCGAGCTGGCCGACGGTGGCGCCGTGGGCGCACTTGACGTCGTCGGCGTAGATCTCGAGCTCGGGGCGGGCGTCGGCCTCGGCCAGGCGGGACAGCAGCAGGTTGTCGCAGCGTTGCATGGCGTCGGTGCGCTGGGCGTCCTGGGCCACCAGGATGCGCCCGGTGAACACCCCGCGCGCGCTGCCGTCGATCAGGCCGCGATAGAACTCGCGGCTGGTGCCCTGCGGGCGGGCGTGGTCGATGCGGGTGTGGTGGTCGACATGGCGGCGGCCGTCGGCGTGGTAGAGGCCGTTCAGCAGCACCTCGGCGCCCTCGCCGGCGAGCCGGGTGCGGATGTCGTTGCGCGCCAGGCGGGCGCCGAAGGACAGCGAGTGCGAGGCGAACACCGCGCCGCGGGCCTGCTCGGCTTCGATCGTCGCCAGGTGGATGGCTTCTGGCGCCTCCTGCTGCAGCTTGAGGTGGGTGACGTGGCTGTCCTGCGCGGCGAGCACGCGGGTGACGGCGGTGGTCAGCGTGCTGCCGGCGGCGCCGGCCGGGTAGTGCTCGACGATCGTCGCCTGCGCGCCGGGCTCGGTGACGACGAGGTTGCGCAGGTGCTGGTCGGCGACGGTCGCGGTGAGGAAGACGAGGTGTATCGGCGGCTCCACGGCGACGCCGCGCCCCAGGCGGATCCAGGCGCCGTCGGCGGCCAGCGCGGCGTTGAGCGCGGCGGGGGCCTCGCCGTCGCCGGCCTGGCCGAAGGCGGCCTCGACCGCCTCGGGGGTCTGCCCGAGCGCATCGGCCAGGCTGCCGATGCGCACGCCGCCGGGAAGCCCGCCGATGGCGGACAGCGCGGGGGCGAAGTGCCCATCCACGAAGACCACCCAGTGGCCGTCGTCGCCGGCGGACTCCACGGCCTTCCGCGCGGGGTCCTGTGCTGTGCCCAGCGCTGCCCGGTAGCGCGCGCGCAGGTCCGCCACGACCGCCTCGGGCGCGACCGTCTCGCGCACCGCCAGCGCCTGCTGCGCCATGAAGGCGAGCGAGGTGTGTCGCCAGTTCTCGCGCCGTGTCGTCGGCCAGCCTTCGTCGGCGAAGCGGTCGATGGCGTCCTCGCGCAGGCGGACGAGCCAGGGCAGGTCGGCGCCGGGCAGATCGGCAGCGGTGTCGCGCTGGCGTCCGAGCCAGAAGTCGATCGCGCTCATGGCCGCGCTCCCGCGGACGCGCCGCCGGCCTTGTCGCCCTGCGCCGCGTCGATCCAGCCGTAGCCGTGCTCTTCCAGCTCGAGCGCGAGCTCGCGCCCGCCCGAGCGCACGATGCGGCCCTGCGACAGCACGTGCACCTTGTCCGGAACGATGTAGTCGAGCAGGCGCTGGTAGTGGGTGATGACGATCATCGAGCGCGCGGGCGAGCGCAGGCGATTGACGCCCTCGGCGACGATCTTCAGCGCATCGATGTCCAGGCCCGAGTCGGTCTCGTCCAGCACCGCGAGCCTGGGCTCGAGCAGCGCCATCTGCAGCACCTCGTTGCGTTTCTTCTCGCCGCCGGAGAAGCCCTCGTTCACCGAGCGGTAGAGGAATTCCTCCTTCATTCCAACCGCCTTCATCTCGGCCTTCACCCGCGCGAGGAAGTCCATCGCGTCGTATTCCGGCAGCCCGCGGTGGCGGCGCACCGCGTTGACTGCGGCCTTGAGGAAGTAGGCGTTCGACACGCCGGGGATCTCGACCGGGTACTGGAAGGCGAGGAAGAGCCCGGCGCGCGCGCGCTCCTCGGCGGGCAGGGCGAGCAGGTCGGCGCCGTTCCAGTCGACGCTGCCGTCGGTGACGGTGAAGGTCTCGCGTCCGGCCAGCACCTGGGCGAGCGTGCTCTTGCCCGAGCCGTTGGGACCCATGATCGCGTGCACCTCGCCGTCCGCGACCTCGAGGTTCAGGCCCTTGAGGATCGCCTTGCCGTCAATCGCGGCGTGCAGGTTGTTGATTTTAAGCATGTTTGTTCTCCGGATTTCCATCTCGATGTCGCAAGTGGCGCCCCCGTAGGAGCGACACAAGTCGCGATCGTGCTTCTCGGGCCTTGGATCGCGACTTGCGTCGCTCCCACGAAAAAACGCACGGCCCTGTTTCCATGTGGGCGCCGGCTCAGCCGACGCTGCCTTCGAGGCTCACGCCCAGCAATTTCTGCGCTTCCACCGCGAATTCCATCGGCAGCTCCTTGAACACCTCTCGGCAGAAGCCATTGACGATCATCGACACCGCGTCCTCGGCGCTGATGCCGCGCTGCATCGCGTAGAAGAGCTGGTCCTCGCCGATGCGCGAGGTGGTGGCCTCGTGCTCGACGTGCGCCGTGGGGTGGCGGACCTCGATGGTCGGGAAGGTGTGCGCCGCACAGCGGTCGCCGATCAGCAGCGAGTCGCACTGGGTGTAGTTGCGCGCGCCCTCGGCCTTGGGGGTGATCTTGACCAGGCCGCGGAAGGTGTTGCTGCCGCGCCCGGCCGAGATGCCCTTGCTGAGGATGGTGCTGCGGGTGTTGCGCCCCATGTGGATCATCTTGGTGCCGGTGTCGGCCTGCTGCAGGTTGTTGGTCAGCGCCACCGAGTGGAAATCGCCCACCGAATCGTCGCCGCGCAGGATCACGCTCGGGTACTTCCACGTGATCGCCGAGCCGGTCTCGACCTGGGTCCAGGAGATGTGCGAGCGCGCGCCGCGGCAGTCGCCGCGCTTGGTGACGAAGTTGTAGATGCCGCCCTTGCCGTCCTTGTCGCCCGGGTACCAGTTCTGCACGGTGGAATACTTGATCTTGGCGTCGTCGAGCGCGATCAGCTCGACCACCGCGGCGTGGAGCTGGTTCTCGTCGCGCATCGGCGCGGTGCAGCCTTCGAGGTAGCTGACCGAAGCGCCTTCCTCGGCGATGATCAGCGTGCGCTCGAACTGGCCGGTGTCGCGGGCGTTGATGCGGAAGTAGGTGGAGAGCTCCATCGGACACTTCACCCCCTTGGGGATGAAGACGAAGGAGCCGTCGGAGAACACCGCGGAGTTGAGCGCGGCGTAGAAATTGTCGCCCGGCGGCACCACGGTGCCGAGGTACTTGCGCACCAGCTCGGGGTGTTCCTTCACCGCCTCGGAGAAGGAACAGAAGATCACGCCGTGGGCGCCCAGCTCCTTCTTGAACGTGGTCGCCACGCTCACCGAGTCGAACACCGCATCCACCGCCACGCCGGCCAGGCGCGCGCGCTCGTGCAGCGGCACGCCGAGCTTCTCGAAGGTGCGCAGCAGCTCGGGGTCGACCTCGTCCAGGCTCTTGGGGCCGTCCTTCTTCGACTTGGGTGCGGAGTAATAGACGATGTCCTGGAAATCGACCGCCGGGAACTGCACCGCGGCCCAGGTCGGCGGGCTCATCGTCAGCCAGTGGCGGTAGGCCTCGAGGCGCCAGTCGAGCAGCCATTCGGGTTCGCCCTTGCGCGCGGAGATCATGCGGATGACGTCTTCCGACAGACCCTTGGGCACGGTGTCGGTGTCGAGCGTGGTCTCGAAGCCGGCGGCGTAGTCCTGCTCGAGGAAGGCACCGATCGCGTCGCCGCGGCGGGCAGGGGAGGCGATGGAGGCCGAGGAAGGGGTCGAAGTGGGGGCAGAGGTGGGGGCGTTCATCATCAGATCTCCTGTTCGTCTGCGCGCGCTGCGGGGAGGCAGGCCGCGGCGCTGCGCGCGGGGCCATGCATGCGGTGTTCGGTGGTGTGCGGGGCGGGGAAGGCGGCGCCGTGGACGGGGTGGACCATGTCGGCAATATTCACCGCCTGCAGCGCCTGGCGCACCACGGTGTTGATCCGCATCCAGTTCTCGCGGATACGGCAGTCGGACTCGATCGCGCACACGCCGCTGCTCGAGCTGCACTCGGTGAGCCCGAAGGCCTGCTCCTCGAGCGCGTCGATCACGTCGGCCACGGTGATTCGGTCGGGCGGACGGGCGAGCGCGTAACCGCCATGCGCGCCGCGCTGGCTGCTCACCAGCTCGTGGCGGCCGAGCGTCTTGAGCACCTTGCTGACCGTGGGCAGACCGAGGCCGAGCGCTTCGGCGAGGCCGGCGGCGCTGTGCAGTCGATCCGGATGCCCGGCCATGTGGGTCAGGATCAGGGTGCCGTAATCGGTGAGTTTGCTGATGCGCAGCATGTCGATGTGCTCGCGTGGGTGGTGTCGGAATTAAAAGTACCAAAACGGTACTGTATAGTCAAGCCGTGGCATCTCGACTGCGGGGACCACGACTTGCGTCGCTCCTGCCGGACGCCCCGGGGCGCGCCGGGGGCTGGAGGCGCGACGGTTTTCGTGGGAGCGACGCAAGTCGCGATCTGCGCTGCAATCCCCCGCGCAGTGGTTCAGGGGTGCGTCGCGCTGGCGTGGTGGTGCAGCGCGGCTATCATTCCATCAGGGCGCGCGCTTGCGCCGGCATGACGATTGCGAGGACTTCGACACCATGGAACCCGTCGGCGGCTGCAGCTATGTCATCCGCCTGTGCAGCGGCGAACTGCGCCGGTGGCGCTTTGAAGGCGTGGATCAACGCGGATTCGGCTGGTGGCTGGACGAGGAGACCGGACTCGGCTTTTCGGACGCGAGCCTGATGTACGCCTGGGAAATCCTGGAGCGCGCCGACGATGGCTGAACCCTGGACCTTGCGCCTGGCGCTCGCCTATCCGGCCTCGTTGGTGGTGCCGTGCGCCGGTCTGGTCGTGCTGGCGATGAGTTCGCAGCCGACCGCCGCTGCGGGCCCGGGCCTCGCCGCCGTGCTGGTGGTGGCGGGCTTGGCCGCGTGGACGCTGATCGAATACGTCCTCCACCGCTGGATGCTGCATGGGATCGAGCCCTTCCAGCGCTGGCACCTGGCCCATCACCGCCATGCCGGGGTGACGATCCGCGTACCGGTGCTGTTCAGCGTGCTGCTGGTGCTGGCAGTGGTCGGCTTGCCGGCGCTGATTTCCGGTGGCAGCGCATACGCGGCGCCCTTGTCGGCGGGCATGCTGCTCGGCAACCTGCTGCAGGAGGCGGTGCACCACCGCCTGCACGACACCCGCCCGGCGGGGCGCTGGCTGGAGGCGCGGCGGCGGCTGCACGGCTTCCACCATTTTTGCGACGAGCGCCGCGGCTACGGCACGGTGACGGATCTTTGGGACCGCGTCTTCGGCACGCTGCCGCCGCCACACCGCTGAAGAGCGGGCGCTGCAAGCCGCTGCGGCGGCTCCCAAAGTGCCCGTGTCCTTGAAAGACGCTTTCCAAGCTGCGGCCGTGTCCTCAGCGCCGCGGGCGCGCCACTCGCCAGACCAGCACCAGCCAGCCGGCGATCATCAGGCTGCCGCCGATCGGGGTGACCGCCCCCAGCCAGCGCGGCGCACCCAGCGCCATCGCGTAGAGCGTGGTGCAGAAGATCAGCGTGCCGCCGGCGAGCAGCGAAGCCGGGAGGCTGCCGCCCTGCACGCGCGCCGCGCCGATCGCGAGCAGCCCGAGCGCGTGCCACATCTGGTACTGCACCGCGGTCTGCCACCAGCCTTGGGCGGCGGCATCGAGCGCCCCGCGCAGCGCATGCGCACCGAAGGCGCCGAGAGCGACGCCGAGGGCAGCGAGCAGAGCGCCGGCGAGGAGGGGAGCGCGGGAGGCGGGATCGGTCATGGAGAGGGGTGCGAGCTAGCTGTGACGGTGGCGATCATCGAGCCGATGCGAGAGAACGATGGCGGTCCTAGCGCCTTGCGGCGCTCCTGCAGAGACATCGCGGCGTCGGCCCCTGCAGGAGCGCCGGCAGCCGCGCATTCACGATCTGCTGGCGATGCTTCGCGCCACTCAGGCCAGGCCTTCCGCCTTCAGCGCCGCCTGTACCGCCGGACGCGCCGCCACGCGGGCCTGAAAGGCGCTCAGGTTGGGCCACTTCGCCAGGTCGATGCCGACGAACTTCATCCAGCTCAGCACGGTGAACAGATAGCCGTCGGCGACGCTGAAGTCCTCGCCCAGCAGGTAGGACTTGCCATCGATCTGCTCGTTTACATAGCCGAGGCGGCGCTCGAGGTTGGCGCCGGCGATCTCCTTCCACTCCTTGCCCGAGGCCGGGTTGAAGAAGGGGCTGCAGGACTTGTGCAGCTCGGTGCCGATGAAGTTGAGCCATGACTGCAGGCGGTAGCGCTCGATCGTGCCGTTGGCCGGCGCGAGCTTCTTCTGCGGCGCCTGGTCGGCGATGTACTGCACGATCGCCGCGCCTTCGGTGAGCAGCTCGCCGCTGTCGAGCAGCAGCGCCGGGACGTAGCCCTTGGGGTTGCTTTTCCAGAAGTCGGCGCCGCTGGCGGTCACCTTGGTCTTGAGGTCGACCGACTCGGTCTCGTAGGGCAGGCCGGATTCTTCCAGCGCGATGTGGGGCGAGAGCGAGCAGGCACCGGGTTTGAAGTAGAGCTTCATGTTGTCTCCTGGTCGAGGGGTTGGGAGCCACGATTATGCCCCGACGCGCCATGAAACAGTCGCGCGCCGCCGGTGGGGCGGGGGGTAGGAGCGACGCAAGTCGCGATTGCAGCGTTCGGACTCCCGCCGGCGTCCTTCGCAGCAGCGAGGCCGATCGCGACTCGCGTCGCTCCTACGCAAAACCGCGGGGGTCGTCCGCTGCGGTCGGGGCGATGCGCAGCGGCACTGTGACCGGGCCGTCGTTGATGAGTTGCACCTTCATGTCGGCGCCGAAGCGGCCGGTCTCCACCTGCGCGTGGGCGGCGCGGGCACGGGCGACGAAATGCTCGTAGAGCGCCTGGCCGGTGTGCGGGTCTGCGGCCTTGGTGAAGCTCGGCCGGTTGCCGCCCGAGGTGTCGGCGGCGAGGGTGAACTGGCTCACCACCAGCAGCCCGCCTCCGACGTCCTGCACCGAGCGGTTCATCTTCCCGGCTTCGTCGGCGAAGATGCGCAGCTTGAGGATCCTGGCGAGCAGCTTGTCGGCCTCGGCGGGCGTGTCGCCGCGCTCGGCGCACACCAGCGCGAGGAGGCCGGGGCCGATCTCGCCGATGGTCTCGCCATCGACGATCACACGCGCTTCGGAGACGCGCTGCAGGACTGCGAGCATCGGGGTTTCTCGTGAAAGCGGTGGTCTGTGCGGAAAGCCGCGGGAAACGGGGAAGGGAAAGGAAACGGGAGGAAACGGGGACAGACCACGATTTCGCAGGAAATGCGCGGTCTGTCCCGGACAGACGCATTAAGAACTACGTCAGACCGCCGCCAGCGCCTGCTCCAGATCGGCAACGATGTCGTCGATGTGCTCGATGCCGATCGACAGTCGCACCATGTCGGGCGACACGCCGGCCTTGGCGAGTTCGGCCGGCGAGAGCTGGCGGTGGGTGGTGGAGGCCGGGTGGCAGGCGAGCGACTTGGCGTCGCCGATGTTCACCAGGCGGGTGATGAGCTTCAGCGCATCCTGGAAGCGGCCGCCGGCTTCAAAGCCGCCCTTGACCCCGAAGGACAGGATGCCCGAGGCGCGCCCGCCCATGTACTTCTGCACCAGGGCGTGGTCGGCGTGGTCGGGCAGGCCGGCGTAGTTCACCCACTCGACCTTGGCGTGCTTCTTCAGGTACTCGGCGACCTTGATCGTGTTGGTGCAGATGCGGTCCATGCGCAGCGCCAGGGTCTCGATGCCCTGCAGGATCAGGAAGCTGTTGAAGGGCGAGATCGCCGCGCCGGTGTTGCGCAGCGGCACCACGCGCGCGCGGCCGATGAAGGCGGCTGCACCCAGAGCCTCGGTGTAGCACACGCCGTGGTAGGAGACGTCGGGCTCGTTGAGGCGCTTGAAGCGCGCCTTGTGCTCGGCCCAGGGGAACTTGCCCGAGTCGACGATCACGCCGCCGATCGAGTTGCCGTGGCCGCCGAGGTACTTGGTGAGCGCGTGCACCACGATGTCGGCGCCGTGCTCGAAGGGGCGGCACAGGTAGGGCGAGGGCACGGTGTTGTCCACGATCAGCGGCACGCCGGCCTTGTGCGCGATCTCGGCGAGACGGCCGATGTCGGTGACGTTGCCGAGCGGGTTGCCCACCGATTCGCAGTAGATCGCCTTGGTACGCGCGTCGATGAGCGCGGCGAAGCTGTCGGGGTCGCGGTAGTCGGCGAAGCGCACCTCGATGCCGAACTGAGGGAAGGTATGCGCGAACAGGTTGTAGGTGCCACCGTACAGCGTCGACGCCGAGACGATGTTGTCGCCGGCTTCGGCGATGGTCTGGATGGCGTAGGTGATCGCCGACATGCCCGAGGCCACGGCGAGCGCGCCGATGCCGCCTTCGAGCTGGGCCACGCGCTGCTCGAGCACCGCGGTGGTCGGGTTCATGATGCGGGTGTAGATGTTGCCCTGCACCTTGAGGTCGAAGAGGTCCGCGCCGTGCTGGGTGTCGTCGAAGGCGTACGAGGTGGTCTGGTAGATCGGCACCGCGACGGCCTTGGTGGTCGGATCGGGCGAGTAGCCGCCGTGCACGGCGATGGTCTCGAGCTTCATGGGTCAGGTCTCCCCTTGGGTGAAAGTGGCGGGGAGTATAGCCAGCGCGGGCGGGATGGCGGAACCGCCGCATGCGCGTGGTGCTTCGATGCCGGCGGCGCGCTGGTCTATCCCGGGGTGCGAACTGCGACGCAGACACGGTTGCGGCCGCCGCGCTTGGCACGGTAGAGCGCGGCATCGGCGTCACCGAGGACGCGGGCGGGATCCCCTCCCGACACGAGGGCAAGACCGAGGCTGATGGTGAGCGACACCGCGCCGGCCGCGGTCGCCGCGGGCGCCGCCTCCACGCTACGGCGCAGGCGTTCGGCGAGGGTGAGGGCGGTGTCGGCGTCGACGTCGTCGAGCAGCACGGCGAATTCCTCGCCGCCGAGGCGGCCCGCCCGGTCGTGCTGGCGCAGGCCGCCGCGGATCAGCCGTGCCGCGTGCTGCAATACCTCGTCGCCGACCGGGTGCCCGTGGGTGTCATTGACGTGCTTGAAGTGGTCGATGTCGATCATCAACAGTGCGCTGCCGCGCGCGGGCTCGCGCCGGGCGTCGTCGAGCGCGGCGTCCAGGCACGCCAGGAAGCTGCGCCGGTTGGGCAGCCCGGTCAGCGGGTCGGTGGCGGCGAGCTCCGCCAGCCGGCGTTCGCGCTCCTTGCGCTCGGTGACGTCGCGCAGCAGCCACACGCGGCCGAGGCGTCGCCCGTCGTGTTCGATCGGCAGCCAGTCGATCTCCAGCGTGCGCCCCTTCACGCCCTCCACTTCGACCGTGGCGCGCTTCTCCGCCGTGAGGTCGGCGTCGGGCCGATGCAGCCACCCCATGCGCTCCGTACCCAGCCGCTCGCACAGCGCCGCGTGCGTGAGGCCGATCAGTTCGTCCGGGGCGGCCGCGAGACCGAGCAGTTCGCAGAACCCCCGGTTCACCGAGCTGATCAGGCCGTCCTGGTCTTCCATCAGGACGCCGCCCGGGAAGCGCTCGAGCACCGTCTTCAGGCGCAGGCGCTCGGTGGCGAGCGCCATCCGCGTGCGGTACTTGTCGGAGATGTCGACCAGGGTCCAGACGGTGTCGCTGTCGGGGTCCTCCGGGTCCAGCATCACGCCATGTACGTCGAACCAGCGTTTCTTGCCACGATTGTCGCGCAAGGGCAGTTCGATGTTGACCTGTCCGCCGGCCCGCAGCGCCGCGTAGTGCTGCGGGATGAAGATGGCCTGGTCCTCGTGCAGGGCGAGGTCGGTGAGCTTGAGTCCGCCGATCGGGGTCGAGGGCGGCGCGAAGATCTCGTGGGCGCGGCTGTTGGCTTCGAGGATGTCGAGGTCGGCGTCGAGCATGGCGATGGCGGCCGCGCTGTGGTCGAGGAGGGCCCGACGCAACTGCGTGGCGGCGACCCGTGCGGTGATGTCGGAGAAGGTGCCCACGAGACGCCGCGGGCCACCCTGCGCGTCGGTCTCCACGACGCTGCCGCGGGCGTGGATCCAGACCCAGCGCCCGGACGCGGCGCGCAGGCGGAGGTCGCCCGCCACGGGAGCGTCGGGCGTCGCGCTCGGCACGGCGCGCAGCATCGCGTCCTGGCGCTGGCGATCGGCCGGATGGACGAGCGCGCAAAAGTCGTCGAAGCACATCTCCGAGCCCAGTTCCGGACGATCGAGCATCTCGAGGATGCGCTCGTCGAGCGCGATGCGGTCGCGGGCGAGATCCCACGACCACAGGCCGTCGCGGACGGCGTCGACCGCCTGGCGCAGGCGCGCCTCGCTTTCGCGCAACTGCTGCGCAGCCACCTGGCGCTCGGTGATGTCGTGCACATAGCCGTGCCACAGCGTGTCGCCTTCGGGCGTGCGCTCGGGGTTGGCTTCGCCGAGCAGCCAGCGCAGCCGGTCGCCCTCGCCCCGCACGCGGAATTCGCATCGCCAGGGCGCGAGGTTCGCGGCCGAGCGGAGGATGCTGTCGCGCAGACGGTCCAGATCGTCGGCGTGGACGCGCTCGAACAGGCGCATCGCCGAATCCTGCAGCCCCTCGGGCCCCACCCCGTAGAGTTCGCGCACGCCCGGGCTGCAGTAGGGCATGGAGGTGCTGCCGTCCGCACGCAGCAGGAACTGGTAGGCCATGCCCGGAAAGTGACCGACCAGCTTCTCCAGCCGCCTGCGGGCGCGGCCGAGCTCTTCGCCCTGGCGGGCGTGGCGGCGCCAGAGCAGGCTGATCAGCAAGGCCGCTGCCAAGAGCAGCAGCGAGCCCAGGCCGCTGCGGAGGCGGTTGTCGCGGATCGTGCCGCGCACCGGGGCGAGCGCGTCCGCCTTGCTCAGCCCGAGCGCGGCGACGACGGGAAAGCCCGCAACGCGGTGCCAGGCGTAATAACGCTCGACGCCGTCCAGTGGCGCGGTCGCATCGAAGTTGCCCTGCAGCGCCACGCGATCGAGCAGATAGGGGCGGTCGGACGGCACCGAGCGCCCGATGGCTCCCGCGGTCCGGTTGGAGTGGGCGAGGAAGTGACCATCGTCGAGCACGAGCGCCGCCACGTCCGAGGTCCCCGGATAGAGTTCCCTCAGTGCCCGGGTGAGATGGGCGACCGACACCGACAGGACGATCACGCCGCGCAGTCGCCCCTCCTCCACGAGCGCACGGGAAAACGGCACGATCCAGGCGCCGGTCATGCGTCCGCGGTAGGGCTGGCCGATGAAGAGGCCCTTGTCCCCTTCCAGATGGACGCGAAAATGCCCGAAGTCCGCGATGCCGTAGCGCTCGAGTTCGAGCGGCAGGCGCTCGCCGACGGTGGAGTAGAGGAGCCGCCCCTCGGCATCGGCGACGTCGATGCCGACCAGGGCGTCTTCGGGAAGCGCAAGGTGCGCACGCACGAGGGCGTCGCGCGCGCCCTGCGGACCTTCCTTCAGCCAATGCTCGCCCAGGTGCAGGGAAAGATAGTCGAGCTTGCGGAACAGCGCTCCGGTGTGCAGCGCCAATGCGTGTGCGGTCTGCAGGGCACGCAACCGGGTCAGGCTCTCGGCCTGGGAGACGAGCGCGGTGTGCGAGTGGTCGAGCTGCAACCAGTAGCCGCCGAGCAGTACCGTGAACGCCAGCCAGGCAACCACCAGCCTGCCCGCGATCCCGTCACTGCGAACGAGGGCGGCGACCGTGGCGCGCGAACGATACAGGAGGGAGGAGAGGGGCAAGTCGGTTTCACCGATCTGTAATGATTCAAGTCTATCAAGTTGCGAGGAAATCCGAGCGGACGATTGTTACGCGGCACGACGACTTCCCTTGCGCCGGATCGCCGCGCCTCGGGCATCATGGCGCGCTTCACAACCCGAGAGGCAGGCAAAACCCATGTACCCCATCCACGACACCGACGCGCAGTTGCTGCTGGCGACCCTGATCGCCGCAAAGAGGCGACCCGCCGCGCTGGCCGATATCGTCGCGGCCGCCGAGTTCATGGGCTTTCCGGTCACCGCCCCCGCGGCGTGGGCGGTGGCCTTCGAGCGCTTCGTCACCCACGGCCTGTTGACCACGGCGGGCGAGGGCTACGTGCTGACGCCGCTGGCCGTGCAGCTGGTCGAGGGCCTGCCGAGGAAGGCCGAGGCCGATGAGCGCGTGTTCCTGCTGCGCGAGCGCCTGTCGGCGTACAAGCCGGCCACCGAGCATGCGGCAATCGCGATCGGCGCCGAGCACTTCGAGGCGGCGCTGCGCGAGCATGCCAGGCTGGCGCAGCAGGGCGGCAAGAACCTGCTGATGCCCAAGCCCAAGCGTGACGACGAGGACGAGCGCAGGCGTCCGTACGGCGGCCGGCCCGGCGGCGGCCGCTTCGGCAATGCGCGGCGGCGTCCCTGATGGCGTAGTGGCGGTCCGCGCGAGGCGCTCGCCGCCCGGTTCTTGCCTTAACCGAAGCGGGTCGGCGGTACCGATCGCGCCACGCTGTCCGGCTCGGTCACCGGCTCGCCAGCCAGCGTGCGCAGCGGGATCACGCCCGCCCACACCGGCCAGTCCAGGTCTTCCTCGTCGTCCTTCACGCCCCAGTCGCGCACCTTGGCCGACGCCTCGTCGAGCGCAATCCGCAGCACGCTGGTGGCGTTCAGCTCCTTCTCCGTGATCGGGCGCAGCGTGTCCCAGCGTCCGGGGTAGAGGCCGTCGATGAAGGCGCGCAGGCTGGCGAGCTTGTGTGCGGGCTCGGTCACCGCCTCGAAGCGGCCGTAGACCACCACCGAGCGGTAGTTCATCGAGTGGTGCATCGCCGAGCGCGCCAGCACCAGGCCGTCGGCGAGTGCGATCGTCACGCAGGCCTCGCCCTCGGTCAGCGCCTTCAGCATGCGCGAGGCCTTGGCGCCGTGGAGGTAGAGGTGCCCGCCCTCGCGCCAGTGGATCGTGGGAATGGCATGGACCGCGCCGTCGAGCTGGAAGGCGACGGTGCACAGCATCGCCGCATCGACGATCGCGGCGATGGTGTCGGCGTCGTAGTGCGCGCGCTCGGGCAGGCGGCGCACGCGGGTGCGCGGGGAGGGGGCAGGTCGCGTGGGGCGGGACATGGCGTCGAGGCTCCGAGGGGTTCGATCACCTTATCCTAGGTTCGTGGTGGTACCTTTCGTAGTGCCACAAGGACCTTCCAGATTGGAGCCACGATGGAGCTCGACTGGCTGCTCGCCCCACCCTTGCCCGCAGCGGTGCCGCGCCAGCGCGTGCTCTATCTCCGCCTGCGCGAGGCCATCCTGTCGGGCCGGCTGGCGGCCGACACGCGCCTGCCCGCCAGCCGCAGCCTCGCGGCGACGCTCGGCATCGCACGCAACACGGTGCTGTTCGCCTATGAGCAGCTCGTCGCCGAAGGCTGCCTGATGGCGGATCGCCACGGGACGCGGGTGGCACAACTGCCCGCCGCACCGGGCGCCTCGCAACCCGTGTCCCGCACACAGGGGCCGCCGCCGGTGCTGTCCGCGCGCGCGGCTGCGGCGCTGCAACGCGAGCCGGCGCGCGACGCCGAAGCGCTGCCGTTCTCGCCCGGCGTGCCGGACTTCGGTGCCTTCCCCTTCCGTGCCTGGCGCGCCTGCCTCGAGCGCGCGTGGCGCGACGCCGGCTGGCGTCAGCTCGGTTACGCCGCGCACGGTGGCGATCCGAGCCTGCGTGCGGCGCTCGCGGCCCACCTCGGCAGCGTACGCGGCCTCGCGGTGGATGCCGCGCAGCTCCTCATCACCAGCGGCACGCAGGCGGGGCTCGACCTGTGCGCGCGCCTGCTCGCCGATCACGGCGACACGGTCTGGGTGGAGAACCCGGGCTACCTTGCCGCCCGCGTCGCCTTCGGGCTCGCCGGCCTGCAGGTGCACGACGTCATGGTCGATGACGAGGGGCTGGCCCCCGTCGCGGAAGACTGGCTGCGCCATCCGCCGCGGCTGATCATGACCACCCCCTCGCACCAGTACCCCAGCGGGCGGGTGATGTCGCTGCCGCGCCGGTTCGCGCTCATCGAGAGTGCCCGTGCGGCTGGCACCTGGATCGTCGAGGACGACTACGACAGCGAATTCCGCCGTGCCGGTCCGGCACCGCCCGCGCTGTTCGGCCTGCAGCCCGGCGCCACGGTCGTGTACGCCGGCACTTTCAGCAAGACACTGTATCCGGGCCTGCGCCTGGGCTATCTCGTCCTGCCGCGCACCATCGCGGCGGACTTCATCCACGCTGCGGCGCGCGCCACGCGCGCCGGGCAGGGCATCGAGCAGCGCGCGCTCGCCGACTTCATCGGGCGCGGGCATTACATCACCCATCTCCGTCGCATGCGGGCGCGCTACAACGCCCGCCAGGCTGCGCTGCGTGCCGCCCTGCGGCAGGCCTTCGGTCCCGGGCTGCTGCTGTCGGGCGGAGAAGCCGGGCTGCATCTGGTGATGTGGCTGCCCGACGAGCTGCCCGATGTCGCGGTGGCGCAGCGCGCCGCGCAAGTGGGGCTGGGCGTGCGCGCGCTGTCCGCCTACGCGCGCCCGCCGGTGCGCTGCAACGGGCTGGTGCTTGGCTATGGGAACCTGGACGAGGGCGCGGTCGAAGGGGCGGTGGCGCGGCTGAAGCGGGCGGTGGAGGATGCGTCTGCAGGGCCGAGGTCGCCGATCGGGGCTGCCCGATGCTGAAAGTGAGCGGCTCTTCGTTTCCGAACTTGGGCGCCGGCCTTGGGTGCGACGATGCGCAGCCGTTACACTCCGCGCCCTGACTCGTTCGCACTCTCCGGAAGCTCCCATGGCCCAACTCGTCCTCCACCCCGGCAAGGAACGCTCGCTGTTCCGCCGCCATCCCTGGATCTTCGCCGGCTCGGTGGACCGGCTCGAGGGCCGCGCGCGGCCGGGCGACACGGTGACCGTGGTGACGGCCGAGGGCAAGGCGCTGGCGCGGGCGGCGTGGTCGCCGTCCTCGCAGATCCGCGCGCGGGTGTGGAGCTTCGATGCCGAGGCGGCGATCGACCACGCCTTCTTCAAGCGCGCGGTGGCGGCCTCGGTGGCGCGCCGCGCGGCGATCCCGGCGCTGCGCGGGCAGGAGGGTGTGCGCCTGATCCACGGCGAGTCCGACGGTCTGCCGGGCGTGATTGCCGACCGCTACGGCGAGGTGGTGGTGCTGCAGCTCACCAGTGCGGGCGCGGACAAGTGGCGCGAGGCCATCGTCGCCGGGCTGGTGCAGGCCACCGGCTGCGCGGCGGTGTACGAGCGTTCCGACTCCGAGGTGCGCGGGCTGGAAGGTCTGGAGTCGCGCACCGGCTGCGCGCATGGTGCGCTGCCGGCGGGCGGGCTCACCATCGTCGAGAACGGCGTGCGCATGGAGGTGGACGCCGAGGGCGGCCACAAGACGGGCTTCTACCTCGACCAGCGCGACAACCGCCTGCTCACCGGCCAGCTCGCCGGCGGGCGCACGGTGCTCAACTGCTTCTGCTACACCGGCGGCTTTTCGCTGCAGGCGCTCGCCGGCGGGGCGGCCTCGGTGCTGTCGATCGACTCGTCCGGCCCGGCGCTGGCGTCGGCGCGGCGCAACCTCGCGCTCAACCCGCAACTCGACGCCGAGCGCGCCGAGTGGCTGGAGGCGGACGTGTTCAAGGCCCTGCGCGCGCTGAAGGACGAGGGCCGCAAGTTCGACCTGATCGTGCTCGACCCGCCCAAGTTCGCGCCCTCGGCCGCGCACGCCGAGCGCGCCGCGCGCGCCTACAAGGACATCAACCTGTTCGGCTTCCGCCTGCTGAACCCGGGCGGCATCCTGATGACCTATTCGTGCTCGGGCGGCATCGGGCAGGAGCTGTTCCAGAAGATCGTCGCCGGCGCGGCCATCGACGCCGCGGTGGATGCGCGCATCCTGTACCGCCTGTCGGCCGCGCCGGACCACCCGATCGGGCTGGCCGTGCCGGAGGGCGAATATCTCAAGGGGCTGGCCTGCCAGGTGGGGTGAGCGGGACTGCCCTGTGGCGCGGCGGGTGCGGCAGGAATCGCATGCTCGCGTTTCTTCACGGTCCGGATCGCGACTCGCGTCGCTCCCACGGCACGCCTCATAGGTGCGGTGGTTCTTGTAGGAGCGACGCCAGTCGCGATTGCGGCCGCCCGGGCGGCGACCGACGGCGGCGAGGGCCGGACGGGGGAATCGCGACTTGCGTCGCTCCTACGACGCGCTGTGGAGCCGCGGTGGTTCTTGTGGGAGCGACGCCAGTCGCGATCGGGCCGCCGGGCGGCGACCGAGGGGGGCGAGGGTCGGACGGGGGAATCGCGACTTGCGTCGCTCCTACGGCGCGCTGCGGAGCCGCGGTGGTTCTTGTGGGAGCGACGCCAGTCGCGATCGGGCCGCTGGGCGGCGACCGACGGCGGCGAGGGCTGGACGGGGGAATCGCGACTTGCGTCGCTCCTACGGCGCGCTGCGGAGCCGCGGTGGTTCTTGTGGGAGCGACGCGAGTCGCGATCTGCGTGCTCGTGTTCAGCTTGCATTCAGATTGCGGCGGGCACACTGTCTGCGTCGAAACCCGCCGGAGAATGAAGATGAAGACGCGATTCCGTTCCCTGCTGGCCGCCGCCGCGCTCCTTGTCGCAGGTGGCCTGTCCGTGTCCGGCGCGAGCGCGGGCGAGCGCGTGCGCGTGGAGGAGATCCGCCAGCTGCGCGAGAGCGGGCAGATCCTCTCCGCCGAGGACATTCTCGCGCGCAGCCGCGCCATCCAGCCCGGCCAGGTCGTCGGTCTGGAGCTCGAGCGCGAGGACGGACGCTGGATCTACGAGGTCAAGCTGATCGACGAGCGTAACCGGGTGCACGAGCTCGAGCTCGACGCCGCCAACGGGGAAGTGCTCGAACGCAAGGAGAAGTGAGCGATGCGCCTGCTCGTGGTCGAGGACGACGTGGCGCTCGGCGAGCGCCTGCGCACGCGGCTGGTCGCCGAAGGCTATGCGGTGGACCTCGCGCGCGACGGCATCGACGGCGCCCATCTGGGCGCGACCGAGCCCTACGACGCGGTGATCCTCGACCTCGGCCTGCCCGGCAAGCCGGGGCTGACCGTGCTGCGCGAGTGGCGCGCGGCGGCGAACCGGGTGCCGGTGCTGATCCTCACCGCGCGCGACGGCTGGGCCGAGCGTGTCGAGGGCCTGCAGGCCGGCGCCGACGACTATCTCGGCAAGCCCTTCCATGTCGAGGAGCTCCTCGCCCGCATTCAGGCCCTGCTGCGCCGCGCCGCGCCGGTGCCCGACACCGAGTTGCGCGCGGGCGACTGGCGGCTGGACGAGGCGCGCCAGTGCCTGGTCGATCGCGCCGGCAACGAGCAGGCCCTGACCGCCACCGAGTTCCGCCTGCTGCGCTATTTCATGCGCCACCCCGACGAGGTGCTGTCGAAGACGCGGCTCTCCGAGCACGTCTATGACTACGACGCCGAGCGCGACAGCAACGTCATCGAGGTCTACGTCCGCCGCCTGCGCGGCCTGCTCGGCAACGAACGCATCGAGACCCGGCGCGGGCAGGGCTATGTGTTCCGCAGCGGCGACTGAGGCGCGTGCGCGGGGGCGGGCCGGAAGATGAACTCGATCCGCCGTCGCCTCTCGCTCACGCTCGCCCTGGTGCTGCTCGCCGCGGGCGTCCTGCTGGCCTTCGCACTTCGCGACTTCCCGCGCCGCATGGTCGAGGAGCACGTGCTCGCCCGCCTCGACCACGACGCCGACCTGCTCTACGTGCATCTGCTCGACGCGCTCGCACGCCAGGACGGCGAGGCGGGGATGGACAGCGCGCTGATGGGCGCGGCCGGGCCGGCCTACGACCTGCCGCTGTCGGGGCATTACTTCCTCGTGCGCCTCGGCGATCGGCAGTGGCGTTCGCGCTCGACCTGGGACGCCGACCTCGACCTGCCGGAGGGGGCGGAGGGGCTTGTGTCGCCTCGCCTGGCCGGCCCTGCCGGGCAGGCGCTGCTGGTGGTCGCGAAGCGCTTCCCCGACAGCGCCGACGGCCGCGCGGTGAGCATCGCGCTCGCCGAGGACGTCGCCGCGATCGATGCCGCGATCGCGGCCTTCCGCGCGCAGGCGCTGACCGTGCTCGGACTGGCGCTGCTCGTGCTGCTGGTGCTGCAGCGGCGCGTGCTGCTGCGCGGGCTGGCACCGCTGGACGAGGCGGTGGACGCCTGCCGGCGGCTGGAGCGCGGCGAGGCGGTGCAGTTCGAGGCCGACGCGCCCGCCGAGGTGCGCCCGCTGCTCGCCGCCGTCGAGCGCCTGTCGCGCCATCAGGCCCAGCGCCTCGGACGCATCCGCCACGCCGCCGGCAACCTCTCCCACGCCCTCAAGACGCCGCTCGCGGTGCTCGGCCACAGCGCGGACGCGCTTGCGGCGCGTGGCGACGAGGAGGGCGCGGCGGCGATCCGCACCCAGCTCGAGACCATGCGCGCGACCATCGAGCGCGAGCTGCGCCGTGCCCGCCTTGCCGGCGGCGCTGCGGGCGGCGCCGGCTTCGCGCTGCGCGCCCAGCTCGGCGCGCTGGTCGAGGTGTTGCAGCGCCTGCACGCCGGGCGTGGCCTGCGCATCGAGCTGGAGGCGGACGAGCGCACCTGGCCGGTGGATCGCGAGGACATGCTGGAGCTCTTCGGCAACCTGCTCGACAACGCCTGCAAGTGGGCGCGTGCGCGGGTGCGGGTGGTTGTGGCGCCCGACGCGGGGACGGCGCGGCTCGCCTTCAGCGTGGAGGACGACGGCCCCGGCGTGGCGCCCGAGCTGCTCGAGCGCCTCGGCACCGCCGGCCTGCGCGCCGACGAGTCCCGCCCCGGCCACGGCCTCGGCCTGGCGATCGTCGGCGACATCGTCACCCAGTACGGCGGCACGCTCCGCTTTGGGCGCGGCAGCGTGCTCGGCGGCCTGCGCGTGGACGTCGAGCTGCCGCTGGCAGTGTAGGGGCGACCCGACGGGTCGCACTTACGTCGGCTACGGAAACGTCGGGACCCGGATAGAAGGGTTTGTCGAAGGTCTTTCTTGAGTTAAGATAGTAATCAATTACTTACTAGAGAGAGCGCTGTCTTGCGTGCCAAACCCTTACCCGCCGAGACGCGTCGGGCGGTCACCGTCGAGGCGGTGATCGAGCTGGCGGCCGAGCGTGATCCCGGCGAGATCACCACCGCGGCGATCGCCAGCCACATGAAGCTGACGCAGGGCGCGCTGTTCCGCCACTTCCCGAGCAAGGACGCGATCTGGGAGGCGGTCATGGAGTGGGTCGCCGAGCGCCTGCTGGCGCGCGTCGACCGTGCCGCGGCGCAGGCGGCGTCGCCGCTCGCGGCGCTGCAGGCGATCTTCCTCGCCCATGCGGACTTCGTCGCCGAGCACCCGGGGGTGCCGCGCATGCTGTTCGGCGAGCTCCAGCGCGCCGAGGCGACGCCGGCGAAGCGGCTCGCGCGCGCGCTGCTCGAGCGCTACGGCGAGCGCATCCGCGGCCGCCTCGAAGCCGGCAAGGCGGCGGGCGAGGTGTCGGCGGCGCTGGACATCGATGCGGCGGTGATCCTCTTCGTCGGCACCCTGCAGGGGCTGATCATGCAGTCCATGCTCGCCGGCGACCTGCTCCGGATACGGCGGGACGCGCCGCGCGTCTTCGCCATCTACCTGGCCGGCATCCGGAGCGCGACATGAGCCTGCCCAGGATGAAGGCGCGCACGCTCGCGCTGGTCGCGGTGATCGTCGCGCTGCTGGCGGTGTTCGCCAACGTCGCGATGCGCTCGGGCCCGCTCGCCCCGGTCAAGGTGACGGTGGCGCGGGTGGAGGCGGGCGTGGTGTCGCCCGCGCTGTTCGGTATCGGCACGGTGGCGGCGCGCCACGCCTATCGCATCGGCCCCACCGCGGCCGGACGGGTCAAGCGCGTCGACGTGCAGGTGGGCGAGCGCGTGCGCGCCGGGCAGGTGCTCGGCGAGATGGACGCGGTGGATCTCGGCGACCGCATCCGCGCCCAGGAGGCCGTGCTCGAGCGCGCGCAGGCGGCGATGCGCGAGGCCGAGGCGCGCCAGGCGTTCGCGCGCGCGCAGGCACGGCGCTACGACAAGCTGGGCAGCCTGCAGGCTGCGAGCGAGGAGCTTGCGCTCACCCGCCGCCAGGAGCTCGAGGTCGCCGAGGCCGGCCTCGCCGCCGCGCGCGAGGAGCGCACGCGCGCCCGCGCGGAAGGCGCCGCGCTGCAGGCTCAGCTCGCCAACCTGCGCCTGGTCGCGCCGGTCGATGGCGTGGTCACGCTGCGCGAGGTGGAGCCGGGCACCACGGTCGTGGCGGGCCAGGCGGTACTCGAGGTGATCGACCCGGCGACCCTGTGGGTCGACCTGCGCCTTGACCAGGTCAATGCCGGAGGGCTGGCCGCCGGCTTGCCGGCCCGCATCGTGCTGCGCTCGCGCAGCGGCGAGGCGCTCGCCGGGCGGGTGCTGCACGTGGAGCCGAAGGCCGACGCGGTGACCGAGGAGCTGCTCGCCAAGGTGGTCTTCGACCGGCTCCCCGAGCCGATGCCGCCGCTCGGCGAGCTGGCCGAGGTCACGCTGGCGCTGCCGCCGCTGCACGCCGCGGCGGTGATCCCCAACGCCGCGCTGCGGCGCGAGGCGGGTGCGGTCGGGGTGTGGCGGCGCGCGGGGGAGGGCGGTCTGCGCTTCGTGCCCTTGAAGCTCGGCGCGAGCGACCTCGACGGGCGCGTGCAGGTGCGCGAGGGCCTGGCGGCGGGCGACGAGATCGTCGTGTATAGCGAGGCCGGGCTGCGCGCAGGCCGCCGCACCGAGGTCGTCGCGGCACTGGACGGAGCGGGCAAATGATCAGCCTCGCCGGGCGCGACATCCTGCACGGCTGGGGCAAGTTCGTGTTCACCGGCATCGGCCTCGGGCTGCTGATCGGCGTCACCCTGGTGATGGCGGGCGTGTATCGCGGCATGGTCGACGACGGCAAGGCCTTGCTCGACAACAGCGGCGCCGACCTCTGGGTGGTGCAGCGCGACACGCTCGGCCCCTATGCGGAATCGTCCAGCGTCCACGACGACCTCTACCGCAGCCTGCTCGGGCAGCGCGGCGTGGCGGGCGCGGCCAACATCACCTACCTGACCATGCAGGTGCGCAAGGGCAGCACGGACGTGCGCGCGATGGTGGTCGGCATCGCCGCCGGCCAGGCGGGATCGACGCCGGGCTGGCCGCCCTACCTGGTCGCCGGGCGGCAGATCACCCGCGGCCACTACGAGGCGGTGGCCGACGTCGCCAGCGGCCTGCGCCTCGGCGAGCGTGTGGGCATCCGGCGCAACCAGTACACCGTGGTCGGGCTCACGCGGCGCATGGTGTCCTCGGCCGGCGACCCGATGGTGTTCATCCCGCTCAAGGACGCGCAGGAGGCCCAGTTCCTCAAGGACAACGATGCCATCCTGCAGAACCGCCGCCGCACCGAGGCCAACCCGGCGCTCAACCGTCCCGGCGTGCCCGGCCTGCTCGACGCGGTGCTCGCCTCCCAGAGCGCCAACCCCTATGTGAATGCCGTGCTGGTCACGCTCGCGCCCGGCCACGCGCCCGACGAGGTGGCCGAAGCCATCCGGCGCTGGCAGCGCCACACCGTATATACCCGCGCGCAGATGGAGGGCATCCTGGTCGGCAAGCTGATCGCCACCTCGGCGCGCCAGATCGGCATGTTCCTCGTCATCCTCGCGGTGGTGAGCGCGGCCATCGTCGCCTTCATCATCTACACGCTGACCATGGACAAGATCCGCGAGATCGCGGTGCTCAAGCTCATCGGCACGCGCAACCGCACGATCGCCGCGATGATCCTGCAGCAGGCGGTGGCGCTCGGGCTCATCGGCTTCGTGGTCGGCAAGATCGCCGCCACCTGGTCGGCGCCCTTTTTCCCCAAGTACGTGCTGCTGGTGCCCGCCGACACGGTGGCGGGCTTCGCGGCGGTGATGGCGATTTGCGTGCTCGCCAGCCTGGTGTCGATCCGGCTTGCGCTGCGCGTCGATCCGGCCGAAGCGATCGGAGGCTGACATGGACTACGCGACGCGCGCCGGCAAGGGCATCCTGATCGAAGGCCTCACCAAGCGCTACGGCAAGGGCGACACCGCGGTGGATGCGTTGAAGGGCGTGGACATGCGCGTCGCCCCGGGCGAGGTCGTCGGCCTGATCGGCCCCTCGGGCTCGGGCAAGAGCACGCTGCTGAAGTGCCTCGGCGCGGTCATCGACCCCAGCGCGGGGCGCATGACCCTGGGCGAGGAGTGCATCTTCGACGCGGGCTGGAAGGTGCGCGACCTGCGCGCCCTGCGCCGCGACAAGATCGGCTTCGTGTTCCAGGCGCCCTACCTGATCCCCTTCCTCGACGTCACCGACAACGTCGCCCTGCTGCCCATGCTCGCCGGGGTGCCGAACGCCGAGGCGCGCGCGCAGGCGCGGGCGCTGCTGGGCGCGCTCGACATCTCGCACCGCGCCGCGGCCATGCCCTCGCAGCTGTCGGGCGGCGAGCAGCAGCGCGTCGCCATCGCCCGCGGGCTGGTCAACCGTCCGCCGGTGATCCTCGCCGACGAGCCCACCGCGCCGCTCGACAGCGTGCGCGCGATGGCGGTGGTGCGCATCCTCAACGACCTGGCCGCGCAGTTCCAGACCGCGATCATCGTGGTGACCCACGACGAGAAGATCATCCCCACCTTCAAGCGCATCTACCACATCCGCGACGGGGTGACGCACGAGGAGGCGGGGGAGGGGCGGCTGGTGCGCGCGGCGGGATGAGGGCCGCTCGTGCGGGGCGGTCGGCGGGCTGCGCGATGCCGCGCGCGACCGGCGGTGCGGCGCGGAAGGTTTTTGCGTCGGGGCATGGAACATTTTGTGCGGCGCTTCGTTTCATTGTGCAGGAAGGCGATTCCGCCCCCTGAACCCACGACGAAAGGACCTCTTCGACATGCAATCCCGTTCCTCCTCCCGCCTGCTGGCCTGCGGCGCCGTCGCGATCTTCGCCGGCCTGCTGTCTATCACCCCGGCCGTGGCGGCCGACAGCCATCGCCACGACACCCACGCCGCGGTCCTCCAGCTCGACCACGGCGCCAGATGGCAGACTGACGCCGCGCTGCGGACCGGCATGGAGGCGATCCGCGACGCGCTCGCGCGGGCCATCCCGCAGGTGCACGCCGGGCGCTTCGATGCCGCGCAATATCGTGCGCTGGCCGAAGGGGTCGAAGGGCAGGTCGCCTACATCGTGCAGAACTGCAAGCTGAAGCCCGAAGCGGACGAGGTGCTGCACGCGATCATCGGCAGGCTCGGCGAGGGCGTCGAGGTGATCGGCGGCCACGCCGCAGGAGCGAAGCCGGAGGAGGGCGTCGTCCACCTCGCGCAGACCCTCGACGACTACGCCGCGCACTTCGACCACCCGGGCTGGAAAGGGCTGGAGACGGGACACTGATTCGACAGCGGCAGCGGAGGACGGCCTGGTGACGGATCTCCCGCGCGCATGATCGGCGAGCGTCCGAGCAGTGCGGCGGACGCGGGCGCGGACACGGGCGAGGCGCGCGAGCTCGCCCGCGCCCGCGCCGGCGACGTGGCCGCCTTCGGCGCGCTCGTCCGCCGCCATCAGGAGCGCGTGTTCCGCTTCCTCCACCGCATGCTCGATGCCCGCGAGGAGGCGATGGAGCTGAGCCAGGACGTCTTCGTCAAGGCCTGGCAGGCCTTGCCCGGCTGGCGCCCCGAGGCGGCCTTCTCCACCTGGCTGCTGCAGATCGCGCGCAACGCGGCGCTCGACCAGTTGCGCCGCCGGCAGGTGGTGCGCTTCGCGCCGCTGGAGGAAGGCATGGAGGTCGCCGACGAGGCCCCGGGGCCGGAGGCCCGCTATGCCAGCCGACAACGCCAGGTCCAACTCGAGCGCGCGCTGCGGCGGCTCGCCGCCGAGCACCGCGAGATCCTGCTGCTGCGCGAGGTCGAGGGCCTGGCCTACGGCGAACTGGCGAGCGTCCTCGGCATCGCCGAAGGCACGGTGAAATCCCGCCTCGCACGCGCACGCAGCGCCTTGCTCGAACATTTCGACCCGCACACCGGAGCCTCCCATGAATAGCTCTTGTCCCACAGGGTCGTGCCCTTCCGGGCCGTGCCCCGCCGACGAAGCGCTGTCGGCCCTCGCCGATGCGGCCCTGCCCTCCGAGGCCGGCACCGGACTGATCGCGCACTGCGCGGGCTGCCCGCGCTGCACGCGCCGGCTCGCCGAATTGCGCGCCCTGCGCGACGCCTTTGCGGCGCTCCCCGCCATCCGCCTCGAGGTCGATCTGGCAGCACAGCTGGTCGACCGCCTGCAGGCGGGCGCGACGCCGGCCGCGCGCAAGCGCAGGCAGAGCCCCTGGTGGGTGCGCTGGGCGGATCGTATCCGCCCGCCGACGCCCTGGCGCTTCGGCCTCTCTCCGTTCGCCGGTTCCGTCGCAGCCGTCGGGCTCGGGCTGTGGCTGGGCGGACTGCTGATGGAGCTCGAAGCGCCGCGGTCGCCGCCTGCAGCGAACACGACGTTGGCCGCCATGAGCGTGTTCGGCGCCGTCCCACCGGGAAATCTCTGTCCGCGGGCCGGGGCCTGCGGCGCAAGCGGGAGCACGCGATGAAGACCACCAAGCCTGGAATGGCGCTGCTGCTGTCGGTCGCGCTCAACCTCGGCGTGCTCGGCGCCGTGCTGCTGGATCGGCTCGGGCCGGGTGCCGCCGCCACGCCGGCGCCACCCCTTCATCGGGTATTGGCGCTCGACGAGGCGCAGCGCGCGCGTTGGGAGGCGGTCGAAGCGCCCTTCCTGCAGCAGTTCGAGGCGGCCGCCGTCCGCCTGGAGCGTCACCGCCACGCCCTCGTCGAAGCGCTCTTCGCCGAGTCGATCGACCCGCTGCGCATCGAAGCCGAGCGTGCGGCGATCGCCGAGCTGCAGCAGGCCCAGCAGCGCCTGATCATCGAGCAGCTGATCGCCGAGCGCGCGATCCTCAACGTGCGCCAGCGCGAGCAGCTGCTCGGCCTGCTCCTTGCCCAGCCGCCGGCACGCACCACGGTCGAGGACCTGCACGCGCGCCCGACGCGCTAGCGCATCTCGAACGCCTCCTGGTGGAAGCGCGCGCCGCCCATGCCGAGGCCGCGCAAGCCCTTGCGCAGGCTGGTGGCGAGGCCGCGCGGCCCGCAGAACCAGATCTCCGGCGCCGCGCCCGCGCGCGGGCGGTCGCGCAGCGTCGCCGCGGTGAGGCGCTCGTTGCGGGCGCCGCTGATCACGTGCAGGCGCACCGCGGGCAGGTTTGCGCACAAGGCCTGGAGGCGGGCGAGGAAGGGGTCGGTGGCATGCTCGCGCACGCTGTAGTAGAAATCGACGTCGGGCGCCTGCTCCGGCCTCGCCTGCAGCGCCTCGAGCCAGGCGAGGAAGGGGGTCACGCCGATGCCGCCGGCGATCCAGACCTGCTCCCGCCCGTCCCCCGACTGCGGGAGATCGAAGCATCCATAGGGGCCTTCGACTTGCATGGGCCGACCCGGCTGCAGGCGCTGTGCGAGGCCGCGCGTGTAGTCGCCCAGGGCCTTGATCTGGAAGCTCACCCGACGGTCGCCGCGGTCGGCGCCGGCGATCGTGAAGGGATGCGCGCCCTCCAGACGATCGAAGGTCGCGAAGGCGAACTGCCCCGGCCGGTGTCCGCGCCAGCCCTCGTCGAGCCGGCAGACCACCTCGGTGACGCCCGCTCCGGCGTCGCGGACCGACTCCACCACGCCGCCGACGCGGCGGTCCTGGCCGATGCGGCCAGCCAGCACCACGACGCTGGCGACGCTGCCGGCAGCGAGCAGGCCCGCCAGCAGCACGCCGACCGGTTGCGTCCAGTAGTCGAGCGGCGCGAGGAAGGCGGCATGGAAGGCGAGCGCCAGGTACAGCACCGGCATGACCTTATGCACGTAGCGCCACATCCGGAACGGGAAGCGCTTCCACAGCGTCAGCACCAGCATCGCCAGCAGCGCGTAGACCGCGAACTCGCCGAGCTCCTCGGCGACGTCGCGCATGGCTTCGAGCAGGCCGCCGCCGTGATCCTTGGGCAGGCGCCCCTCGCGCCCCCACAGGGCCTTGATGAGGTCGTCGGAGAGTTCGACCAGCCAGTGCAGCGCCGCGAAGCCGACCGCGAGGATGCCGGCCCATTTGTGCACCCGGTAGATGCGGTCCATGCCGCCGAAAAGACGCTCCAGCCGCGCCGGTCGGGTGGCGAGCAGCATCGCCAGCGACATCAGCGCGAAGGACGAGAGGCCGGTGAAGGTCAACGCGTGCTCGCGTACCGCCCACGGATTGCCCGGCGCGCTGGCGACGGCGCCGGTCGCCGACAGCATTTCCCAGCCCCAGGCCAGGCCGACCAGGGCGATGAAGGCGGACAGAAAGCGTTTCATGATCCGGTCCCTCCTTCAGTCGTCCTCGAAGTAGCCCTTCGCGGCGTCGATGTGGCACGCGGTGCAGTTGGCCTTGCTGCCCACATCCTTGCGGGTCCAGTCGGAGCGCGGGACCTCGTCATGCTCGCGCACCCACTTCGGCAGCTCGGTGATGCGCAGCGGCGCATCGCCGGGGTGCAGGCCGCGCAGCAGCTTGCCCGGCCGTCCGCGCGCGTCGCCGGCGTGTTCGACCAGGTAGCGGGTGATCGCGGCGGTGGTGTCGGCATCGACGCTGGCGTCGTCGCCGAAATGATTTTCCAGCTCGCTCATCATGCGTCTCCACGACGCCGCGGGCAGCATCGACGCAGGGAAGGCAATGTGGCAGCTCGCGCACTCCTGCACGGTGAGCGGGTCGGTGACCGGCGGATAGAAGTCGTCGTCGCCGGCCTGGGCGCGGCCGAGCAGCATGAGGGTCACGGCGATCGCGGCGGCACCGAGGGCGAAGGGGCGAAGGGCGGGGGTCTTCATGACGGGTCTCCGGGGTGGCGTTATTGGGTGCTCATCCAGGCGAGCCAGTCGCCCTTCTCGCGTGCGCTGCACTCGCGGCCGAGCACCTCGTTGCAGTTGCGCTTGAACCATTTTTCGACCTTCGCCGGATCGCCGTAGCGTGTGGCCGACACCGACACCGCCATCGGCTCGATGGCCTTGCCGGTGCGGGTCTGGCCGGCGGCGCGCGCGTTCTCGCCATGGCAGGAGGTGCAGGCGGGCGTGTCGGGCTTGCCGAGGCCGTGGCGGGTGCGGTGCAGGGCTTCGCCGCGTGCAGCGGAAAAACCCGCAAAGGCGGGGTCGGCGACGCGCGCCTCGGCGGCGTAGCGCTCCAGGAGGGCGGTGCTTGGGGCGGCGAGCGCCCCGGCACTGGCGGCGAGGCCGCACAGCAGCGCAAACGCGCGGAATTGGCTGTTCATGGTTCGTTCCTTGATCCGGGCTGAAGACTCGACCGGACGGGCATCGCGGATGCCAGTCGTCCGGAATCGCGAGCCCAGTGTGCAAGTGCGCCACTGAATCGAACCTGAACGGAGAAAGAGCGTGCGCCAAGGAGCGGCGGGGACGGGCGCCGATGCGCCCGCACGCCGCCCGCGCTCAGCGCATGTCGAAGAGTTCCTGGTGGAAGTCGGCCGCCGGCAGGCCCCGGGCGACGAAGCCCTCGCGCAGGGCCTGGCCGAAACGGCCGGGTCCGCAGAACCAGACGTCCGCCTCGGCCCATCCCGGCACCGTGTCGCAGATGCGCGCCACGTCGAGGCGGCCGTCGCGCGCGCTCACCAGCACGTACAGCCTCACGCCCGCCGCCTGCGCATCGCGCTGCAGGCGGGCGATGAAGCCCTCGTCGGGTTCGGCGGTGCTGTAGAACAGATCGACCTCGCGCCCGTCGGGCGCCACCGCGAGCGCCTTCATGCGGGCGATGAAGGGCGTGATGCCGATGCCGCCGCCGACCCAGATCTGCCGGCGCTTGCCGCCGACGCTGCCGCTGGCGAAATCGAAGCGGCCATAGGGGCCTTCGACGGTCACGAGGTCGCCGACGCGGAGCAGTTCGCGCAGGCGGGCGGTGTAGTCGCCGATGCCCTTGATCAGGAAGAACAGGCGGCCGTCCCCCTGCCAGCCCGAGGAGATGGTGAAGGGGTGCGCGCCTTCGTCCGTCGAAAAGGTGACGAAGGCGAACTGCCCGGCTTCGTGCCCCGGCCAGCGGTCCTTGAAGCGGATCGCCACCTTGAGCACGCGGTTGTCGGGGAAGGGCACCAGCTCCTCGATCTCGCCGACCGCCTTGCGCCGATGGCCGACGCGTCCGGACAGGGACACCACGGCGGCGACGCTGCCGCCGGCCATCAGCACGGCGAGCACGATGCCCATCGGCTGCGCCCAGTAGGCAAAGGGCGTCAGCAGCACCGAGTGGAAGACCAGCGCGAGGTAGGCGAGGGCCAGCAGGCGGTGGGTCTTGAAGAACAGACGGTACGGAAAGCGCTTCGCGAGCGCGATCACGATCAGCACCACCGCCGCGTAGAAGGCCCACTCGCCGACCGATTCCGCCAGGCCGCGCTGGGCGCGGAAGAAGCTCTCGACGGGGGCGGTGAGCGTCGGCTTCGGCCCCCGCTCGGGCTTCACCAGCCAGCCCCAGCCCACCGCCCACTTGGTGCCCTGCGCCCACAGCCAGTGGATCACCGCGAACACCAGGCCGGTGATGCCCAGCCACTTGTGCAGGCGATAGGTCTTGTCGAGCCCGTCGAGCAGCGGCTCGACCCGCACCGGGCGCAGCGCCAGGATCATCCCCACGCTCATGACGCCGATGCCGATCACGCCGGTGTAGTTGATCGCCACCGTGCGCAGGGCGAAGTATTCGTAGCCGTTGGGCAGCAGCGGATCGGCCATCCACCACAGCAGGCTGAGCAGCAGCAGGAGCACCGCGTACGCAAACCGGATGTTCTTCATCATGTTCTCCGTTCGATCGCATTTCGGCGCCCGCACCGAGGCGCGGCCAGCGTGCCTCGTCGAGCGCCACCTCCCGCTAGTATCCGCGCCGAGCCCGCCGCCGGCCTTGTCGCCGGACAAGGCCGGTGCGCATCGCATGGCGACGCCGTCCCGGGGCCGGCCGTTCAGGTCCGCTTAAGGATCGCGGCCGCATGCTGCGGGCTGTCCCGACCACGGAGCCTTTCCAATGATGACCAAGAGCTTGATTTCGACGCTGCTACTGGCGCTTGCCGCCGGGATCGCCACCCACGCCCGCGCAGCCGGGGACGAACCGACGGCGCTGTCGCCGCAGGCCTGCCAGGCGCTGCAACAGGAACTCGATGCCATGGCGGCCCACGTGCGCGCGGCGCGCGCGAGCGGCGCCGCACAGGCGGACGCACCCTACCCGGCGCTGGCGCAGGCGCTGGAGGCCCACCTCGATGCCTTGAAGGCCGGCCTGCCGACGCCGGCGACACAGCGCGCGCAGGCTGGCGAGTTGTTGAGCGACATGCGCGACGCCCTGGTCCTGGTGCGCGGCGCCACCCACCTCGAAGCCCGCCTGCTCGCGGTGCAGCGCCTCGAGGACGATCGACGGCTCTACAATCGCGTCCTGGAGACCCTGGGGTGCTCCGCCACCCGACCCACCGCACTTTGAACCGATGACCTCGATCACGCCGCGCCAGGCCCTGCTGCTCTCGCTCGCCGCAGCGCTCGGCACCATCGCAATGAAGACCGGCGCCTGGTGGCTGACCGGCTCGATCGGCTACCTGTCCGACGCGCTCGAGTCGGTGGTCAATCTGGCCGGCGCGGGTTTTGCGCTGTGGATGGTGTCCTACGCGCAGCGCCCGGCGGACGAGGATCACCAGTACGGCCATGGCAAGGCCGAATACTTCTCCGCTGCGTTCGAGGGCGGGCTGATCTTCATCGCCGCGCTGATCATCCTGCTCACCGCCGGGGAACGCCTGCTCCATCCGCAGCCGATCGGCGCGCTGGGGCTCGGCACCTTGCTGTCGGTCGGCGCGAGCCTGATCAACTTCCTGGTCGCGCGCGTGCTGCTGCAGGTCGGCCGCGCGCACCGCTCGCTCGCCCTCGAGGCCGACGCGCGCCACCTGATGGCCGACGTGTGGACCACCGCGGGCGTGGTCTGCGGCGTCGGCCTGGCGGGCGCCACCGGCTGGAGCTGGCTCGACCCGGTGGT
Source organism: Thauera sp. SWB20 (assembly GCF_000831325.1). Taxonomy (NCBI): domain Bacteria; kingdom Pseudomonadati; phylum Pseudomonadota; class Betaproteobacteria; order Rhodocyclales; family Zoogloeaceae; genus Thauera; species Thauera sp. SWB20. The sequence continues at coordinate 166,791 of NZ_JTDM01000013.1, read as the reverse complement.
CGCCGGCGCGGTCGCGCTCAACATCCTGCGCGAGGGTTGGGAGCTGATGCGGCGCTCGATCGACGGCCTCATGGACCGCGCGCTGTCCGAGGCCGAGGTGGCGGCGATCGAGCGTACCCTGGCCGAGGCCTCGCCGCCGGGCTGCTTCCACGGCAGGCTCGCCACGCGGGCCGCGGGTGCGCTGCACTTCGCCCACGTCGAGCTGTGCGTTCCCGGGGAGTGGACCGTCGCCGAGGCCCACGCGGTGGCCGATGCACTCGAGGGCATCGTGCTCGAGCGCACCGGCACCCGCCTCTCGACCCACCTCGAGCCCCTCCCGCCGAACCTCCCGCAGGGCGCGGGTGTGGACTTGGGCCGCGTGCCCGACGAAGGGCCATAGACGAACGAGACCCCATCCCGCCGATGCACCTGCTCATCATCGAAGACGACCGCACGATCGCCGAGAACCTCTACGAGTACCTCGAGGCGCGCGGCCACCAGTGCGACTACGCCGACTCGATCGCGGCGGCCTCGGCCCTGCTCGCGCGCAGCGCGTTCGACGCGCTGGTGCTCGACCGCAACCTGCCCGACGGCGACGGCCTCGCGCTCGCACGCCGGCTGCGCACCGAAGGGCGCGCGACGCCGATCCTGGTGCTGACCGCGCGCGACACGCTGGAAGACAAGCTGCTCGGCTTCGAGGCCGGTGGCGACGACTACCTGGTCAAGCCCTTCGCGCTGCAGGAGCTCGAGGTGCGCCTGCTGGCGCTGGCGCGGCGCAGCGCCGTGCGGGCGGCCGACCCGGTGCTGCGCTACGGCGCGCTCGAGTTCCGGGCCGCGACCCAGGCGCTGTGCCTGCACGGCCGCCCGCTCACGCTGCCGCCGAAGCCCCTGCGCCTGGTCGCCGAGCTGCTCGCCCAGCCCGAGCGCGTGTTCTCGCGCCGCGAGCTCGAGATCGCGGTGTGGGGCCACGAGCAGGACAGCAGCGACAACCTGCGCAGCGTGCTGCACACCCTGCGTCGCGCCCTCGGCGACGACGCGCCCATCCAGGTGGTGAATGTCCATGGCCTCGGCTACAAGCTCGTCGGCCGCTGAGGGCGGCGCGCGCCGCGGTGGCCGGCGCTGGCTGCCGGGCGGCATGCGTTTTCGCGTCGCGGTGTCGGTCACGGCCGTGCTGGTCGTGCTCATCGTGGCGCAGTCGCTCGCGCTGGTGCGGCTCAACGAAGAGATGGAGGAGGAGTTCATCGACGGCACGCTCGAGGAGCAGCTGCACTACAGCATCGAGCACAGCCGCCGCCTCGGCACCCTGATCGGGCCGCAGACGCCGAACATGACGCTCTACCGCTTCGCCCCCGGCGAAACGCCGCCGCAAGGGCTCCGCCCCGAGCTGGCCGCACTGGCGGTCGGCGACCATGAGGACTGGTCCGCCGGGCGCGAGCTGCACGTCGCGGTACGCGAGGCCGACGGCCAGCGCTACGTGCTGATCTACGACGAATCCGAACATCGCGAGCGCGAGTCGGCCGTGGTCGCTACCGTGGTGATCGGCGGCCTGGTGCTGACCGCCTTGTCCTTCCTCCTCGTGTACGCCATCGCCGCACGGCTCACGCGCGGGCTGGAGACGCTGGCCGAACGTGTCGAGGAGGGGCGCGATGGCGAGCCCTTCGCCGAGGATGGGCTCGACGCCGAGCTCCTGGTGGTGGCGCGCGCGCTCGACCGCGCCGAGGCGCGCCAGGCCACCGTGCTCGCGCGCGAGCGCGACTTCAACGCCAACCTGTCGCACGAGTTGCGCACCCCGCTCGCCGGCATCCGCAGCGACGCCGAGATGCTGCTGACCGACACCGCGCTGTCCGCCAAGGTCCGCCGCCGCGCCGAGCGCATCATCGCCACCACCGACCGCACCACCACGCTCGCCCACAGCCTGCTGCTGCTCGCGCGCGAGGCCCGGCCGCAGGCGGTCGAGCCGGTCAACCTGGGCGCAGCGGTGCGCGATGCCTGGGCGCGATTGCACGGCGCCGGCGCCCAGGTCGACGCGCTCGCCATCGACATCGACCCCACAGCCGAGGTCGCCGCCGACCCCGGCCTGCTGGCGCTGGTGCTGCAGAACCTGCTGGAGAACGCGCTGCGCCATGGCGAAGGGCGTGCGCTCGAGGTGGCGCTGGAGGGGCGTCGCCTCGAGGTGCGCGACCGCGGCCCCGGCTTCGGCACGGAAGAGCCGATGCGCAGCTTCGAGCGCTTCCGCCGCGGCGGCGGCAAGCCGGGCCATGGGCTCGGCCTGGCGCTGGTGCAGCACATCTGCACCGCCTGCGGGTGGACGGTCCACGCCGCCAACCGGCCGGGCGGCGGCGCCTGCCTGACGATCGACTTCGGCGCCGGCGCCGGCTCCGGCTCGGCCTAGCGCGCCAGCGCCCGGCGCCACGGGCGCGCTCACACTTTCCTCACACCCGCATCACGCTTTCCTCACGCGCGCCTGCGTAGATTGCGCCGATCCTCCCCAGGCTCTGCGCAACCATGTCCGAACCGCGTCTGTCCTTCGTCCCACCCCTCGCCCCCTCGGCGGGCGCCCCGTCGTCCAGCGGCCGCCGCGCGCGCGGCCCCTTCCCCGCGGCGCTCTCCTCCGCCTGGGCCGCCGTGCGGCGCTGGCGCCCGGAGCTATCGACCGAGGCCCTGCTGCTCGGCATCGGCCTCTACTTCACGCTCGCCTGCAACATCCCGTTCTGGCGCGCCCTGCTCGCCAGCCGCGGCGGCGAAGGCGGCGCCGTTTTCTACGTGCTGGCGACCGGCGTCGCTCTCACCGCGCTCAACGTGCTGCTGCTCGCGCCGCTGCTCAACCGATGGACGACCAAGCCGCTGCTCGGCGCCCTGATCCTGGTCGCCGCGGTATCGAGCTACTACGCCGGCCACTATGGCGTGTACTTCGACCCGAGCATGCTGCGCAACGTGCTGCGCACCGACGTTGCCGAGGCGCGCGAACTGCTCACCCCCGGCTTCTTCCTGCAGGTGGCCGCGCTGGCCCTGCCGCCGCTGTTCGTGCTGCAGCGCGCCCGCCTGCGCCGGCGCCCGCTCAAGCGCGCGCTGGCGATCCGCGCCGCCGCCGTCGTGCTCGCGCTGATCGTGGCCGCGGGCGCGCTCGGCAGCGTGTTCAAGGACTTCTCCGCGCAGATGCGCAACCACAAGGAGCTGCGCTACCTGATCACCCCGGCCGCGCCGCTGTGGTCGCTCGCGCGCGTGCTGAACCGCGACGCCCAGGCGGCCAATCTGCCACGCCAGCCGATTGGCGCCGATGCCCGCCTGGGGGCGAGCTGGGCCGCGGCGAAGAAGCCGGCGCTGTTCGTGATCGTGGTCGGCGAGACCGCGCGCGCAGCCAACTGGGGGCTGAACCGTGCGTCCGGCCAGTCGCCCGCCCGCGACACCACACCCGAGCTCGCCCGCCGCGAAGTCATCAACTTCCCCGACGTGACGAGCTGCGGCACCAACACCGAGGTGTCGGTGCCGTGCATGTTCTCGCTGCAGGGGCGGCGCCACTACGACGAGGACGCCATCGGCAGCAGCGAATCCCTGCTCGACACCCTGCGCCATGCCGGCCTGCGCGTGGTGTGGAACGACAACCAGTCGGGCTGCAAGGGCGTGTGCGCCGGCGTGGAGAGCATGCGCCCCGACCCCGCGGCCCTGCCCGCACTGTGCGACGGCGAGCGCTGCCTCGACGAGGCCCTGCTCGAGAGCAGCCGCAGCCTGCTGCGCGACGCCGACGGCAACCTGGTGCTCGTGCTGCACCAGCTCGGCAACCACGGCCCGGCCTATTTCCGCCGCTACCCGGACGCCTTCCGCCGCTTCACGCCGACCTGCGACGACGAGGACCTGTCCAAGTGCAGCCGCGAGCAGGTCGCCAACAGCTACGACAACGCCCTGCTGTACACCGACCACGTGCTCGCGCGCAGCATCGACATGCTGCAGGAACTGGCGCCGCGCTACGACGCCGCGCTGCTCTACGTCTCCGACCACGGCGAGTCGCTCGGCGAGAACGGCCTCTACCTGCACGGCCTGCCGTACTCGATCGCCCCCGCCGAGCAGACCCAGGTGCCGATGGTGATGTGGATCTCGAGTGGCTTCGCCGCGCGCACCCGGCTCGACCCCGCCTGCCTGCGCACCCAGGCCGACAAGCCCGCCGCGCACGACAACCTCTTCCACACCGTGCTCGGCCTGCTCGACGTGCGCACCGCGGTGCGCGACGACGCGCTCGATCTCACCGCCGCCTGCCGGAGCTAAGCCCATGTCCACGACCGAACTCGCCACCGCGCTGCCCGCGCCCCCGCTCGAGGCATCGCGCCGCTGGCTGCTGGCACAGTCCGCGCTGCTCGCGCTGAGCGCGTTGCTGCTTTACTGGATCTTCGAGGGCACCGACCTCGACCGCAGGCTGGCGCACACCCTCTTCGATGCGGAACTCGGCCTCTTCCCATTGCGGCACAACTGGTTCCTCGAGGCGGTGATGCACAAGACGGCCAAGCAGGTCACCTACGTGCTGGTGGCGGCCAGCCTGTGGCTGTGCTGGCAGGGCTGGAAGGGCCGGCTGAGCTGGCTGCCGCCGCGCAATGCGCTGCTCGCCGCGCTCGGCATGGTGGCGATCCCGCTCGCGACCTCGACCGCCAAGCTGCTGACCGCGCGCTACTGCCCGTGGGACATCATCGACTTCGGCGGCTATGCGCCCTATCTCGGCCTGTTCCAAGCGGCGCCGCAAGGCATCAAGGCCGGGCAGTGCTTCCCGGCGGGGCATGCATCGACCGGCTTCCTGTGGATCGTGTGGGCGGTGGCGCTGCGGCCGGCCGGACTGCGCGCGGCGCGCGGCGCCCTCGCGGTGGGGCTGCTCGCCGGCGCCCTACTCGGCACGGCGCGCATGCTGCAGGGCGCGCATTTCCTCTCGCACACGCTGTGGACGCTGTGGCTGGCGTGGGCGGTGAGCGTGAGCCTCGCGCTCGCCGTGCGCGCCGACCTCGGCTTCGGCGATCGGCGCCGCGCGTGATGCGATCGGGCTGCGCCGGAGCGCAGCCCCTGTCCTTCAGCGCACGTCGACGCGGCCGTTCCGCGTGCGCTTGACCCCGGTGATCATCGCCCCGACCAGGTTGACCCGCTCCAGGCGCCCGATGACGATGGCCGCCGCGGCATGGATGCCAGCGAGCGCGATCAGGGTGGTGGCGAGGCCCGCGTGCAGCTCTTCCAGCCACTCCTCGCCCCAGAACAGGTCCGTGGTCTGCAGGAAGCCGGTCAGGCCCAGTGCGAGGACGAGCGTCATCAGCGCGAGCATCATCAGCGCGCCCAGGGGATTGTGGCCGGGCTGGAAGTCATGCCTGCCGGCGCGGATCGCCGCCAGGTGGGCGCGCAGCCGCGCCGGCGTCGGGAAGAAATCGGCGAAGCGCGCGTGCGGGCTGCCGACGAAGCCCCAGACGAGGCGGGCGACGACGAGCGCCGAGGCGGTGTAGCCGACCAACTGGTGCAGCGTCTCGCCGTCATCGACGACGAAGAAGTTCACGAGGACGCAGCTCACCAGGCTCCAGTGGAAGACGCGCACGAACGGGTCCCAGACCCGCAGGGCAAGATCGGAATCGGGCGGGGGCATGGCAGGCGCTCCTGTGGGGGTGGAGGAGGGCGGCGCACGATCGCGCGCCGCCCTCCGATGGCGACTCACTTGCGTTCGAGTTCGGCGCCGGTCTCGGGGTTGAAGTAGATCTCCACCTTCTTTCCATCCTTGTCGAAGCCGTAGATCTCGTAGCAGTCGTTCTTGGTGACCTTGAAGGTCTTGATCTTGTAGCCCTGGGCTTCGACCTTGGCCTTGAAGTCGGCCTCCTTCATCCACTTCTCCTTGGGGGCGGTGCAGGTGGGGCCGGCGAGGGCCGAGGTGGAAACGAGCGCGGCGGCGGCGAGGGCGAGAATGCGGTTCATGTCGGTTCTCCGGTTTGTCGATCGATCGCGCTCCGATGCGGAACGCGAGTGCAATCTAAACCCGCGTACATGAAGGCAAGCTGAACAGCCCGGCGCGTGGTTTCGGCGCGCGCCGCGCGCGGTCGGGGCCTCCTTAAGCTGCACTTAAGCCAGCATGGTCAGGATCCGGTCCAGTTCTCATCAATGGACCCGGACACACATGGACCTCCCATGGCTCGACCACCCTTCCAGCGCCGCCCCGGGCGCGCAGCCCGCGGCGCGCAGCCTTCGCCTGCTCGAGGTCGATGAAGCCCGCCGCCCGGCGGTGGAAGACTTCGTGCGCGAACGCTTCGCGGCGCATTACCAGGCGCGCGTGCGCCACTTCATGCCCCGACTGTTCGCCCTCGAAGCTGCGGATGGCAGCCTGCATGGCGCGGTCGGCTGCCGCGGCGCGGCGGAGCAGGGGCTCTTCCTCGAACGCTACTTCGACGAGCCGGTCGAGCGCGTCATCGCGCGGCGAGCGGGCGAGCGGGTGGAGCGCGAGGGGATCGTCGAGGTCGGCAACCTCGCCGCCCACGGAGCCGGCACCGCGCGCCTGCTGATCATCGCCCTCACCCGCATCCTCGCCGCCGAGGGCCTGCGCTGGGTGTGCTTCACCGGCACGCCAGCGCTGATCAACAGCTTTCGCCGCCTCGGTCTCGATCCGCTCACGCTCGGTCCCGCTGATCCGCGCCGCATGGGCGCCGAACTGCCGGAGTGGGGCCGCTACTACGACGCCGGCCCGCTGGTGATGGCGGGCGAGATCCGGGGCGGGGATCGCACCCTCGCGGGCGCCGGCCGCGAGCTCCAATCCGGGCGTGGAGGGCAGCTCCGTGCCGGATGCGTCTGAGTTCTTCCTGGCCGGCCTCGCCCGCCATGGCGGCCGGCCCGCGCTGCGTGGCGAGAGTGGGGAGATTGCCTTCGACCGCCTGCCCGAGGCCGTCGCCGCGTGCAGGGGTGTGCTCGAGTCGGTGGCTGCGCGCCGTGTCGCGCTCGCGCTCGACAACGGCCTACAGTGGGCGCTCTGGGATCTCGCGCTGCTTGCCGACGGGCGGGTGTGCGTGCCGCTGCCGGGCTTCTTCTCGCCGGCGCAGCAGGCTCACGTGCTCGACAGTGCCGGCGTCGATACGCTGATCGTCGACCCAGTGGCCGCCAGCGCGAGCGCGGCGGTGTTCCCGGGCTTCGTGCCGGTCGCGCCCGGGATCCTGCGGCGCGCGCCGGCGCAGGTCGCGGCGCTGCCCGCGGGGACGGTGAAGATCACCTATACCTCCGGCACCACCGGCCAGCCCAAGGGGGTTTGCCTGAGCGCGGCGGCGCAACTCGCGGTGGCGCGCAGCGTGGCACAGATCGGCGCGGCGTGCGCGGTCGAGCGTCATCTGGGTGTGCTGCCGCTGGCGACGCTGCTCGAGAACATCGCCGGGCTGTACGCCGGCCTGCTCGCCGGCGCCTGCGTCGAGCTGCTGCCGATGCGCACGATCGGCTTCGGCGGCGGCGGGGGGTTCGATCCGGCGCGCTTCCTGCAGACCCTGCATGCGCATCGACCGCATAGCCTGATCTTGTTGCCGCAGATGCTGCTCGCCCTGGTCGGAGCCGCCGAGCAAGGCCATGCGCTGCCCGCCGGGCTGCGTTTCGTCGCGGTGGGCGGCGGGCAGGTGTCGCCGCGGCTGCTGCAGCGTGCCGAAGCGCTCGGGCTGCCGGTGTACGAGGGCTACGGCCTGTCGGAGTGCGCCTCGGTGGTGTGTCTCAACACCCCGTCGGCGCGCCGTATCGGCACGGTGGGGCGGCCCTTGCCGCACGCTGGTGTGCGCATCGGCGACGAGGGCGAGGTGCAGGTGCGCGGCGCGCGCATGCTCGGCTACCTCGGCGAGGCGCCGCCCGCGGACGCGTTGGCGGCGGACGCGTGGCTGGGCACCGGCGACCTCGGCCATTTCGACGACGGCTTCCTGGTCCTGCACGGACGCAGGAAGCACCAGTTCATCACCGCCTTCGGGCGCAACGTGAACCCCGAGTGGGTCGAGGCGGAGCTGGTCCAGCAGGGAGCGATCGCGCAGGCCTGGGTGCACGGTGAGGCCCGCCCCGAGAACCTCGCCGTGCTCGTGCCGCGCCGCGCCGACTGCAGCGACGTCGAGCTCGAGGCGGCGGTGGCCGCCGCCAACGCGGGCCTGCCCGACTACGCGCGCGCGCACCGCTGGCTGCGCGCCGAGGCGCCCTTCACCCCGGCAAACGGCCTCCTCACCGCCAACGGCCGCCTGCGCCGCGCTGCGCTCGCGGCGCACTACCTGCCGCGCAGCGGCGCCGATGGCGGCGCCCCGGGCGTCCACTTCACCTCCTTCAGCGACGAGACCGAAACATGAGCTTCTTCCAGCAACTCCAGGACCAGACCGTGGCCGAACGCGACATGCTGTTCGCCGCGCCGATTATCCAGCAGGCGCTCGTCGGCAAGGTCGCGCTGCCGAGCTACATCGCCTTCCTCACCGAGGCGTATCACCACGTCAGCCACACCGTGCCGCTGCTGATGGCCTGCGGCGCGCGTCTGCCCGCACGGCTCGAATGGCTGCGCGGCGCGATCGCCGATTACATCGACGAGGAGTATGGCCACCAGGAGTGGATCTTGAACGACCTCGCCGCCTGCGGCGCCGACCCCGAGGCGGTGCGCCGCAGCCAGCCGGCGCTCCCCACCGAACTGATGGTGGCCTATGTCTACGATCGCATCGCGCGCCATAACCCGGTGAGCTTCTTCGGCATGGTCAACGTACTCGAAGGCACCAGCATCGCGCTCGCCACCCGCGCGGCGGGAACGATCCGCAGCAGCCTGGGGCTGCCGCCCGAGGCCTTCAGCTACCTGAACTCGCACGGCAGCCTCGACCTCGAGCACATGGATTTCTTCGCGACCCTGATGAACCGGCTCGACGAGGACGACGACCGCGCCGCGGTGGTGCATACCGCGCGCGTCGTCTATCGCCTGTACGGCGACATTTTCCGCGGCCTGCCGCTGGCGGCCTGAGGAGCGCCGCGATGGAACTGAGCGGATGCCGCGTGCTGGTCACCGGCGCGAGCGGGGGCATCGGCGACGCGCTGGTCGAGCAGCTTTGCAAGGCGGGCGCGCAGGTGCTGGCGGTCGGTCGCGACGCGGACAAGCTCGCGGCCGCGCAGGGGCGCTTTCCGCACGCGCTGCGCGCGCTCGCCGCCGATCTCGCCACCCCCGCCGGCGTCGATGCGGTGGCTGCCGCGGCGCGGGATTTCGGCGGCGTCGACTGCGTGGTCCAGGCCGCCGGCCTCAACCGCTTCGGCCTCGTCGAGCAGCAGGACGACGACGCCATCGCGGCCCAGGTCGCGCTCAACCTGGTGGCGCCGATGCTGCTCACCCGGCGCCTGCTGCCCTTGCTGCGCGAGCGCCCGCGCGCGCTGCTGCTGTTCGTCGGCTCGACCTTCGGCGCGATCGGCTATCCCGGCTTCGCGCCCTACAGCGCCACCAAGTTCGGTCTGCGCGGCTTCGCCGAGGCCTTGCGCCGGGAACTCGCCGACGGCCCGGTGCGCGTGCTCTACCTGGCGCCGCGCGCCACCCGCACCGCGATGAATGCCGGCGCGGTGGTCGAGATGAACCGCGCGCTCCGCGTGGCGATGGACCCGCCGGCGCAGGTCGCCGCCGCGATCGTGCAGGCGCTGCGCGACGAGTCGCCCGAGCGCCATCTCGGCTGGCCGGAGCGCTTCTTCGCCCGCCTCAACCGGCTGCTGCCGCGCGTGGTCGATCGCGCCCTGCGCGGACAGCTGGCCACCATCCAGCGTTTCGCCCATTCCGAACCGGAGGAAAACCGCCCATGAACATGCCCGACCACAAACCGTTCGCCACCGCGACACTCCGGCTCGCCCGCCGCGTCGCGCTCCCGCTCGCCTTTCCGCTCCTTTCCCTGCTGGCCGCGCCGGCCGCCTTCGCGCTCGCCGACACCGGCAAGGCCGAGCTCCAGGCCGTGCAGGGCCGCTGGGCCGACATCCACTACGGCCTGCCCGAGAAGCAGCGCGAAGCGGCCTTCGCCGAGCTCGCCGAGCGCGCCGCGAGGGCGGTCGCCGTCGAGCCCGAGGCGGCCGAGCTGCGCATCTGGCACGCCATCGTCGTGAGCACCTGGGCAGGGGCGAAGGGCGGGCTCGGCGCGCTCGGCCTCGTCAAGGAGGCCAAGGCCGAGCTCGAGACCGCCCTGCGGCTCGACCCGCGCGCGCTCGACGGCTCGGCCTACACCAGCCTGGGCGGCCTCTACTATCAGGTGCCCGGATGGCCGCTGGGCTTCGGCGACGACGCGCAGGCCGAAAAGCTGCTGAAGCAGGCCTTGGCGATCAACCCCGGCGGCATCGATCCCAATTACTTCTACGGCGACTTCCTCTCGCGGCAGAAGCGCTACGCCGAAGCGCGCACGGCGCTGGAGAAGGCGCTCGCCGCCCCCGACCGCCCCGGGCGCGCGAGCGCCGACGCCGGCCGGCGCGCCGAAGCGCGCCGCCTGCTCGAGCAGGTGGTCGCGAAGCTGGCGCAAGGCGCGCAGTAAGGGTCCAATATGCGGATGAACGCAGCGCCCATGAATGCAGGGAACACGAGGGAGGGAAGGGATGCGCATCCTGCTCGTCGAGGATGATGCCGCGCTCGGCGAGGGGATCCGCGTCGCGCTCAAGCCGGAGGCGTACACGGTCGACTGGGTGCAGGACGGGGCGAGCGCGCTGCATGCGCTCACCCACGAGGACTTCGCGCTCGCCGTGCTCGACCTCGGGCTGCCGCGCATGGACGGGCTGGAGGTGCTGCAGCGCCTGCGCGCCACCGCGAACGCGGTGCCGGTGCTGGTGCTCACCGCGCGCGACGCCACCAGCGACCGCATCGCCGGGCTGGATGCGGGCGCGGACGACTACCTCGTCAAGCCCTTCGACGTCGACGACCTCAAGGCCCGCATCCGCGCGCTGCTGCGCCGCAGCGCCAATCGCGCGCAGCCGGTGCTGAACCACCGCGAGGTGCTCCTCGACCCGGTGAACCAGCAGGTGAGCTACCGTGGCCAGCCGGTGCTCCTGCAGCGCAAGGAGTTCCTGCTCCTGCACGAGCTGCTCGCCCAGCCCGGCCGCGTGCTGACCCGCGACCGGCTGCAGCAGGCCCTGTACGGTTGGGGCGAGGAGGCCGAGAGCAATACGCTCGAGGTGCATATCCACCATCTGCGGCGCAAGCTCTTCCCCGAGCTGATCCGCACCGTGCGCGGCGTCGGCTATCTGGCGGACAAGGCCTGATGCGCTCGATCCGTCGCCGCACCCTGTTGCTCGTGCTCGGCCTGCTCGGCGTGGCGCTGGGTGCGATCTCCTACCTCGGCTATCGCGATGCCCGCCACGAGGTACGCGAACTCTTCGATGCCCGTCTCGCCCAGCAGGCGCGCCTGCTCGCGGGCATGATCCCGGGCGGGATGGCACCGGATGCACGTGCGGCGCTGCAGGACGCGCTCGATGCGGGGGGGCTCGGTGCGGCCGTGGGGGAGGGGACGGACGCGGAACGCGAGGACGGTGACGAGGCGCTGCCGCTGGGCCACGAGTACGAGGGCAAGCTCGGCTTCGTGGTGGTCGACGACCAGGGGCTGGCCTTGCTGCAGTCCGCCGCGGCGCCGATGGGTGCGCTCGACCTGCTGCTCGGCGCACGCACCAGGGGCGCCGAGCAGCAGGGGCTCGGCGAGGTGGGAGAGGATCTTGCGGGCTATCACACGGTGAGTCTGCACGATGGCGCCTGGCGGCTCTTCCTGCTCCGGGATGCGCGCGACCGCCAGTGGATCCTGGTCGGCGAGCGCGAGGACGTGCGGGGAGAACTCCTGGGCAGGATCACCTTGCGCAGCGTGCTGCCCGATCTCGTCGGGTTGCCGTTGGTCGCCGTGCTGGTGTGGCTGGCGATCGGCTGGGGCCTGCGCCCGCTCGCGCGCATCGTCGAATCCTTGCAGGCGCGCGGGCCGGACGACCTCTCCGCCCTCGCGCTGCAGGACGTGCCGCAGGAGCTCGAGCCGATGGTGGCCGCGCTCGACCGCCTGCTGCATCAGGTCAACGAGCTGCTCGAACGCGAGCGCCGCTTCCTCGCCTATGCCGCGCACGAGCTGCGCACGCCGCTGGCCGTGCTGCGCATCCATGCCCAGAATGCGCTGCAGGCGCCTGATCCGGCCGATCGCGAGGAGGCGCTCCGGCTGCTGGGCTCGGGCATCGAGCGTGCCACCCGGGTGGTGGCGCAGTTGCTGACGCTGGCCCGCCTCGAACCCGACGCGAGCCGGCCCAAGAGGCTGCCGATCGAGCTGCTCGCGCTTGTCCGCGAGCAGCTCGCCGAGCTGACCCCGCTCGCCGACGAACATGGTCAGGACCTCGCCCTCGAGGCGGACGAGGGGGCCGACTTCCACCTGCTCGGCGATGCCGGCAGCCTGGGCATCCTGATGCAGAATCTGGTGGGCAACGCGGTGCGGCACACGCCGCCCGACGGCTGCATCCGCGTGCTGCTCGAGGCCACGCCCGCAGCCATCGTGCTGCGGGTGCAGGACAGCGGCCATGGCGTGCCGCCGGAGCTGCGCGAGAAGGTGTTCGAGCGCTTCTTCCGCGCTGGTGGCGGGCAGGGGGCGGGTCTCGGGCTGGCGATCGTCGCGCGCATCGTCGAACTGCATGGCGGCACGATCGCGCTCGACGGCTGTGCGCTCGGCGGGCTGGAGGTGCGGGTGGTGCTGCCGCGGGATGCCGCCGTGCCGCGCCGGGTGAAGGGCGATGAGGGGAAGGTGCTGCCGTGCTCCACGTCCGGCGGAGCGGCCCGCCCTTAAGCGTCGCTTAAGACGGCGTCCTTACCGTGAACCTGCGCTCCGCGTGGGAGCGCTCGTCGGGTGCAAGTCGGCCCTCCGGCCGTTGCCGAGCGCCCGGCGTGAACCTGCGAGCGGGGACGGGAAGATGCCATCGAATGAAGATTTCCATGCCGGCGAGCGCGCCCTGCAGCAGCGCTGGGGCACCGCATCGCTGTGGGACGCGGCGCGCCGGGAGCGGCTGCTGTGGGATCACCTCCCGGACTGGGTGCAGCCCCGGCTCGCGGCGGCCCCGTTCTTCTTCCTCGCCACCAGCGATGCCACGGGGCGTTGCGACTGTTCCTTCAAGGGGGGCGGCCCCGGCCTGGTGCGCATCCTCGATGCGCGCCGCTTGGCGTTCCCGGATTTCGACGGCAACGGCGCGTTCATGAGCCTGGGCAACCTGCGGCAGAATCCGCAGGTCGGCTGCCTGTTCATCGACTTCGGCGACGGCGCCCGCCTGCGCGTCAATGGACGGGCGACGCTGCTCGAGGGCGAGGCGGCGGCCAGGCTCTTCCCCGGGCAGGACCGCGCCGTGGTGGTGGACGTCGAGCAGGTCGTGCCCAACTGCGCCCGCCACGTCCCCACACTGCACCCCCCCACTGCCGACGCGCGGGGCGCTGCATGAAGATTCCCTACCGCATCGCCGCCAACGTCGAGTGGACCAGCAAGTGCAACGCCGCGTGCGCGATGTGTCCGCGCGAGGCCATCGACCGCCCGCAGTCGATGAGCATGGCGACCTGGCGGCAGGTGCTCGATCGCCTGGCGCCGGACGAGATCTTCCGGGTCGTGCTGGCCGGTTACGGCGAGCCGACCACGCATCCCCGTTTCTTCGAGTTCATCGACGAGTTGCGCCCGCACCCGGTGCGCTTCGACATGGTCAGCAATGGTCACCTGCTCGACGTCGAGCGCCTGCGGCACCTCGACGGTGCGATCGACCTGCTGATGGTGTCGTTCTCCAGCATCGACCCGGACGTCTATGCCCGCGTTCACGTCAATCTCGACCAGCGCCGCGTGATGGACAACCTGCAGGCGGCGAGCCGCGTCCTGCGCCGCACCCGGCTTGCGATCAGCCTCACCCCGATGCCCGACTGCCTGCCCGCGCTGGGCGACACCATCGCGTGGTTGCGCGCGCATGGGATCGAGCGGCTGACCATGTCGCCCACGCTCTACAACCGCGGCGGCAAGCTCGAGGCCCATCGCCTGGCGAGCGCGGAGCTGCGGCGGATGATCCGCCGGCACGGGCTGCGCTCGCAGGAACTCGACTTCGTGCCGAGCGCGGCCGAGATCTTCCGCCAGTGGCGGCGCAACCGCTTCGGCTGCATTCCGCGCAATGTCGACCTGTTCGTCGCCGCGGGCGGTGACTATCTCTACTGCTACAACGATGTCGCGCACCGCCATCCGATCGGCCATGTCGCCGCCGATCCGGTGGCTGCGGTGTTGCGGCGCCGCGAGGGCATGGCGGCGCTCCCGACCTTGTGCGAGGGCTGCAACATGCGCCATCGCTATGGTCCCCGCGAGCTGCTGCGGGCAGGGGTCGGGTTTGCCCGGGCGCGCCTGCGGGAGGGATGAAGGTCTGGCGGGCGGGCGTCGTGGCAGTGGTGTGGCGGCTGACGGGACGGCGATACACTGCGGTACACACGCCCCCCGCGGGAAGACTACATTTGACGCGGACGAGCCTGAGAGCTGCCATGCCCTCCGGGAGGGCCGGCGAGCAATGTCCAACGTCGTAAAGGAGAAGACCATGAAGACGCGTACGCTGATGGCAACGGCAATGGGTGTCCTGTGCGCAGGGCTGACCTTCGCCCAGCAACCCGTCGCGGCGCCGGGGGAGGAGGCGCCCGTCTTCGGCGCCCAGATCATGACCGAGCAGGAGCGCGTGGAACATCGCGAGCGCATGCGTGCTGCGGGTACGCCCGAGGAACGCGAGCAGCTGCGGCTCGAGCATCACAAGCAGATGGTCGAGCGTGCACGCGAGCGCGGCGTCACCCTCCCCGACGAGCCGCCGATGCGCGGCGGCATGGGGGCGGGCGGTGGCATGGGGGCGGGAGCCGGGATGGGGGCGGGCGGTGGCATGGGGCCGGGCGGAGGACGGGGACCCGGAGCGGGTATGGGGCTCGGAGGGGGGATGGGTCCGGGAGGACGCATGGGATCCGGAGCGGGGATGGGATCCGGAGCGGGCATGGGATCCGGAGCGGGCATGGGATCTGGCGGCGGCGCCGCGCCCGGAGGAGACGTTCCCGCGCGTTGAGGCGCGGTCTGCGCCCAAGTCCTCGAGCTGTCGCCCTGCAGGCCGGGGCACGCCAGGCTTGCCTCCGAGGACGCGATCGTGCGTGATCTTGTCGAAACCGCCCTGGCCGTCGGCTTCGAGCCGGGCGCGGGGGGCGGCCGATCGCGACTTGCGTCGCTCCCACGAAAATCGCAGCCGCCGCATGCACGAGATGCGCGAGGGCTCCCGTGTAGGCGCGATGCAAGTCGCGATCATCGCGGACGGATCTGCATGGCGCCGACTGGCAACGCCACGGCCGCCTCCGCGCCGAGCCACCGCTTGGCTTGCGCGCTTGCGGAGGCGTGGCTCGGACAGAACGAGTAGAGTTCAGTCTCTCGTGTACATAAGCATTCAACGATGAAGAAGAATCTCTGGCTGCTCGCGATCGCGCAGGGCCTGTTCCTGACCAACAACGTGGTGTTCATCGCCATCAACGGCCTGGTGGGCTTCAGCCTGGCGCCGGTGGGCTGGATGGCGACGCTGCCGGTGATGGGCTACGTGGTGGGCGGGGCGTTGTCGACCGGGCTGGTGGCGCGCAGCCAGCGGCGCTGGGGGCGGCAGGTCTCCTTTCAGCTCGGCCTGCTGGTGGCCTTCCTGACCGCGCTGCTGTGCGCCTTTGCGCTGTCGCTCGGCAGCTTCTGGCTGCTCGTGGCGGGCACGGTGGTCGCCGGCTACTACAGCGCCAACGGCCAGCTCTACCGTTTCGCCGCCGGCGAGCTGGCGCCGTCGTCCTTCCGCGAGAAGGCGGTGTCGCTGGTGCTGGCAGGCGGCCTCATCGGTGCGGTGATCGGTCCCAACCTCGCCAACCACACGCGCGAGGCGATGGCCGTGCCCTTCCTCGGCTCCTATCTCGCGCTCGCGGTGGTGGCGCTGGTGTCGATGGCGGTGATGGCCGGAATCCGGTTTCCGCCGCAGCCGGTGAAGAAGGCGGGTGCCGACGGCGGACGGCCGCTGGGCGAGATCCTGCGCCAGCCGGTGTTCATCGTGTCCGTGCTGGCCGCGGCGATGAGCTACGGCGTGATGAAC
Organism: Thauera sp. SWB20; assembly: GCF_000831325.1. Classification (NCBI taxonomy): domain Bacteria; kingdom Pseudomonadati; phylum Pseudomonadota; class Betaproteobacteria; order Rhodocyclales; family Zoogloeaceae; genus Thauera; species Thauera sp. SWB20. The sequence goes on along the minus strand of NZ_JTDM01000013.1, from coordinate 150,756 downwards.
CTGCTGATGGCGGCCACGCCGCTGGCGATGGACGTGTGCGGCATGCCCTTCTCGGACGCGGCGCTGGTGCTGGAGTGGCACGTGATCGGCATGTTCGCGCCCGGCTTCTTCACCGGCCACCTGATCAAGCGCTTCGGCGTGCTGCGCATCATGGGCGTGGGCGTGGTGCTGAACTTCGCCTGCGTGGCGGTGGCGCTCTCGGGCCAGGACCTGCACCAGTTCCTGCTCGCGCTCTTCCTGCTCGGCGTGGGCTGGAACTTCCTGTTCACCGGCGCGACCACGCTGTCGATGGAAGCCTACCGGCCGGAGGAGAAGGACAAGGCGCAGGCGGCGATCAATTTCGTGGTGTTCGCGGTGATGGCGTTTACTTCTTTCGCCTCGGGCGCGCTGGTGACGACGCAGGGCTGGAATCTGCTCAACGTGGGCTCGATCGCGCCGCTCGCGCTCACCGCCGCGGCGCTGGGGTGGCTTGCGCTGCTGCGGCGGCGTGCGGCGGACGGGCAGGGCGCATGAACTTCCTCGCCCACGCCTGGCTTGCCGGAGAGTCGCCCGCGCTGGTGGTGGGCGGGGTCTTCGGGGACTGGGTCAAGGGGACACTCCCGGGCGCGCTGCCCGCCGACCTCGCACGCGGGGTGGCGCTGCACCGCGCGATCGACGCCTTCGCCGAGACCCACCCGGCCTTCCGCGCCAGCCGCGCCCGCGTGTCGGCGGCGCGGCGGCGCTACGCCGGGGTGCTGGTCGACATCTTCTGGGACCATCTGCTGGCGCGCGACTGGGCGGAGCATGGGGAAGGGGCGCTGGCGTCCTATTGCGCCGGGGTGTACCGGCAGCTCGCGGCGCGCAGGGCGGACCTGCCCGCGTCGGCTCACCTTGCGCTGGAGCGGATGGCGCGCGAGGACTGGCTGGGCAGCTACGCCGGGCTGGAGGGCATCGCCGACGTGCTCGCGCGCATGGGCCGGCGGGCGCGCCAGCCCAACCCGCTCGCGGGCGCGGAGGTGGAGTTCGTGGCCGACCCGGCGGGCTTCGCGCAGGATTTCGCCGACTGGGTGCCGGATGCCCGGCGCTTCGTGGCGGAGTGGCGGGACGGGCGCGCGCGCGGAGGGCGCCGGGCCGGCTTGAACGACGCGGCGTGAGCGAAGTGCTGCGAGCGAGGTGGGGCGAAGCCACGTCACCACGCGAACTGGGCCGGGTGGTGTCGCGCCGCCTCAGGTCAGGTGCACCGGGCGCGCGGCGAAGGCCTCCGCCAGGGTGGCGAACTCGCGGCTGCGGTCGGCGCTGAGGCGATAGAAAACCCGGTTGTCCTGCGTGCGCCCGCAATAGCTGCGGATGACGACGCGCTCGATGCCGGGGATGCCGCGGTTGGCTTCGACGATCTTGATCGCTCCCGTGCCGGTGTCGTACACGCCCGGGTGTTCGCGGAATCCGAAGGGGTCGTCGATCTTGTGCGCGTTCATGGAAGAGGCTCCTCGAACCGGAATCGCAACGGGGGAAAGGATAGCACCGGCGGGTAGGAGGCGCGTACGGGCCGTCAGTGAAAATCCCGGCTGCGCGCGGCGAGGCTGCCGAGCAGGGGCGAGTGGTCGACCACCCGGCTCGCCACCAGATGCACGACCCGGCCCTGGCGGCGGATCTGGCCGAACACGCCCATCAGGCGCGCCCCGAGCAGGATGCGGCGCTGCTGTTCGAAGAGCTCGGGGCGGACGATCACGTTGGTGAGCCCGGTCTCGTCTTCCAGGGTGAGGAAGAGCGTGCCCTTCGCGGTGCCGGGGCGCTGGCGGCAGGTGACCAGGCCGGCGCCGCGGGCGAGCATGCGGTCGGGCGCGGCGGTGATGTCGGCGGCGGTGAGAAAGCGCAGGCGGGCGAGCTGCTCGCGCACGAAGGCGAGCGGGTGGCGACCGAGGGTGAAGCCGAGGCGGGCGTAGTCGGCGAGCAGGTCTTCGGCCTCGGCGGGGGCGTCCAGCGTGGCGGCGACGTCGCCGCCAGGGGCTTCGGCGAGCAGGCCGGGCAGGGGCGCGGCGCCGCTCGCCTGCCACAGGGCCTGGCGGCGATGGCCGGCGAGGCTGGCGAGGGCACCGCCGGCGGCGAGGGTGCGCAGCTCGCCGGTGTCGAGCCGCGCGCGCGCGGCGAGGTCCTGGGTGTCGGCGAAGGCGTGTTCGCCACGCGCGGCGGCGATGCGCGTGGCGGCCTCGCGGCCGAGGCCGCGGATCATGCGCAGGCCGAGGCGCACCGCGGGCTGCGCGCTGTCGGCGGCCTCCAGCATGCAGTCCCACGCGCTGGCGCCGACGTCCGCCGCGCGCACCTCCACCCCATGGCGGCGGGCGTCCTGGATCAGCTGCGCGGGCGCGTAGAAGCCCATCGGCTGGCTGTTCAGCAGCGCGGCGAGGAAGGCCGCGGGCGCGAAGCACTTGAGCCAGGCCGAGGCATACACCAGCAGCGCGAAGCTGGCGGCGTGGGATTCGGGAAAGCCGTAGCTGCCGAAGCCCTCGATCTGCTGGCACAGGCGCTGGGCGAAGTCGGGGTCGTAGCCGTTGTTCGCCAGCCCGTCGAGCAGCTTCTGGCGGTAGCGCTCGAGCTCGCCCTTGCGCCGCCAGGCACCCATCGCGCGGCGCAGCTGGTCGGCCTCGCCGCCGGTAAAGTCGGCCGCGACCACCGCGAGCTGCATCACCTGCTCCTGGAAGATCGGCACGCCCAGCGTGCGCGCCAGCACACCGCGGATCTCTTCGCGCAGGCCGTCCAACGGATCCTCGCCGCGCGCCGCACGCTCGCGCGCCTGCAGGTAGGGATGGACCATGCCGCCCTGGATCGGGCCGGGGCGCACGATCGCGACTTCCACCACCAGGTCGTAGAAGCGTTGCGGCCTCAGGCGCGGCAGCATGGTCATCTGCGCGCGCGACTCGACCTGGAACACGCCGACCGAATCGGCGCGCGACAGCATTTCGTAGACCTCCTTTCGTTCGCGCGGGATGGTCGCCAGCGTCAGCGCCTCGCCGCGCCATGCCGACACCAGGGCGAGGCCGCGACGCAGCGCCGACAGCATGCCGAGCGCGAGCACGTCGATCTTCATCAGGCCGACCGCGTCGAGGTCGTCCTTGTCCCACTGGATCACGGTGCGATCGGACATGGCGGCGTTCTCCACCGGCACCAGCTCGTCGAGCCGGCCGCGCGCGATGACGAAGCCGCCGACGTGCTGGGAGAGGTGGCGCGGAAAGCCGATGAGTTCCTCGGTGAGTGCGACCAGCCTTTGCGTGACCGGGCTGGCGGGGTCGAGCCCGGCCTCCGCGAGGCGCTCGGGCAGGATGTGGCGGCCGTCGAACCAGTGGTGCTCGCGGGTGAGGCGCTCGATCTGCGTCTCGTCGAGGCCGAGCGCGCGGCCGACGTCGCGCAGCGCGCTGCGTGCGCGGTAGCGGATCACGGTGGCGGCGAGCGCGGCGCGTTCGCGGCCGTACTTGCGGTAGAGGTACTGGATGACCTCCTCGCGGCGCTCGTGCTCGAAGTCGACGTCGATGTCGGGCGGCTCGTCGCGCTCTCGCGAGATGAAGCGCTCGACCAGCATGATGCCCAGCTGCGGGTCGACCTCGGTGATGCCCAGCGCCCAGCACACCACCGAGTTGGCCGCCGAGCCGCGGCCCTGGCACAGGATGCCGCGCTCGCGGGCGAAGCGCACGATGTCGTGCACGGTGAGGAAGTAGGGCTCGTAGCCGAGCTCGGCGATGAGCGCGAGCTCGTGCTCGATCTGCGCGCGCACCGTGGGCGGGGCGGGGTCTTCGGCCGGTGGCGGTGCGGCCGCGATCGTGGCAGGCGCGGCTGCGCGGCGCTCCTTGCCGGCCTTGCCGTAGCGCCAGGCCAGCCCGCCCTCGACCAGCCGGCGCAGCCAGCGCGTCGGGGTCTCGTCCGCGGGGACGAGCTCGGCGGGGTACTCGTAGCGCAGCTCGTCGAGGTCGAAGCGGCAGCGCGCCGCCACCGCCACGGTCTCGGCGAGCAGCTCGGGAGGATGGCGGCGGGCGAGGGTCGCGCGCTCGTGCAGGCGCAGCTCGGCATTGGGCGCGAGCGCCAGGCCGGCCTCGGCCACGCTGCAGTGCAGGCGCAGCGCGCTCATCACGTCGGCGAGCGGGCGCCGCGCGGCCTCGTGCATGAGCGCGCCGCCGGCGGCGACCGCAGGGACGCCGGTGGCCTGGGCGATGCGCAGGATCCAGTGCAGGCGGGCGGGATCGCGTCCGTCCAGGCGCGGGGTGTGGGCGATCCAGGAGCGTCCGGGGAAGCGCTTCGCCAGCCAGCGCGCTTCGCTGCGCAGGGCGATGGCCGCGTCGCCGGCGGCACCCGGCGGCGGGAATTCCTCGGGTGGGATCAGCAGCGCCAGGCAGCCGGGCAGGGCTTCGGCGGCAGCCTCGTCTGCGCGGGTGGCGTCGAGCATCGCGCGCGTGAGGTGGTAGCGGCCCTTGTCGGCGCTCCGCCTGGCCTGGGTGAGCAGGCGCGAGAGCCGGCCGTAGCCGGCGCGATCGGCGGCGAGCAGGACGAGGCAGGGCCCGTCGGCGAGGCGCAGCTCGCAGCCGACGATCAGGCGCGGCCGGCCGGCTTCGGGCAGGGCCTGCAGCGCGCGGTGGGCGCGCACCACGCCGGCGAAGGAGCATTCGTCGGTGAGGGCGATCGCGCTGTAGCCGAAGGCTGCCGCCTGCGCGACGAGCTCCTCGGGGTGCGAGGCGCCGCGCTGGAAGCTGAAGTTGCTCAGGCAGTGGAGTTCGGCGTAGGCGGGAAGCATGTGTTGACTGTATAAAAATACAGTTCATCAGGCAAGTCGTGCGAGTGCCCTCCACGGCGATTGCGGGTCCACCGCAATCGCGCAATCCGGACCTGCTGTTAAACTCGCGTCCTTTGCAACACCGTGCTGGCCAAGATGCCGGCCTGGTGCCTTTTTCGAAGAATTCCCGGCCGCAAGGCTGCCAAGGAGACCTCCATGTCCTTCCCCCTGTCCCGCAAGGTCCTGTTCGGCGCGCTGGCGCTCGCGTTCGCGACGGCGATGCCGGCGTACGCACAGCAGAAGTCGGTCGCCATCACCGCGATCGTCGAGCATCCCGCGCTCGATTCGGTGCGCGACGGGGTCAAGGAGGCGCTGGCCGCGGCCGGCTACGAGGACGGCAAGAACCTGAAGTGGCAGTATCAGAGCGCCCAGGGCAACACCGGCACCGCGGCGCAGATCGCACGCAAGTTCGTCGGCGACAAGGCCGACGTGATCGTCGCGATCGCCACCCCCTCGGCGCAGGCCGTCGCGGCCGCGACCAAGGACATCCCGCTGGTGTTTTCGGCGGTCACCGATCCGGTGGTGGCCAAGCTGGTGCCCTCGATGCAGCCCTCGGGCACCAACGTCACCGGGGTGTCGGATGCCCTCGAGCTCGGCAAGCAGGTCGAGCTGATCAAGCGTGTCGTGCCCGCCGCCAAGCGTGTCGGCATCGTCTACAACCCGGGCGAGGCCAACTCGGTGGTCGTGGTCGAGCAGCTGCGCGAGCTGCTGCCCAAGCACGGCCTGAGCCTGGTCGAAGCCGCGGCGCCGCGCTCGGTGGACGTCGGCTCGGCGGCGCGCAGCCTGATCGGCAAGGCCGACGTGTTCTACACCAGCACCGACAACAACGTCGTGTCGGCCTACGAGGCCCTGGTCAAGGTCGGCATGGACGCCAAGATCCCGCTCGTGGCTGCCGACACCGACAGCGTGGCGCGCGGCGCGGTCGCGGCCTACGGCATGGACTACAAGGCGCTCGGCGTGCAGACCGGCGAGATCGTGGTGCGCATCCTCAAGGGCGAGAAGCCGGGTGCGATCGCCTCCGAGACCAGCAACAAGCTGTCGCTGCACGTGAACCCGGGTGCGGCGCAGAAGCAGGGCATCACGCTGGCGGAAGAGCTCGTCAAGTCGGCCTCCAAGGTCGTCCAGTAAGCGGGTCGCCCGCATCTCCGCGCGGCCGTCGATGCCCGGCCGCGGGGGACGCGTCCCGGCGCGCGTTCCGCTCGATCCTCACCAACGGTAATCCCCCAATGTCGCTCTACACCTTGCTCGGGGCGCTGGAGATCGGCCTGATCTTCAGCCTCGTCGCCCTCGGCGTGTACATCTCCTTCCGGCTGCTGCGCTTTCCCGACCTCACCGTGGATGGCAGCTTCCCGCTCGGTGGCGCCGTCGCCGCGACCATGATCGCCGCCGGCCACGACCCCTTCACCGCGACCATCGCGGCGACGCTCGCCGGCGCGATCGCCGGGCTGATCACCGGCTGGCTCAACGTCAGCCTCAAGATCATGGACCTGCTCGCCAGCATCCTGATGATGATCGCCCTGTACTCGATCAACCTGCGCATCATGGGCAAGCCCAACGTGCCGCTGATCACCGAACCCACCGTGTTCAACCTGCTGCAGCCCGAGGCGCTCGCCGACTACGTGTTCCGGCCCTTGCTGCTCGTCTTCGTGGTGCTGGCGGTCAAGCTCGCGCTCGACGGTTTCTTCGCCACCCAGAGCGGCCTGGCGATCCGCGCGACGGGCTCGAACGCGCGCATGGCGCGTGCGCAGGGCGTCAACACCGGCATGGCGATCCTGGCCGGCATGGCCCTGTCGAACGCCTTGGTGGGCCTGGCCGGGGCGCTGTTCGCGCAGACCCAGGGCGGCGCCGACATCTCGATGGGCGTGGGAACGATCGTCATCGGTCTCGCGGCGGTGATCGTGGGCGAGAGCCTGCTGCCCTCGCGCAAGCTCTACCTGGCGACGATCGCGGTGATCGTTGGCGCCATCGTGTATCGCTTCTTCATCGCGCTCGCGCTCAATTCCGATTTCATCGGCCTGCAGGCGCAGGACCTCAACCTCGTCACCGCGGTGCTGGTGACGGTCGCGCTGGTGGTGCCGCGCCTGCGCGCGCACTGGTCCGGAAAAAGGGTGAGCTGAAATATGTTGAAAGCAACCGACCTTCGTCTCACCTTCAACCCTGGCACGCCGATCGAGACCCAGGCCCTGCGCGGCATGTCGCTCGAGATCCCGACCGGGCAGTTCGTCACCGTGATCGGCTCCAACGGCGCCGGCAAGTCGACCTTCCTGAATGCCGTCTCCGGCGAGCAGAAGGTCGACAGCGGCACGATCGAGATCGACGGCATCGACATGACCCGCCAGCCGGTGTGGGGGCGTGCGCGCCACGTCGCGCGGGTGTTCCAGGACCCGCTCGCCGGCACCTGCGAGGATCTCACCATCGAGGAAAACATGGCGCTCGCCAAGATGCGCGGTGAGCGCCGGGGTTTTTCGTTCGCGGTCAAGCCGGCGCTGCGCGAGGAGTTCCGCGCGCAGATCGCCACGCTGGGTCTCGGCCTGGAGAATCGCCTCTCGGACCGTATCGGCCTGCTCTCCGGCGGCCAGCGCCAGGCGGTGAGCCTCTTGATGGCGGCGCTGCAGCCCTCGCGCCTGCTGCTGCTCGACGAGCACACCGCCGCGCTCGATCCGCGCACCGCGGCCTTCGTGCTGGAACTGACCGTGCGCATCGTCGCCGAGCACAAGCTCACCACGATGATGGTCACGCACTCGATGCGCCAGGCGCTCGACGTCGGCCAGCGCACCGTGATGCTGCACCAGGGCCGCGTCGTGCTCGACGTCTCCGGCAAGGAACGCGAGGGCCTCGACGTGCATCACCTGCTCGACATGTTCGAGAAGGTGCGCGGCGAGAAGATCGACGACGACGCGCTGCTGCTGGGCTGATTCCCCGGGTCGAGTCTCGGGGCCAAGAGCCTGGGGCGGGGCCTCTTCCGCGCACCGGCTGGCCAAGCGACCCGCCTGATCCCCGAATTCAAACGAAACACGACCGAAAGCAACGATGACCTCCGCTTCCCGCCCCGTCCGTACCCCCGTGCGTACCCGCTTCGCCCCCAGCCCCACCGGCTACCTCCACATCGGCGGCGCGCGTACCGCGCTGTTCTCGTGGGCCTTCGCGCGCCGCCATGGCGGCACCTTCATCCTGCGCATCGAGGACACCGACGTCGCGCGCTCCACGCCCGCGGCGGTGCAGGCCATCCTCGACGGCATGCAGTGGCTGGGCCTGGAACATGACGAAGGCCCGTTCTACCAGATGCAGCGCATGGACCGGTACAAGGAGGTCATCGGCCAGATGCTGGCGGCCGGCACCGCCTACCACTGCTACCTGTCGCCCGAAGAACTCGATCGCCTCCGCGAGGCGCAGCGCGAGCGGGGCGAGAAGCCGCGCTACGACGGGCGCTGGCGTCCCGAGGCGGGCAAGGTACTGCCGCAGCCGCCCGCGGGCGTGCAGCCGGTGGTGCGCTTCCGCAATCCGGCCGAAGGCGTGGTGAGCTGGGACGACCTCGTCAAGGGTCGCATCGAGATCGCCAACGCCGAGATGGACGACTTCATCATCGCGCGCGCCGACGGCACGCCGACCTACAACTTCTGCGTGGTGGTGGACGACTGGGACATGGGCATCACCCACGTCATCCGCGGTGACGATCATGTGAACAACACCCCGCGCCAGATCAACGTGCTGCAGGCGCTCGGCGCCGAGGTGCCGCTCTATGCCCACCTGTCGATGATCCTCGGCGACGACGGCACCAAGCTCTCCAAGCGCCACGGCGCGGTCAGCGTGATGCAGTACGACGAGGAGGGCTATCTGCCGGAGGCGGTGATCAACTACCTGGCGCGCCTGGGCTGGAGCCATGGCGACGATGAAATCTTCGATCGTCGGCAGTTCGTCGAATGGTTCGACCTCGACCACATCACGCCCTCGGCCGCGCAGTTCAACACCGAGAAGCTCAATTGGCTCAACGCGCAGTACATCAAGAAGGCGGACGACGCCTTCCTGGCCGCCGAGGTCGCCAGCCGCCTCGCGCGCCGCGAGGTGAACCCCGAGACGGGGCCGAGCCTGGAGGCGGTGGTGGCGCTGTACAAGGACCGCGTCGCCAACCTCAACGAACTGGCGGATGCCGCGGAGTTGTTCGTCGCCGACGTGCATCCGGCACCGGAGGTGGTCGGCCAGCACCTGACCGACGTCGCCAAGGCCGCCCTCGCCAGCCTGCGTGGCCGCCTGGCCGCAGCCGAGTGGAACAGGGCCGCGCTGAGCCAGGCGATCAAGGACACCATGGCCGAGCATGGCCTGAAGATGCCGCAGGTTGCGATTCCCCTGCGCGTGGCGGTGCTCGGCGTGCCCCAGACCCCGGCGATCGACGCCGTGCTGGAGGTGCTCGGCCGCGGGCGCGTGCTCGAGCGCCTCGACCGCCGCCTCTGAACGCAGCCGCAGGCGCGAGTTCGTGCGCCGTATCGCGACTTGCGTCGCTCCTACACGCCCCCTTGGAACGACGTGTGGGAGCGACGCAAGTCGCGATCATGTCGGCGCGGCTGCGACGGGTGTCGGCGGGGCATTGCGGGCGCGAATCGCGACTTGCATCGCTCCCACAGGCGCGTCCGCCAGGGCAGCGGGCTGCGTAGGCGTGACCCCAGCGGTGTGCGTAGGAGCGACGCCAGTCGCGATTGCAGCGGTGAAAGCGGGTGCGGGCGCGTGTCCGTGCGCTGCTCCCGCAAAAACAAACCGCCGCGAGTGCGGCGGTCGGGATGGCGGTGCAGGGGGCTCAGGCGGCCTTGCGGATGGCGCGGCTGCGCGGCTCTTCGGCGGCTTCGGACTGGACGACCTCGACGCCGCCCAGCTTGCGCGCCTGTTCCAGCATCGACTGCATCGAGGCCTGGAAGTCCTCGAAGTGGCGGCTGCCGAGTTCGAGCAGCTCGTTTTGCGCGCCCGACACCACCTCGTTCACCTGCTGCAGGTAGTTCCCCAGTTGCTCGAGCACCTGACCCTGGGTCTCGCGCTGCTTCGCGAAGCCGGCCTCCAGGTCGCTGCCCGGTTGGGCGATCGGCGCGGCCGAGGCGGCCTCGCACAGCGCGCGCGCGGCGCCGAAGTTGAGCGCGCACAGCTTCTCGGAGGCGTCGAGCGCGATCAGGGCATAGGCCTGGAACTGCTCGAAGCCGTTGCGGGTCGAGTGGGCGAACTGCTGGAAGGCCGGATGGGTGTTCATGGCGAAGTCTCCGCTAAAGGATGCCGGGTGGATCTCTCAGCCTGTGATGTTAAGCGGCCCCCCGTTTCGGGCATATACAGCGTTCGCAGTGTTTGGACTACCGGTTTCAGGGTAGTCGCGGATGCGGGCGGAGGCGTTCAAGCCGCGCCGCCCGGGCTCGCGCTCGGGCTGATGCCGCTGTGGATCGCGTAGCGGGTGAGTTCGGCAACGTTGTGCAGGTCGAGCTTGCGCATCAGGTTGCGGCGGTGCACCTCGACCGTGGAGGCGGCGATGTGCAGGCGATCGCCGATCTGCACCGAGGTCAGGCCTTCGGCGATCAGCTGCAGCACCTGGCGCTCGCGCGCGGTGAGCCGGGGTGCGGCGGCGTACACCCCGGGGCTGTCGCGCAGTGCATCCGCGACCGTCGCCGCGACCTCGGGGCATAGGTAGCTGCGCCCCTCGCACACGGTGCGGATCGCGCGCAGCAGCTCGTCGCCGGCTTCGCCCTTGGTGATGTAGCCGCGCGCGCCGGCGGCGAGCAGGTCGGTCACGAACTGGCGGTCGGCGAAGGCCGAAAGGCCGATCACGCGCAGCGCCGGATGGCGGGCGAGCAGGCGGCGGGTGGCCTCGATGCCGTCCATGCCCGGCATGGCGATGTCCATGCACACGAGGTCGACCGGCTGGGCATCGGCGATCGCGAGCACCTCCTCGCCACTCGCCGCCTCGGCGACCACTTCGAGCTCCGGGTCGCGGGCGAGCAGCGCCCGCAGCGCGTGGCGGAACATCTGGTGGTCGTCGGCAAGCAGGATGCGCAGGCTCATCGGTTCGTTTCCGCGGGGTGGAGCTCGGCGGGCAGCCGTACCTCGATGATGGTGCCGTCGCCGGGGCGGGTATACAGTCGGAAGTCCCCGCCGGCGAGCTCGACGCGCTCGCGCATCGTGATCAGGCCCAGCCCCGGGGTGCTGCCCGCTTCGCCGAGACGGGAGAGGTCGAAGCCGACGCCGTCGTCGCCGATCTGCAGCAGGACCCCGCCGGCGCAGCCGCCGAGCCCGATGCGCACGCTGCCGGCGCGAGCGTGCTTGGCGCAGTTGGTGAGCGCCTCCTGCACTAGGCGGAAGCAGAGCGTCTGCGTCGCGCGGGAGAGGGCGCACGGGGGGCTGCCGGACGCAGCGTCGACGCGCACGTCCAGCCCGGTGCGGGCGCGGAACTGGGCGACGTATTCGCGCAGTGCGGGTACCAGGCCGGCGTAGTCGAGCGTGGCCGGGCGCAGGTTGGTGCAGATCTCGCGGATGCCGGCGGTGGTGTCGGCGAGCAGGGCCGAGGCGTCCTCCAGCAGCGGGGCGAGCTCATCGCGGGCGGATTCGGGGAGGGCGTCGGCCAGGCTGGAGAACAGGATCTGCAGCGCGGCTAGGTTGGGGCTGGCGCGGTCGTGCAGCGCGCTGGCGAGTTCGCGGCGCTCGCGCTCCTCGATCTCGACCAGGTGGCGGGAGAGCTCTTCGAGGCGTTCCAGATGCTCCAGGCGCTCGGCCTCCAGGCGCCGGCGTTCGGTGATGTCCTGCACCGTACCGTACAGGCGGAACACGCGCCCGGTCTCGTCGGCGACCGGCACGATCACGGTGAAATGGCGACGCTCCTCGCCCGAGGGCAGCAGGACCTCCTGCTCCAGGGCGCAGCGTCGGCCGCTGTCGATCGCCTCCCAGAACAGGTCGCGGGTGCGATTCGTCGACTCCAGGCTGAAGTAGCCGAGCGCCTCGTTGAGGTCGGGCACGCCGAGCGCTTCCGGGCGCTCGAAGAGGCGGAAGAGTTCGCGCGACCAGTACATCCGCCCGGTGTGGCGGTCGAGCTCCCAGTCGCCGACACGGGCGAGGTCCTGGGTGGCGGCGAGGCGGAACTCCGCCTTCTCGAGCGCGCTGCGCAAGGCTTCGAGCCGGGGCGACCTCATTCGCGCACCGCCGTCCTGGCAAGCGGGCGCAGCACGAAGCGCGCCGGATCGATCGCCTCGATCAGGTCGCGCTCGAGCGGGGCGGGGTCGCCTTCGAGCGCGCTGGCGAGCAGCTCGGCGGCGAGCACCGACCACACCAGGCCGCGCGCGCCGTAGCCCGAGAGCGCGTACAGCCCGGGCCGGCGCGGCAGCTCGTCGAGGCCGCGGGCGGCCGAGGCGGGAGGCCGGTCGGGCAGCGGGAGGGCCCCGACCATCGGCAGGCGGTCGGGTGAGGCAGGCCGGAACCCCACCCGGCCATCGAGCCGATCGGGGTCGAAGCCCGCGCCCAGGCCGGCGCCGAAGCCGGGAATCATGGCTTCCAGGCGCTGCAGGTTCTCGGCATGGTCCTGCGGGCGCAGGCCGGGGTCGGGGTCGTCCACCGCGAAGGTGGCGCCGGCGCAGCGCAGGCCGTCCACCGCCGGGCTCACGTAGCCACCGCGGCACACCACCACCCGCGGCGCGCTGCCCGCGACCGCGGGCAGATGGGAGACCTGGCCGCGCGCGCTCACCACCGGCAGGCTGGCCTGCTCGAAGTCGGCGATGCCGGTGCCGGGCGCGAGGATCGCCACGGGGGCGCTCGCGATCGTGCTGCCGTCGGGCCCGTGCGCGTGCCAGGCGCCGCCGTCGTACCCGAGCCGCGCCACGGTGTGGCCGAAGTGCCCACGCAGGCGCCCGCCCGCCGCCTCCAGGCTGGCCGCACACAGGCTGGGCGGCTGCACCCAGCCGCTGCCGGCGAACCACCAGCCGCCGTTGGCGACCGCGCAGCCGGCGATTTCCGCCGCCTCGTCGACGCCGACGAAGCGCAAGTGTTCTGGCGGCAGCGCGAGGCGTTCGACCACCGCGCGCATCTTGACTTCCTGTGCAGCGTCGCGCCCCAGGTGCAGCACGCCGCAGTCGTCGGCGCGCAGCGCCAGGCCGCGCACGCGCAGCTGATGAATGCGCCGCCAGGCGTACAGGCTGCCGGCGCGGGTGAGCCGGCTCATGCGGTTGTCGTCCAGGCTGGGCAGCGGGCGCAGCACGCCGGCGAGGTTGCCCGAGGCGCCCGTGGCCGGCGCAGGGGCACGGTCGATCAGCTCCACCGTCCACCCGCGCCCGGCGAGGCGCTCGGCCACGGTGCAGCCGGCAATGCCGGCACCGAGCACCAGCGCGTGGCGACCGCTGGTCGCGGCCTCCGGTACAGCGAGCGGGCGGGCCTCGCGTGCGAGGCGGCCGCGCAGCATCTGCCACTTGGTGCCGAAGCCGGGCGCCTTTTCGGTCGTGAAGCCGGCGCGGCGCAGGCCTTCGCGCACCTGGCCGGCGACCGACCAGGTGGCGAGCGTCGCGTCCGGGGCAGCGAGGCCGGCGAGCAGATGGAAGACGCGCTCGGACCACAGCGCGGGATTCTTCGCCGGGGTGAAGCCGTCGAGATAGAGCGCGTCGGCGCGCGCGTCGATGCGCGCGAGGCCGTCGGCGGCATCGCCGAGGAAGAGCGTCAGGGTGACGCGGCCCGCGTCCAGGTTCAGTCGGTGCAGCCCGGGCGCGAGCACCGGCCACTGCGCGCGCAGCTCGGCCGCAAAGGTGGCGAGCTCGGGCCAGGCGGCGTGGATGCGGGCGAGATCCTCGCGGCAGAAGGGGTGCAGCTCGCAGGAGACGAAGTGCAGGCGGGCGCTGCGGCAGGCATCCTCGCGCCACGCCGCCCAGGTGGCGAGGAAGTTGAGTCCGGCGCCGAAGCCGGTCTCGACGATGGTGAAGCGCTCACGCCCCTGCCAGCGCTGCGGCAGGCCGTTGCCCGCAATGAAGACCGCGTGCGCCTGGCCGAGCGCATTGTCGCGCGAGTGGTAGACGTCGCCGAAGGCGCCCGAGTACAGCACGCCCTCGGGCGTGCGCTCGAGGCGGGCGGGATGGATCGGCATGGCAAGGGCAAGCACAGGGCGCCGCTGCGGAGCGTGGGGACGCTCCGCGCGGCGGACGCCGGGATCAGAGTTCGGGTTCCGGAATGACCAGGCCCGCAGCGGCCTCGGGACGCATCTGCGGGAACAGGATCACGTCGCGGATCGCCGGCGCGTCGGTGAGCAGCATCACCAGGCGGTCGATGCCGATGCCGCAGCCGCCGGTCGGGGGCAGGCCGTATTCGAGCGCGCGGATGTAGTCGGCGTCGTAATACATGGCCTCTTCGTCGCCGGCCTCCTTGGCCTCGACCTGGGCGCGGAAGCGCGCGGCCTGGTCCTCGGGGTCGTTGAGCTCGGAGAAGCCGTTGGCGATCTCGCGGCCGACGATGAAGAGCTCGAAGCGCTCGGTGATCTCGGGGTCGGTGTCCGAGGCGCGCGCCAGCGGCGAGACCTCGACCGGGTAGTCGATGATGAAGGTCGGCTCCCACAGCTCGGCTTCGGCGCAGGCTTCGAAGAGCTGCAGCTGCAGGCTGCCCAGGCCGCCCGGCTTGACCTTCTCGCCGAAGGCGACGATCTTTTCCTTCAGCCACGCGGCGTCGGCCAGTTGTTCCGCGGTGAAGCCCGGGTGGTACTTGCGGATCGCCTGCACGATGGTGAGGCGGTGGAAGGGCTTCGACAGGTCGAGCTCGCGGCCCTGATAGACGAAGGATTCGGTGCCCAGCGCCTCGCGCGCGGCGTGGCGGATCAGGCCCTCGGTGAAGTCCATCAGCGTCTTGTAGTTCGCGTACGCCTCGTAGAACTCCATCATGGTGAATTCGGGGTTGTGGCGCGGGCTGAGACCTTCGTTGCGGAAGTTGCGGTTGACCTCGAAGACCTTCTCCAGGCCGCCCACCACCAGGCGCTTGAGGTAGAGCTCGGGCGCGATGCGCAGGAAGAGCTCCATGTCGAGCGCGTTGTGGTGGGTGGTGAAGGGCTTGGCCGCGGCACCGCCCGGGATGGGGTGCATCATCGGCGTCTCGACCTCGAGGAAGCCGTGGCCGGTCATGTAGTTGCGGATCGACTGCACCATGCGGCTGCGCGCCACGAAGGTGAAGCGCGACTGCTCGTTCATGATCAGGTCGACATAGCGCTGGCGGTACTTCTGCTCGACGTCGGTGAGGCCGTGGAACTTGTCGGGCAGCGGGCGCAGGCTCTTGGTGAGCAGGCGGATCTCCGCGGCCTTGACGGTGAGTTCGCCGGTCTTGGTCTTGAACACCGTGCCCACGCAGCCGACGATGTCGCCGATGTCCCAGGTCTTGAACTGGGCATAGACGTCCTCGCCCACGCCGTCGCGCTGCACGTAGAGCTGGATGCGGCCGGAGAGGTCCTGGATGGTGACGAAGCTCGCCTTGCCCATGATGCGCTTCAACATGATGCGGCCGGCCACCCTGACCTCGACCGGCGTCGCTTCCAGCGCCTCGGCGTCCTTGTCGCCGTAGAGCTCGTCGAGCTTGCCGGCGGTGTTCTCGCGCGAGAAATCGTTGGGGAAGGCACCGCCGCTCGCGCGCCAGGCGGCGAGTTTCTCGCGGCGCTCGGCGATGAGGTGGTTTTCGTCCTGGGGCTGGGGCGTGGTCTGCGTCTGGTCGGACATGATCTGGGTGTCGAAGCTCTGAAAGGGGATGCGCCGCAGCGGGCCGCGTGCGAAAGGCGTGATTGTGGCAGGGCCGGCAAGGCGGGGCAATTGCGCAACGCGCCCCGGACCCACGGAATCTTCTGGAGATGTCCGCGAATCCGCGGTCCCGCCCCAGGATCGTCCCCGCTTCGAGAGTCTCCGGCAGGCGCGACGCAAGTCGCGATCGGCTGCTGCGGAGGCGTCCATCCGCAGCATGAGTCGGTGATCTCCCGGGCCCGATCCTAAAGTCCCCATTGCGGGGACCGATAAGACAGAGGTCGATTCAACCTCCCCGCGGAACCCCCATGAGCACCTTCCGGCAAATGTACGAAGGCATCGAGAAGACCTTCTGGAACTCGCTGACCAAGAAACTCTTCAGCTTCCTGCTGTTGTTCGCGATCAACCTGGGCTATCTCGTCATCTGGCAGGACCGGCGCGAGGCCGTGGAGAAGGCGCTTGCCAAGGGTACGGTGGCGCCGGAGGTCCTCTCGTCGGTGGTCGCGACCTTCGACGCCGGCCTCTACGCGATGCTTGCGCTCTCGGCCTTGGCGCTGGCGATGCTGCTCGGCCAGATCCTCTATCTGCGCCACCTGGTCGTGCGCCCGATCCGCGTCATCACCGCCATCTTCGACGAGATCGCGCGCGGCGAGGGCGACTTCTCCCGCGACCTCCCGCTCACCACGCACGACGAGCTGCGCGAGCTCGCGGCGAGCTACAACCGTTTCGCCGGCAAGATGCGCGAGATCATCGGCAAGGTGCGCTCGATGAGCGTCAACATCGCACGCGAGGCGGTGCAGGTGAAGCTGGGCGTGGAGAACTCCGCGCGCGATGCGCAGCGCCAGGGCGACATGACCGACACCGTTTTCGAGGCCAGCACGCGCTCGACCGAGGCGATCGGCGACGTGTCGGTGAGCGCACGCGCGATCGACGCCTCGACCCTGCGCAACCTCGAGATCGCGCGCGAGTCGCTCGGCGAGGTGCAGAACGTCGCCGCCAAGATCCTCGCGGTGAGCGAGAAGCTGCAGCGCTTCAACCACACGGTGGACGAGCTCTCGCAGCGCTCGGAGAGCGTCAAGGAGATCGCCGCGCTGATTCGCGAGATCGCCGACCAGACCAACCTGCTCGCGCTCAATGCTGCGATCGAGGCTGCACGCGCAGGCGAGGCCGGGCGCGGCTTCGCGGTCGTCGCCGACGAGGTGCGCAAGCTCGCCGAGCGGGTCAACAAGGCCACCCAGGAGATCGTCGGCAACATCAACGGCATGCTCGAGCTGGTGGGCGACACGCGCGCCGAGAACGACGTGATCAACGACGACGTCGAGCAGACGCGCGACGTGGTGACGCGCTCGGCCACGCAGTTCGAGCACATGGTGGGCGAGTTCGAGCGCACTGGCGGGCAGCTCTCGCAGATCGCCGCCGGCATGGCCTCGCTGACCGAGACCAACGCCCATGTGCACGCCAACGTCACCGACATCCACCGTCTGTCCGCCGAGGTGGCCGGGCGCATGGAGAACTGCGAGCAGCGCACCCTCGCGCTCACCAAGTCGACCGAGGCGGTGCAGGAGCTGGTGTCGCGCTTCAAGATCGGCACCGGGGTCTTCGACCTGCTGGTCAACGAAACGCGCGGTTTCCGTGACGGCGTCCAGGCTGAACTCGAGCAGATGGCGGCTGCGAGGGTGGACGTCTTCGATCGCACCTACCGCCCCGTGCCGGGCAGCAACCCGCCCAAGTTCCGCGTGGCCTGGGGCGAGGAATTCACCCGCCGCTGCCAGCGCCTCCTCGACGAGAGCCTGGAACGCGCGCGCGGCGCGGTGTTCGCGGTCGCGGTCAATACCGACGGTTACCTCTCCGCGCACAACAGCCGCTACTCGCAGCCGCTGACCGGCGATCCCGCCAAGGATCTGGTCGGCAACCGCACCTGCCGCAAGTTCGAGAACCCCGCCGAGCTGCGCGCCGCGCGCAACACCGAGCCGATGCTGCTGCAGACCTACCTGCGCGACACCGGCGAGGTGCTGTGCGACCTCGCCATGCCGATCGTGATCGGCGGGCGCCACTGGGGCAACGTGCGCGTCGGCATGCCGGCCGAGGCCCTGCTGGAGCGCTGAACGAGCGCCGTGTTCGCGCCTGGCGGCGCTCCTGCGTGAAACAGCGCCCCCTGCAGGAGCGGCGCAAGCCGCGAACGCGGCCGCAGGGTGCTCGACGGCCTTGTCCTTCAATCCACCGCGCGCTGCAGCACCCCGATCGGCGGCGCCCAGTCGGTGCCGGGCTGCTTCTTGCGCGTGACCAGCGTGAGCTGGGCGGGCGCGAAGACGTTGGCGTTGTGGGTCACCGGCGTGGTGATCAGATACTGCGCGCGGGTGGCGCGCAGGAAGGTGCCGACGCGGTCGATGTTGGCGACGTCCAGATGTGCGAAGGGCTCGTCGATGAAGACGAAGCCGCCGGGGCGGGACTCGTCCATCAGCAGGCCGATCAGCAGGATCAGCGACTTCATGACCTGCTGGCCGCCCGAGGCCTCGCCGTCGTTGAGGCCCACCGCGCCCTTGCGGTCGAAGTCGAAGCGCACCTCGAGCCCGGCCTGGGCGAGCGAGAGGTCATCGTTCTCCAGGTGCGGGGTGGGGCAGTCGACGCTGACGTTGGCGAGCTCGCCGAGCGCCTTCAGGTTCTTCGCGTACTGGCGCACGGTGGCGCGCAGCTTGGCGATGTAGGCGGCGCGGGCGTTGTCGGAGTGCAGCCGCGCGGTGGTGCAGTAGCCCTGGCGGTTGAGGTAGTCGCGCTCGCGCAGGGCGACGTCGGCGCCGAGACGGTCGCGCACCACCAGCACGGCGGGGTCGGTGATCCACTCGCCCTCGTCGAGGTGGCGGCGCAGGCGGTCGAGCTGCAGGCGGGCGCCGCGGGCGTCGCCGTATCTTTCGGCGAGCAGGGCCAGCTCGCCGGCGTCCAGCCAGTGCGCCGGCATGCCGCGCCGGCGCCGGCGCAGGGCGAGGATGCGCTCGGCCTGGGCGCGGCGGCGCGGGCCGTGCTCGCGCGCGATGTCGGCCAGGCGCAGGTCGATCGCCTTGAGTTCGCGGGTGCGGCGGTCGAGCTCGATCTGGATGCCGTTCGCCTTCTCGGCGAGGCGGTCGATCTCGCCGCGCGTGTCGCTGCGTTCGGCGATCGCCTCGGTGAGGGCCTTGCGCGCGGCGGGCAGCTCGGCCTCGGCGCTGGCGTAGGCCTCGGCGCGGGCGGCGAGAAGCTGTGCCGACTGCAGGCCGAGCAGGCGCTGGCGCAGCGTGGTGAGGCGGGCGCTCGCGGCGTCGAGCCTGGGGCGCAGGGCCTGGAGCTGCTTGTCCACCCCGCCGATCTCGTCCTGCAGCGCGGCGATGCGCGCCTGGCGGGCGAGTTCGCCGAAGTGGAACTCCTGCGGCCGGCCGAGGTGGCGGGCGCCGCGGCGCTCGCGGTGGTAGCCGTCGCGGGTGATCCACTCCTGCTCGCGCGGCAGATCGCGCGCGGCCTCGGCGTCGTCGACGCGGCGGATGCGGTTCAACAGGTCGGCTAGCCAGCGCGGCACCGGCGCGCCGAATTCCACCACCTCGGCGAGGCTCATCGGGCGCGGCGGAGGTGCGCTCTCGCGCTCGGCCACGATGAAGTGGCGGAAGCGCTCGCGCTCGCCGAGCGCCCAGGCGGCGTGGCGGTCGGCTTCGCGTTCGAGCAGGACGAGGTGTCGGTAGGGGCGCAGGATGGCTTCGAGCGCGGCCTGCCAGGCGGGGTCGGTGACCTCCACCACCTCGGCGAGGCTGCGGTGGGCGATGCCCTCGGCGCTCAGCCGGACGCGGAAGCGTGCGACCTCGGCGTCCCCCGGCGCGCCGGCGCGGTTACGCTCGCCGCGCAGGGTCTCGCTGCGCTCCTCGAAGGCGGCGACGAGCTCGCGCTCCTTGCGGCGCAGCGCGGCGAGCGCGGCGTCGGCCTCCTCGTGCTCCTTCTCCAGCGCCACGGCGTCGGCGCCGTGCTCGCTGGCGAGCTGGGCGCGCAGCATGTCGCGCTCCTCGAGCAGCCTTTCGAGGTCGCGCACGCGGTCGTGGGCGGCGAGGTAGCGCTGTTCGGAGGCGCGGTCGTCCTCCTTCAGGCGCTTGCGCTCGGCCTGCACGGACTCCTGCTCGGCGCGCACGATCTCCAGGCGCTGGCGCGATTCGCGCTGCTCGACGAGCTTGTCGGCGCGCTCGTGGCCGACGCGGAACAAGGTCTCGCGCTCGGCGGCGAGCGCGCGCTCGAGCTCGGCGATCTCCAGGCGCGGCACGATCCCGGCCTCGAGCGCGTGGATCTCGTCGGCGAGCTGTTTCCATTCCAGGAAGCGGTTGGCCTCGGCCTTCTTCTCCTCGGCCTGGGTCTTCAGGCGATCGAGGTCGATGCCGAGCTCGCCGAGCTCGCGCTCGGCCGATTTCTGCTCCTCGCGCGCGGCCTGGTAGTTGTCCAGGACCTCCTTGTCGCCGAAGACGTCGAAGACGAGCTCGAGCAAGGCCTTGGGCGAGTACTCGCACAGCTTGTCGGTGTCGCCCTGCTCGAGCGCCAGCACCTTGGTGATCGCCGGGGTGAGGCCGCCCCAGGCCAGGCGGTGCTGGTAGTCGCGCAGGCCGGTCCAGTCGTTGGTGGCTTCCAGCGCCTCGATCGGCTGGTTGCCGTCGACGATGGTGTAGTCGCGGATCCAGTCGCCGCCGGCCTTGCGGATGCGGCAGGCGAGCGTGACCTCGTCGGCCAGGCAGGGGAAGAAGGGACGCTTGCCGGTGTGGCCGGGCTGGTTGGCGACCACCGCGCGGATCCACGCGAAGCTGCGGTCGGCGCGGCGCACGTAGCGGCGGAAATCGCGCTTGCCCGAGCAGCGCAGCGCGAACAGCGTGCGCAGGGCGTCGAGCAGCGTGGTCTTGCCCGAGCCGTTGGGGCCGACGATGGTGATGATCTGGGCATCCAGCGGCAGCGTGAAGCGCCGCCAGAAGTCCCAGTGAACGAGCTCGAGGGTCTTGATGTGGAACATGGGCCGGGGTCGCGGTGAGGCTCAGCGCCGCTGCAGCAGCAGCCCGCACTCGAGGTGGTGGGTGTAGGGGAACTGGTCGAAGGCCGCGGCCGCGGCGATGCGGTGCGTCGTCGCCAGCGCGGCGACGTTGGCGCGCAGGGTCTCCGGGTTGCAGGAGATGTAGAGGATGTGCTCGAAGCCCTTCGCCAGCGCGATCGTGCCGTCGTCGAGGCCGGCGCGCGGCGGGTCCACGAAGAGCGTGGAGAAGCGGTAGCCGGCCAGGTCCACGCCCTGCATGCGGCGGTATTCGCGCCCGCCGGCGAGGGCGTCGCTGATCTCCTCGCTCGCCATGCGCACCATGGTGACGTTGGCGAAGCCGTTGTCGGCGAGGTTGGTGTGCGCGGCGCGCACCGAGGTCTTGCTCATCTCGGTCGCGAGCACGCGGCCGAACAGCGGCGCCAGCGCCACGGTGAAGTTGCCGTTGCCGCAGTAGAGTTCGAGCAGGTCACCCGGGCCTTGCGGACGCGCGCCCACGGCCTTCGCCTGCGCGCGCGCCCAGGCCAGCATGTGCTGGTTCACGCCGCCGTTGGGCTGGGTGAAGCTGCCCTCGAACTGCTGGTAGCGCAGACGCTGGCCGTCGACCTCGAGCACCTCCTGTACCCAGTCGCGCTCGAGCACGATCTTCTGCTTGCGGCTGCGCCCGATCACCTGGATGTCGAGCGCGGCGGCGAGCGCGCGCGCGGCGGTTTCCCAGTCCGCGTCGAGCGGACGGTGGTAGACCAGGCTGACCAGGCACTCGCCGCTCAGGGTGGCCAGGAAGTCGACCTGGAAGATCTTGCGCCGCAGCGCCTCGCTGGCCTGGAGCGCGTCGCGCAGGCGCGGCATCAGCTTGGCGATCGGTTCTGCAGCCGCGGGGAAGGTCTCGAGCAGGATGGGCTGCTTCGGGTCCGCGCTGTCGAACATCGCGTAGTCGATGCGGCCCTCGTGATGCCACAGGCGGAACTCGGCGCGCAGGCGGTAGTGCAGCGGCGCGGAGCGGAAGACCGCCGGCTCGGGCAGGTCGAACTCGGCGAAGTCGCTGCGGTAGCGCGCGAGCTTGGCGGCGAGCTGGTCCTCGTAGCGCGCGGGGTCGATGCAGGGCAGGGGCATGGGCTCAGTCTTCCTCGTCGAGGGCTTCAGCTTCGTCGGGCAGGACCTCGGCGAGTTCGAAGGCGTTGCTCTCCGGCGGCGCGTGGCCGGCGGCTTCGAGGATCTCGCCCAGGGTGCCGTGGATGATGCGGTCGGCCATCACGCGGTAGTCGAGCGCGAGGTCGAGCAGTGGTCCCTCGGTGACGAGCCCGTTGCGGCGCTCGATGAAGCCGAGGCGGGCGAGCTTGCCGAGCATGAAGTTGCGCACCTTGGTGCGCCCTCCCAGGCGCGGGCCGAAGTCGGCGATCAGGGAGGCCTCGGTGAGCGTGCCCGAGACGGCATCGCCATGCGCCACCGGCTTGTCGCCACCGAAGAGATCGGTCTGGCCGTCGTCGACGAGCTCGCGCCGGGTCACCTGGCGCTGCCGCTTGGGCAGCACGATCAGCGCCCAGAGGATCACCAGCAGCGCGACCTCGTCGCGCGTCAGGCCGAGGTTGCTGGCCGCGTACTCGCGCCCGGCGCCGAACACCGGTTCGGCGAGTTCGGGCTGCAGCGCCACGCCGACGTGGGCGGCATAGGGGTTGTCGAGCAGGCGCAGGCCGACGTCGGCCAGCCGCCGGTCGAGTTCGAGGCGGAAGGTTTCATCCACCAGTGCGCGTCGCACCAGCTTGTCGCCGCGCGGCAGCCAGCGCTGGGCGAGCAGGCGCGCGGTGAGGGTCTTGAGTTCGTGTTCCATGGAAATCCTGGGGGCTCGGGCCGGGGGCGGGGCTCAAGCCGCGGTGGTGGCGCGCGGGCGCACCTCGCCGAGCGTCATCGCGCCGATCTCGTCCTCGCCGACCGCGGTCAGCGTGTCGCCGAACTCGACCTCCACCGGCAGGCGCATGAAGCTGCTCACCGGGCCATCCTCCGGGCCGCCCTCCGGAGCGGTCTCCGCGCCGTCGGCGAGCAGCGCGAGCAGCGACAGGCGGTAGCTCGCCGGGGCGAAACCGCCGCCGGCAATCACGTGGTGCAGGGGCTGCGGCGCGGGCAGGGCCCCGAGACGATGGGTGAAGTGTTCGAGCATGCGCAGGTCTTCGGCCTGTGGGGCGAAGCCGGTCGCGGCGTCGTCGGCCGGGGGCAGGGTGGTGTCGGCCGGGGCCGCGCTACCGCCGCCCTCGAGCAAGGATTCGGCGCGGTCGAGCAGCTCGTGCCCGCCGGCGAGCAGAGGCAGCTCCGGCACGCTCGCGCAGGCGTCCGCCGCCAGCGTGGCGAGCGCCGCGGCATCGAGCCCGCGCAGCCAGGCGGCGACGTCCGAGGACGAGATGCCCGAGGCCCCCAGCGTCACGCGCTGCGCCTCGATCTTGTTCAGCGCGCGCTGGAAGGAGGCGTCGGCGCGCGCCAGGCGCGACTGCGCCAGCCCGATGCGCTGCGCGATGCGGGCGATGTCGAAGTCGACCTCGGGGTCGGCGAGCAGCTTGTCGAGGAGCTCGGTGCCGCGCTCGAGCCAGCGCCCGTTGGCAGACAGGCGGCGGCGGGCGTCGAGGATGCGGAACTCGGAGCCGGAGGCGATCGCCTCCTCGAAGTGCCAGGTGAGGTCGTTGAGCTTGGACAGCAGATGGCCGAGCGACTCGGCGGTGATGCCGCCGACTGCCTGCAGGCCGGCGAGCTGGGCGGTGAGGAAGCCGAGCTCGGCGTCTTCTTCCTCGCCGAAGCGCAGCAGCATCGCGATCGCCGCCACCGCGTTGCGACCATGGTCGGAGAGCGCGTAGTGGCCGTCCTCGCCGATCGCGAGCAGGCCGTTCTCGCGCAGGCGCTTCAGGACCGTCTCGAGCTTGACCGGGTCGAGATAGCTGAAGCGTGCGCGCAGCGCCTCGGGCGCCCAGCGCGGCGCGTCGGCTTCGCGGCCGATCTCGCGCAGCACCAGCAGGCGCATCAGCACCTCGGTCTCGGTGCCGCGGAACAGCGTGATGAAGGCGTCGAGCAGCGGGCGCGCCGAAGCCAGCGCCGCGAGCTCGGGCACTTCGTCGGCGTCCACGCCCGCGGCGAGGAAGTCGGAGAGGAAGGGGTCGTTCAAGCCTGCAACGCCCTTTCCTCAGACGCCCTGCTTGAGGCTTGCCCCGATGAAATCGTCGAGATCGCCGTCGAGCACGGCCTGCGTGTTGCCGACCTCGTAGTTGGTGCGCAGATCCTTGATGCGCGACTGATCGAGCACGTAGCTGCGGATCTGGTGGCCCCAGCCGATGTCGCTCTTGGAGTCTTCGAGCTTCTGCTGCTCGGACTGGCGCTTGCGCAGCTCGGCCTCGTACAGGCGCGCCTTCAGCATCGACATGGCCTCGGCCTTGTTCTTGTGCTGCGAGCGGTCGTTCTGGCACTGCACGACGATGCCGGTGGGCTCGTGGGTGATGCGCACCGCGGAGTCGGTCTTGTTAATGTGCTGGCCGCCCGCGCCCGAGGCACGGTAGGTGTCGATGCGCAGGTCGGCCGGGTTGATCTCGATCTCGATCGAGTCGTCGACCTCCGGATACACGAACACCGAGGTGAAGCTGGTGTGGCGGCGCGCGTTGGAGTCGAACGGCGACTTGCGCACGAGGCGGTGGATGCCGGTCTCGGTGCGCAGGTAGCCGTAGGCGTATTCGCCGGAGAACTTGATCGTGCAGTTCTTGATGCCGGCGACCTCGCCCTCGGTCTCTTCCATGAGCTCGACGGTGAAGCCCTTCTTCTCGCCGTAGCGCAGGTACATGCGCTCGAGCATGCCCGCCCAGTCCTGCGCCTCGGTGCCGCCGGCGCCGGCCTGGATCTCGATGAAGCAGTTGTTGGGGTCCATCGGGTTGCTGAACATGCGGCGGAACTCGAGCTTTTCGATCGCGCCCTGCAGCTCCACCAGGTCGGCCTCGACCGCCTCGAAGGTGTCGTCGTCGTCCTCGGCCTCGGCGAGCTCGAACAGATCCTTGAGGTCGCGCGACTGCGCGTCGATCTTCTGCAGCGTCAGCACCACGTCCTCGAGCTGGCGCTTCTCCTTGCCGAGTTCCTGCGCGCGCTCGGCGTTGTTCCACACCGCCGGGTCTTCGAGCGCGCGATTGACCTCTTCGAGCTTCGATGCCTTCACATCGTAGTCAAAGATACCTCCGTAGTTCGCGACCCCGGGCGGCGAGGTCGGCGAGTTTTTCGGCGATGGCGTTCTGGCGTTCGGCTTCCATGGCGAGGCTCCGGCGGAATCTGGGAAACCGCACATTATACCGGTTACCGGAGCAGCGCCGTCGGCTGCAGCGCAGCTTCATGAGCAGGGACGTCCCGCCGACTCCGCGCAGACGCAGCGAGAGCCTCGTTCGCCTCCCGCTTCCAGGCTGGAGTACCTGCAGGCGGGACGGTTACAATTACGCCCAATTCAGGATCCGCGTGCCGTCATCGACCCGGGGAACGCGGTAGGAACTCGTCTGGCGGGCACATGCAGCACAACAGCAGGAAAATCCTCGGGGTATTGATCGCCACGGTGCTGGCGCTCAACGCATTCATTGCGGGACTGCTGGGCTATGCGATGCTGGAGGCGAAGGCACGCAAGGAGCGGGAGGTGCGCACCACGGTCGAGAACCTGGCCCTGCTCCTCGACCAGAGCGTCGGTTCCTCGGTGCGCGAGATCGACCTCCTGCTGCGCGGAGCGCAGAACCGGATCGAGCGTGCGTTGCGCGACAAGGGGCGCCTGGAGCGCGACGATTTCGACTCGGTGATCGACGTGCATCGCGACGGGCTGTCGCAGACCGCCCAGGTCCGGGTCAGTGATGCCACCGGCACGGTTGTCCTCGGCGACCAGGTGACGGCCGAGACGCGTACAAGCTATGCCGACCGCCCGTTCTTCATCGATCATCGCGCGCTCGACGATGGCGAGATGCAGGCCAGCAAGCTGCTGCACGGGCGCATTTCAAATACGTGGATCGTGGTGTTCTCGCGCCGCTACAACGCGCCCGATGGCGACTTCGCGGGCGTCGTGACCGCAGCCGTGCCGGCCGATCATTTCCAGCGCCTGCTTTCGGGCCTGCAGCTCGGGCCGCATGGCATCGCCCTGGTGCGCGACCTCGACATGACGCTGATCGCGCGCTGGCCGCGTCTCGATGCCCCGGCCGGCGTGATCGGCAGTCGCGGCGGGTCGCAGGAGCTCAACGAGATCGTCGCCTCCGACGTTCGCGCGCAGTCCTTCTATAGCGCGCGCACGGCCGACGGCGTGGCGCGCATCAATGCCTACCGCCGGCTCGAGCGCCTGCCGGCCTTCGTGGTCGTCGGCTGGGGCGAGAAGGACTACCTCGCGCAGTGGAAGGAGGACGTCGGCAAGGCCATGCTGCTGTGGGCACTTTTCCTCGGCGTGACCGGGCTGGCCGCCTGGCTGCTGTATCGGCTGGTCGACGCCAACGACCGTGCCAACGAGCGCAGCCGCATCCTGCTGCAGAACGCCAGCGACGGCATCCACATCACCGATGCGGAGGGCATCGTCATCGAGGCCAGCGACGCCTTCTGCCGCATGCTCGGGCGATCGCGCAGCGAGGTCATCGGCATGCGGGCGGGGAGCTGGGATGCCTGCCATCCGGAGCCCGACATGCGTGCGCTGATCAGCGAGCTGTTCGCCTCGAGCGAAGTGCACACCTTCGAAACGGCACATCGGCGCAAGGATGGAAGCGTGTATCCCGTCGAGGTGACCGCGTTCCCGCTCGAGGTGGACGGCAGGACGGTGCTGTTCAACTCCGCGCGCGACATCTCCGCGCGCAAGTCGGCGGAGGCCGAGGTCAGGAAGCTGGCCTACTTCGACGCCTTGACCGGCTTGCCCAACCGGCGGCTGCTGATGGAGCGGCTGGAGCGGGCGCAGGCGAGCTGCGCGCGTCAGGGCACGGTCGGCGCCTTGCTGTTCATCGACCTGGACAACTTCAAGGCGGTCAATGACACCGTGGGCCACCAGGAGGGCGATCGGCTGCTCGTGCAGGTCGCCGCCATCCTCGTACGCTGCGTGCGCAAGGACGATACCGTGGCCCGGCTCGGTGGCGACGAGTTCATCGTCATGCTGGAGGAACTGGGCGGGGAGGGGCGGGAGGCGGCGGAACAGGCCGCGGCGGTGGGCAGCAAGATCCTCGCGGCGCTGAACCAGCGTTTCCAGCTCGGCAGTTCGGAACATCGCACCTCGGTGAGCATCGGCGTGAGCATTTTCGGCGAGTTGGCCGACGAACCGGTCGACGAGCCCCTGCGACGGGCCGACATGGCGATGTACCGGGCCAAGCTCGGCGGACGCAACGCGGTGTGCTTCTTCGACCCCTCGATGCTGGCCGACGTGCGCGCCCGGGCCGACGTGGAGGCAGGGCTGTGGATCGCGCTCGAGCAGCGCCAGTTCGTGCTGCATTACCAGCCCCAGGTCGCCGCCGACGGTGCGGTGTTCGGCGTGGAGGCGCTGGTGCGTTGGCATCACCCGGTGCGCGGCCTGGTACCGCCGGGTGAGTTCATTCCGCTCGCCGAAGAGTGCGGGTTGATCCTTCCACTCGGGCGCTGGGTGCTCGAGGCCGCCTGCGCGCAGCTGGCGGCGTGGGCGGACGACCCGTGGCGCAGCAGGCTGGTGATCGCGGTCAATGTCAGCGCACGCCAGTTCCTCCATGAAGACTTCGTCGCCGGGGTGGTCGCCGCGCTCGAGTGCTCGGGGGCCGACCCGGGCCGGCTCGACCTGGAGCTGACCGAGAGCTCGCTGGTGACCGACGTCGACAAGGTCAGCGAGAAGATGGAGGCCCTCAAGGCGCTCGGCGTGGGATTCTCGCTCGACGACTTCGGGACCGGCTATTCCTCGCTCGCCTATCTCAAGCGCTTGCCGCTGGATCAGTTGAAGATCGATCGCAGCTTCGTGCGCGACATCCTGGTCGATCCCAACGACGCGGCGATCGCGCGCATGATCATCGTGCTCGCCGACAACCTCGGCCTGCGTGTGATCGCGGAAGGCGTGGAGTGCGAGGAGCAGCGCGACTTCCTCGCCCGCAACGGCTGCTCGACCTATCAGGGCTACCTTTTCAGTGCGCCGCAGCCGATCGACGCGCTCGAGGCCTTCCTCGACGCCCGAAGGTCTCGGCCGGCGCGCTGAAGGAGCGCTCAGTCGGCGCGTTCCAGATCGTCGATCACCGCCTTCAGGAAGCGCGCGGCCTCGCCGCCGGTGACCACGCGGTGGTCGAAGGACAGGCTCAGCGGCAGCACGCGGCGTACCGCCGGGGCGCCATCGACCGCGAGCACCTGCTCGTGCACCCGCCCGGCGCCGAGGATGGCCACCGTGGGCGGCACCACCAGCGGCGAGGCGTACTTGCCGCCGATCATGCCGAAGTTGGACAGCGTGATGGTGTGGCCGCGCATCTCCTCGGGCGGAATCCTGCGCGCCCTGACGTCGGCGCGCATGCGCTCGAGGCCCTGGCGCAGGTCGTCGGGGCTGCGGTTGGCGACGTCGCGCAGCACCGGCACGAAGAGGCCGTCGGGCAGGTCGACCGCGATGCCGACGTGCACCTGCGGCACCAGCCGGCGCGCCATGGCGTGGCTCTCGTACCAGGCGTTGAGCGCCGGCGCGGCGCGGCAGCCGGCGACCAGGGCGCGGATCAGGCGCACGGTGACGTCGGTACCGGGCGGCCAGGCGTGGATCACCGCGTCGTCGATCACGGTGGCGCCGGCGACCTCGCTCTGCGCCAGGCTCATGTTCTGCGCCATCGCCCGGCGCACGCCGCGCAGCGCTTCGGCGGGGCCGGCCTCGGCGAGCACGCGCGCGGCGCGCTGCACGTCCTCGCGGGTGATCACGCCGTCGGCGCCGGAGGGCGTCACCATCTCGAGCTCGACCTTCAACTGGCGCGCCAGCGCGCGCACCGCCGGGGTGGCGCGGATCCCCGCTCCGCCGTGGGCTGCCGGTGCGAGCGCGGCCGGCGCCTCGGCGCGCACCTCCTGGCCGACCTGCATCTCGCCGACCACGGTGCCGGTGTCGGCGGTCTCGGCGCCGCCCTCGAAGCCGGCCAGCGGTGCGCCCACATGCACGAGCTGGCCGACCTCGCCGTACAGCTTCGCGACCCGCCCATCGTAAGGGGAGGGGATGTCCACGATCGCCTTGGCGGTCTCGACCGATACCAGCGGCTGGTCGGCGGCGATCTCGTCGCCCGCCTTGACATGCCATTCGACGATCTCGGCTTCCTGCAGTCCTTCGCCCAGGTCGGGCAGCTTGAAGATCTTCATGATGCCTCCAGGGTCTTGCGCGCCGCCGCGACGATGCGTTCGACGCTCGGCAGGTACTGGGTTTCGAGCCGCGACAGCGGCATCACCGTGTCGTAGCCGGTGACGCGCTGCACCGGCGCGAGCAGGGAATACAGGCCCTCTTCGGCGAGGCCGGCCGCGATCTCGGCGCCCAGGCCGGCGGTGCGCGCGGCCTCGTGCACGATCACGCAACGCCCGGTGCGGGCGACCGACTCCAGGATGGTCGGCAGGTCGAGCGGCTTGAGCGTGGCGACGTCGATGACCTCGGCCGAGATGCCCTCGGTGGCGAGCGCGTCGGCCGCGGCCTGGGTCTCGTGCAGCATCGCGCCCCAGCTCACCAGGGTGAGGTCGGTGCCGCCGCGCAGGGTGAAGCACACGTCCAGCGGCAGCGCCTCGCCGTCGTCGGCCACCTCCTGGCGGAACAGGCGGTACATCCGCGTCGGCTCGAGAAACATCACCGGGTCGGGGTCGCGGATCGCCGCGAGCAGCAGGCCGTAGGCGCGTGCGGGCGAGGACGGCATGACCACGCGCAGGCCGGGGGTGTGGGCGAGCATCGCCTCCGGGCTCTCGGAGTGGTGCTCGGGCGCATGGATGCCTCCGCCGCAGGGCGTGCGCACCACCAGCGGGCAGCTGAGGCGGCCGCGGGTGCGGTTGCGCAGGCGCGCGGCATGGTTGATCAGGTGGTCGATCGCCGGATACAGGAAGCCGGAGAACTGGATCTCCGCCACCGGCCTGAGGCCCATCGCCGCCATGCCGATCGCGGTGCCGACGATCGCGGTCTCGGCGAGCGGGGTGTCGACCACGCGCCCGGCGCCGAAACGCTGCTGCAGCCCGACCGTGGCGCGGAACACGCCGCCGTTGGCGCCGATGTCCTCGCCGAGCAGCACGACCGCCTCGTCGCGCGCGAGCTCGTGGGCGAGGGCCAGGTTGACCGCCTCGACCAGATTGATCTCAGCCATGATCGCCTCCCGGTTGTCCGCCCGCCTTGCGCGGCGCGAAGCGCAGGGCCTCGTCGCGCTGGGCCACGAGCGCGGCGGGCAGGGTCGCGAAGAGGTGCTCGAACATCGCCGCGGTGGTGGGCGGCGGGGTGTTCAGATAGGCCTCGACCGCGGCGCTCACCGTCTCGGTACATTCGCGCGCGAGCGCCTCTTCCTTGTCCGGCCCCCAGGCGCCGAGCTTGACCAGATGCTTGCGCAGGCGGGTCAGCGGCTCGAAGGACCACTGCTCCTGCACCACCGCAGGGTCGCGGTAGCGCGAGGCGTCGTCGGCGGTGGTGTGGTCGCCGAGGCGATAGGTGACCGCCTCGATCAGGGTCGGTCCACCGCCGGCGCGGGCCTTCGCCAGCGCTTCACGGGCAACGTGGTGCACCGCGACGAGGTCGTTGCCGTCGACCTGCACGCCCGCGACGCCGGCGGCGATCGCCTTCTGCGCCAGCGTGGCGGTGGCGCTCTGCGCGCTGCGCGGCACCGAGATCGCCCACTGGTTGTTGCTGAGCACGATCAGCAGGGGTGCATTCCAGACGGCGGCGAAGTTGAGCCCCTCGTAGAAGTCGCCCTTCGAGCTGCCGCCGTCGCCAAGGAAGCACACCGCCGCGCGCGCCTCGCCGCGCAGCTTGAAGACATAGGCCGCGCCCGCGGCGTGGCAGACCTGGGTGCCGATCGGCACGCAGTTGGGAAAGTCGTGGCGGGCCTGGGCGAAGTCGCTGCCGCGCTCGTCGCCGCCCCAGTAGCGCAGGCTCTCCTCGATGCGCACGCCGCGCACGAGCTGGGCGGCGTGCTCGCGATAGGAGGGAAACAGCGCATCCTCGGCACGCATCGCGCTCGCCACCCCGACCCCGATCGCCTCCTGGCCGAGCGCCGACGCGAAGGTCCCGAGCTTGCCGGTGCGCTGCAGCGCGATCGCCTTGGCGTCGAAGCTGCGCGTGAGGTGCATCGCGCGGTACATCGGGATCAGCCGCGCGGGATCGCGCGCGAAGTCGGGCAGCGGCCCGAGCGCCTCGCCCTGCGGGTCGAGGAAACGGACGTGATCGATCTGGAACCGGGCGACAGTGCTCATGGCGCGCTCCCTTCAGGCTCGGTCGGCCCCGCATGCCTGCGCTCCCCGGTCGGGGTGGGTCTCCTCTGGGCGCCGGTGGCATCCGGGCGTGGATGTCGTCGGCGACCGGGTGGCGGCGCCGCGACGTTTTCCGTTTGCGGGGTTGGAGCGCGCCCGTGCGCGGATGTTCCCGACGCGGTTGCCGCTTCGTCAGCGCGCGCCGGTGAGGCCGCCGCGGTGGCGGTCGCGATAGCCGGCGTGGAGGCCGTCGTCGTCCTGCCAGAAGAAGGCGGCCTCGAGGTAGCCCGGCCAGCGCTCCGGGCCGGCCGGCGGCGGGCCGAGGAAGCGCGCCGCCGCGATCGCGAGCAGGATGTCGTGGGTGACGAAGACGTGCAGACCGGGCGAGCCCGCGGCGATCGCGAGCATGTGCATGGCGAGGTTCTGCGCGCCCACGCGCGCCGGACGCGTGCCGGGCAGGTCCTCGTCGGTCGTCGCCAACTGCTCCATGATTCCCTCGCTGCCGAGGCGTTTCCAGTTCTCGCCCGCCAGCGCGCGGTCGAGCACCCAGGCGCCGGGGTCGCCGAGCATGCGGTCGGTGACGATCGGTGGCGTGTCGCCGGCCACGCGCGCGAAGACCTCGGCGGTGTGCACACAGCGCTGCAGCGGGCTGGTGTGCAGGCTGCGCAGGCGTCCGTGCAGGCGCTCGCCAAGGCTGCGCGCGAGCTCGACGCCTTCGGCGTTGAGCGCGTTGGCGTAGCCGAGGTCGCCGGGCGGCAAGGGGTCGCGCACCGAATGGCGGACCAGCATGGCCACGCCGCGGTCGGCCGGCACCGCGTCCAGCCAGCGCAGGGTGGCGGCGGGGACCCGCCAGTCCGAGGCTTGCGCGCTCATCGCGATGGCGGCGGGCCTACGCCGCCTCGAAATGTTCGAGCATCAGCTGCACGCTGGCGACGCCGTTGTATTCATTGATGCCGAGGCGGAAGGCGGCGTGGATCTGGCCGGCGGCGCCCTCGGCGTGGTTGAAGCGGATGGCCTCGTAGCGCGTGCTGCCGCGCGCGAGCTCGAGCTTGAGGTGCTTGTCCTTCAACAGGCGCTGGCGCTCCACGCGGAAGACGTCGTCGAACAGCGGCGCCGGGAAGCCTTGGCCCCAGATCTCGTTGTCGAGCATGCGCGCGGCGTCGAGCGCGAAGTAGCCCGATTCCAGGTTGCCGTCGGTATCGATGCGGCGCTCGAGCTGGGCGGGCTCGAGCAGTTCGCCGACGACCTCCTCGAAGGCCGCGTCGAAGCGTGCGAGTTCCGATTCGCGGATGGTCAGGCCGGCCGCCATGGCGTGGCCGCCGAAGCGCACGATGAGGTCGGGCTGGCGCTTGGTGACGAGGTCGAGCGCGTCGCGCAGGTGCAGGCCGGGGATCGAGCGCCCGGAGCCCTTGAGTTCGCCGTCGCTCGCGCGCGCGAAGGCGATGGTGGGGCGGTGCAGCCGCTCCTTGATGCGGCCGGCGACGATGCCGATCACACCTTGGTGCCAGTCGGGTTCGAAGAGCGCCACGGTGGCGCGGTTGCCGGCGTCGAAACCCGCCAGGCGGGCGAGCGCTTCTTCCTGCATGCCGGCCTCGATGCTGCGGCGTTCGCGGTTGAGCTTGTCGAGCTCCTGGGCGATGTTCATCGCCCGGCCGGGGTCGTCGGTGATCAGGCACTCGATGCCCAGGCTCATGTCGGAGAGTCGCCCGGCTGCGTTGAGGCGCGGGCCGATCATGAAGCCGAGGTCCATCGTGCTGGCGCGCGCCGGGTCGCGCCCGGCGAGCCCGAACAGCGCGCGGATGCCGGGCTGCAGGCGCCCGGCGCGCATGCGCGCGAGGCCCTGCGCGACCAGGATGCGGTTGTTGCGGTCGAGCTTGACCACGTCGGCCACGGTGCCGAGCGCGACGAGGTCGAGCAGGTCGGCAAGGTTGGGTTCCTTGGCGCCGGCGAAGGCGCCGCGCTCGCGCAGTTCGGCGCGCAGCGCGAGCATGGTGTAGAACATCGCGCCCACGCCGGCCAGCGCCTTGCTCGGGAAGTCGCAGCCGGGCTGGTTCGGATTGACGATGACGTCGGCTGCGGGCAGGACCTCGCCGGGCAGGTGGTGGTCGGTGATCACCGTCGCCATGCCGTGGGCGCGTGCGGCGGCGATCCCTTCGACGCTGGCGATGCCGTTGTCGACGGTGATGAGGACGTCGGGCTCGAGCCGCGCGGCGATCTCCACCATCGCCGGAGTGAGGCCGTAGCCGAGGGTGATGCGGTCGGGCACCAGGTAGTGCACGTCGGCGCCGAAGGCGCGTAGCGCGCGCATGCCCACCGCGCAGGCGGTGGCGCCGTCGCAGTCGTAGTCGGCGACGATGACCAGGCGCGCGCCGGCCTCGATCGCGTCGGCGAGCAACTGCGCCGCTTCGCCGGTGCCGCGCAGCGCCTCGGGCGGCAGCAGGTTCTTCAGCGCGGTGTCGAGCTCGTCGGCGCGGGTGATGCCGCGGGCGGCGTAGAGGCGGGCGAGCAGCGGATGCAGGCCGGCGTCGGCGAGGCGGTCGAAGGCGCGCTGAGGTACGGCGCGGGGCTGGATGCGGGGGGCGGCGGGGCTCATCGGGAGGCGGCGGTGGGGGCGTCGGAAAGCGGCGGGGCGGGGAGCGGGGCGAGGGTCTCGAGCAGGGTGCCGAAGGCGCAGGGCTTGCGCCAGAACTTCCAGCGGTCGCGGGCGCGGAGGTCGAGCTCCAGGGTGCCGCGGTCGCCCGGCGCGCTCAGGTGCAGCGCATCGAGCGTGCCTTCGCCGAGGGCCGCGGCAAGCGGAGCGAACCAGTCGCGCTCGAGCGTTTCGAGGCCGCTGCGCCAGGCGTTCACGTCGCGCTGCTGCGCCGCGCGGTGCAGGGTGTCGAGCAGGACCAGGGTGTCGCTGCGCAGGGCGGTTTCGAGCTGCGGCGGGGTGGGTTCGAGGCCTGCGGCCCGGGCCAGCCCTGCGCCCAGCGGATCGACCGCCTGGACGGCGGCGGCGGGTGCGCGCGGGGCTGTGCCCAGCGCTCCCGCACCCCACAGCCACAGGCTGTTGACCGCACGCCGGCCGGCTTCTTCGCGGCGGCGGTTGAGCCGATGGTTGTGCAGCACGATCTGCGCTTCGTTCATCGTCCGCTGCCACCGGCGGGCGTCTTCGCCTTCGGGAAGAAAGTGCTTCACCGGGCGGCCGACGACGTCGTCGAGCGGGTACAGATCGACCCGCGTCGGCGCGGCCAGGCGCAGGTACCAGCGCGTCGGTGCGCACGCTTCGAAACGGCCGAGACCGGCAAAGACCTCGCCGAGCGCGGCGACCAGCTCCGCGGCTTCGGCCGCGTCGAGCTCGTCTTCGGCGAAGCCGTTCAGCAGCAGGTGTTCGCGCGCGAAGGACAGGTTGACCGGGTCGGCGCACAGCCAGAATGCATCGGTGCCGGCGCCCTGGGTCGGATCGCTGGGATGC
Source organism: Thauera sp. SWB20 (assembly GCF_000831325.1). Taxonomy (NCBI): domain Bacteria; kingdom Pseudomonadati; phylum Pseudomonadota; class Betaproteobacteria; order Rhodocyclales; family Zoogloeaceae; genus Thauera; species Thauera sp. SWB20. Next base: position 116,419 of record NZ_JTDM01000013.1, on the reverse strand, counting down.
TCGCCGGCTTCGCCGAGGCGGCGCAGGGCGGCCAGGGGCAAGGGCGCGCCGGCGGTGGCCGGGGGCAGGCCGAAGCAGCGCGCGAGCCGGCGGTCGAGCGCTTCGGGGGCGCCGATCCGCCAGCGCCCGAGGCCGAGCAGGCGCTCCAGTCCGGGCAGGGCGAGGCCGCTGGCGGGGCCGACGAGACTGGCGGACGGCCACAGCAGGCCGGGAATCAGGAGCTGGATCGGCATCACGGGAGCAGGAGAAGAAGCGGCGCGAGTCTAGCACGGCACCTGTCGGGCGCTGCCGTGCCGGCCACGGGCCGTGCACGGGGGCGCCCGACGGGCGACACGCCGGCGCGTGTGCAACCGAGTGTGCAACCGAGTGTGCGACCGGGCGCGCAACCGAGCGCGCCGCGGTGTGTCGAAGAAAAATGGGGTTGATCGAGGAGGACAGGCCATGAGCCCGGAACACCTGAGCGCACTGATCGCCGAGATCGAGGCGGAAACTCCGCTCGATTTCAGCGCCGCGGCCATCGATGCGCAGTATGCGCGGCGGCTGATGGCGAGCCATTTCTGTGAAATCGACGCGCGCCTGGCGGCCTGCGGCCTGCTGCTCGAGGACCGGCTGGAAATGATGGCGGCGATCGCCGCGCACGCGTTGGTCGAGAACATGCTGCTGCAGCTGGTGCAGTTGCGCGCGGTGGCGGCGCTGCATGAGCGGGCGAAGGTGCGTGGCGGTGAGCCGCAGGGGGCCGGGGCGGAGGGGGGCTCGGCGGCAGGCGCCGATGGGGCGGTAGATGCGGCGTTCCGGGAGTGGATGCGGCGCCACGGGATTGGTTAGCGGAATGACTTGAATTAGCTCTTGGGGGCTCACTTTGGAGGTTTTCATCGATGGATTCCCGTAAAAATCAAACTTTTACTGCCACCCCCGCAGAGCTGGGGGGATTTCCCGGATTGGTTTAACGTGTCTCGAATGGCTTCCGGATGTGAGCGGTCAAGCGGCTTGGTTTTTCTTACGGATGGTTTTTTGACGGGCCATCGAGCCTGTCGGCAGTGCCCCCAGCAGTGCGCCGATCGATACAACAACGATCCCAAGCGCGGTCGTGATCCCCAGCAATTCGTCGAGGATCAGTACGCCGCCGATGGCAGAGAAGGCGGGTACCAGCACGAGTATCATCGACGCCTGACAGGCGCCAATCTTCTGGTTTGCGTAGCTGTACATGCCCGCTGCTAGCAATGCGGCGATGATGCCCTGGTACATCGCCTGCAGGCCGATCTCACCCCAGCTGGCGTGTGCGATGTTACTTGGCAGCCAAAATAGATAGACTGGCAGATAGATCACCAGCGAAAAGCTCGCGATGCCGATAATGTCCATCTGGGGGCGGATCTGCCAGTGCCGCATTAGGAGACCGAAGATCGCCCAGCACAGAGCTGCAACGAGGAAGAGGCCATCGCCGATCCATACGCCTTCGGCCGAAGGGGCGAACAGGCTTTGAGAGCCAGGGTCTCCGCACTCGGCTTGCATAATGCACCCATGGATTTCATCAATAAAATCAAGGCGCCGAGCCGGTATCACCCGAAAGTTTCTCTTAGCCGAAGCCTGCGAATTTTGGTTCCTTCGCCGCTCGCTGCGATTCGGATCCGGCGAGGAGTGTATTTAAGATCAGTTGCTTAGAGAGCGCTGGCGCGATGATGTTCGAGGGCGGAGGCCAGTTTTTCGAGGCGCCCGAATGTTGTCGTTCTACGAGCTCGGGACAGCGGAAACACGTTTGATATAGCGCCTAGAGTGATCGTCAGGAATGATCTGTGCCAAAGCCGCGGGACTATTTGATTGTTACGATGCGAACATGAGCCTCTATCAAGAATTCGCGGATCGAACCGCAAAGCTGATCGCAGATGGTGTGCTGCGTCCGGGAGAACGACTTCCGTCTGTTCGGCAAGCATGTAAAGTGAATGCAATCAGTCCAGTTACGGTTACCAAAGCCTACCATCTGCTGGAGAGCCGTGGCTTGATCGAAGCGAGGCCGAAGTCCGGGTACTTCGTTCGTGCGCGCCTCGGTCACAAGTTGCCTGAACCAGAGATGACCCATCCGGTTGGAGGTTCGACAGCCCTTCAGGTAAGCGATTTCATCTTCCAGATCCTTGATAGTGCGCGAGATCCTTCTATTGTTCCACTCGGTTCGAGTTTTCCTGATTCGCGACTATTCCCACTCGAAAGGCTTGGACGATTCTTGGCAGCGGCTGCACGAAGGCTCGATCCGTTGGCGACGGTCACGGACCTTCCTCCGGGCAATGAGGAGTTACGAAGGCAGCTAGCTCTACGTTACTTGGCGCATGGCGCTTCGGTCTCGCCGCACGAGGTCATCGTGACCTCCGGTGCGATGGAAGGACTCAGCCTTTGCCTCCAAGCCTTGACAAAGCCTGGAGATCTGATCGCTATCGAGTCGCCAACCTTCTATGCAGGGCTGCAGGCAAGTGAACGACTCGGTCTCAAGGTGATCGAGATTCCAAGCCATCCGCGCGAAGGCGTGAGTATCAGCGCGCTTGCAGACGCGCTGCGGCATCATTCGATCAAGGCTTGCCTTTTCATGCTGAATTTTGCGAATCCGACGGGAAGCCGCGTTTCGGATGAGAATAAGAGGGCGCTCGTCGAGTTGCTTCACAAGCACCAAGTTCCGTTGATTGAAGATGACGTCTACGGTGAACTGTACTTCGGGTGTGATACGCCAGTTTCCAGCAAGGCAGTGGATGAGGACGGCCTAGTCCTCCATGTCTCCTCATTTTCGAAGTGCCTCGCGCCGGGTTACCGCGTCGGCTGGGTCGCAGCAGGCCGTTTCGCGAAAGAGGTTCAACGGCAGAAATATTCGACTAGCCTTGCCACAGCGGTGCCCATGCAGATTGCGCTGGCGGCATACCTGAAGCATGGTGGCTTCGACAATCACCTGCGAAAGTTGCGCCGACAGTTGATGACGCAGGAGGCCCGAATCATTGCGGGGGTTGAAGAGCATTTTCCGGTAGGTACACGATTGGCGCGACCGGACGGCGGGTATTTCCTATGGCTCGAATTGCCCAGTCAGGTCGATACTCTACGCTTATACGAAGAGGCCCTGGTGAGTGGTATCAGTATCGCACCGGGGCCGATCTTCTCCGCAAAGCGCGAGTTTTCCAACTATCTGCGGCTCAATTTTGGCCACCCCGCAACCGAGCGCCAGGGGGATGCACTGGCTACGCTAGGCCGTCTGATTAAGCGCCAGCTATAGGCTCGCAAAGCGAGCGAAGCTGTCGCCAAAGAAGGTCGTCAGCACGATCGCGATCGGCGCGAAGGCGATGAAGATGCGCAGCACGTTGCGGATGAAGGGGTGGGCCAGCTCCGCCTCGATGAAATGGCGCGCAACCAGGCTGCCCTTGAACCAGATGATCGCGGCCACGACCAGTTGCACCGCGTGATCGCCGCCGAAGCCTGCGCCGAGTTGCGGACTCACCAGGGTCAGCCCGACCAGGAGCAGCCAGGTCAGGACCAGCGGACGAAGCGACGTGGAGGGTTTGCGTTCGATGTTTTCCATGATCAGGCCAGGACGTAGAAGAAGGGAAAGATGACGAGCCAGATGATGTCGGTCGCGTGCCAATAGCTTGCGAGCGCTTCCAGGCCGCTGTGCTCTTCGGCGGTATAGATCCCGAACGTGTGGCGTGTCAGGACCCAGAGGATGCCGAGGATGCCCCAGAAGGCATGCACCATGTGGGTGAAGGTCAGGTAGTAATAGACGGTGAAGAAGATCCCCGATTCCCCGTCGATGCCGTGGGCGAAGTTCCACTGGATCTCCAGGTACTTCGCCACCGGATAGCCCAGCGCCGCGACCAGCCCCGCGATCAGCCACGCCATCGATTGGCGCCTGCGCCCGGCGCGCAGACTGGTGACCGAACATGCGATGAAGAAGCTGCTCGTCACCATCAGCAGGGTGATGATCACCCCTGCCGTCTGCGACAGCCGCTCCGCCCCGGCGTGAAAGGCCTCCGGAAAGTGCGCACGCGCGACGAAGTACACGATGAACAGCAGCATGAATTCGACGAACTCGCAGCAGATCCCGACCCAGATGCCTTTGTTGCCCGGCACACGGCTGGTACCGGGAGATGCGTCACCTGCCATGGGCAGGCTCATGGTGCTGGCGATCATGGTGTTTCCCTCCTGATTCGATGTCGTCATTGTGAGCGTCCGAAAACGGGAGGGCAGATACAGCCGGGCGGATTGTCGTCCGGTACAGCGCGACCGTCGCATTCAATCTGCACCTGATCTAAATCGTACAATCTGAATCTGCCTCCATCACACCCGTGATGATGTACTTCTGGCCATCTTCAGAGCCGGAGTACGCAACATGCCCCCCCCCGTCAGCAAGGCGCGCGAAGCCCGGCTGGAGTTTTATCGCAAGAAGGGAACGATCCACGCCAAGGCGGTGCAGGGGCGCTACAACAGCCTCCGCTGGGCGATGGTGTGGCTCACGCAGATCGTCTTCTATGGCGCGTGCTGGCTTCCGTGGACAACCGAGACCGGTACGCGGCAGGCGATCCTGTTCGACATCACCCACGAAAGGCTCTACCTCTTCGATCTGGTGCTGTGGCCGCAGGATGCGCTGCTGCTCGCCTTCGTTCTGATCCTGGCGGCGACCGCGCTGTTCTTCGTCACCGCGCTCGCCGGGCGTCTGTTCTGCGGCTTCGCCTGTCCGCAGACGGTCTATACGTCGATCTTCACCTGGATCGAGTCCAAGGTCGAAGGCGACCATCTCGCGCGCTTGAAGCTGGACCAGAGTCCGATGTCGGCGCGCAAGCTCGCGATCAAATCGGTCAAGCACGGCATCTGGGCGCTGGTGGCGGCGTGGACCGCGATCACCTTCGTCGGCTACTTCACCCCGATCCGCGAGCTGCTGCCGACGATCGCCGCCTTCCAGACCGGCCCGTGGGAGGCGTTCTGGCTGCTCTTCTACGCCACCTTCACCTACGTGCAGGCGGGGCTGGCGCGCGAGGCGGTGTGCCAGCACATGTGCCCCTACTCGCGCTTCCAGGGCGTGATGTCCGACCCGACGACGGCCACCGTCAGCTACGACCGCCAGCGTGGCGAGCCACGCGGTGCCTTGCGCCAGGCGAAGCAGACGGGTGATTGCATCGACTGCGGCATCTGCGTGCAGGTGTGCCCGACCGGCATCGACATCCGCGACGGGCTGCAATACCAGTGCATCAACTGTGGCCTGTGCGTGGACGGCTGCGACGAGGTCATGGACAGGATCGGCGCGCCGCGCGGGCTGATCCGCTTCGTGAGCGAGAACGAACTCGCCGGCAAGCCCAGGTCGAAGGGCGTTCGCCTGCGGCCACGGGTGCTCTCCTACGTCGGCCTGCTGCTCGTGTTCATGACCCTGACCGGGTGGACGCTGAGCGAACGCGTGCTGCTGCGCGTCGAGGTGCTCCGCGATCGCGGCGCCCTGCTGCGCGAAACCCCGGAAGGCCGCATCGCGAATGCCTACACCCTGAAGCTGATCAACATGGAAGAGGCGCATCGCCGTTTCCGGATCGGCGTGAGCGGCCTGCCGGGCCTTCGGATCGACGGTCCGACCGAGTTCACCGCCGCGCCCGGCAGCATCCATACGGTCTCGCTCACGGTGTCGTCCCCGACCGCGGACGGGCTCTCGGGCGCGCAGCCGATCGCGTTCGAGACGGTGGCGCTGCACGACGAGGACATCGCCGTGCGCGAGAAGAGCACCTTCATCCTGCCCACCCCCTGAGCCCGCCGAGGAACCCCATGTACCGCTACAACGAAACCGACCAACGCCTCGTGGACGACCGGGTCCGGCAGTTCCGCGACCAGATGCAGCGCTATCTCGATGGCCGCCTGAGCGAAGACGATTTTCGTCCGCTGCGCCTGCAGAACGGGCTGTACGTGCAGCGTCATGCGCCCATGCTGCGGGTGGCGATCCCGTACGGCACGATGTCGAGCCGGCAGCTGCGCACCCTGGCCCACATCGCGCGCACCTGGGACCGCGGCTACGGGCACTTCACGACCCGCAGCAACATCCAGTTCAACTGGGTGCGGCTTGCCGACGTACCCGACATCCTCGCCCTGCTCGCCACCGTACAGATGCATGCGATCCAGACCTCCGGCAACTGCATCCGCAACATCACGACCGATCAGTTCGCCGGGGTTGCCCAAGACGAAGTCCTGGATCCGCGGCCCTACTGCGAGATCGTCCGTCAGTGGTCGGCGCTGGCGCCCGAGTTCCTGTTCCTGCCGCGCAAGTTCAAGATCGCCATCGTCGGCGGTGCGGAAGACCGCGCCGCGGTGCGCTTCCATGACATCGGCGCGCGGGCGCGGCGCAACGAACAAGGCGAGCCGGGCTTCGAAGTCTTCGTCGGCGGCGGCCTCGGGCGCACGCCGATGGTGGGGCACTGCATCAAGTCCTTCCTGCCGCGCGCCGAGTTGCTGAACTACTTCGAGGCCATCCTGCGGGTCTATAACCGCCATGGACGGCGCGACAACAAGTACAAGGCGCGCATCAAGATCCTGGTCAAGGACCTGACGCTGGGAGGCTTCGCCCGCGAGGTGGACGCGGAGTGGAGCCATGCACGCGGTGGCGGCAACCTGCTCGCGGAGGCGGCCTGCGAACGGATGGAAGCCTACTTCGCGCCACCCGAGTATGCGGATGTCCGGGTGGACGACCCGGTCTTCGTTGTCGCGCGCGCAGCGAGCCGCCCGTTCGCGCGCTGGGTCGAGCGCAACGTAGCTGCGCACCGCCATCCGGGTTACGGCATCGTGACCCTGTCGCTGAAGAAGACCGGCGTGCCGCCCGGCGACGCGACGGCCGACCAGATGGACCTGATCGCCGATCTGGCCGACCGCTTCAGCGGCGGCGAGATCCGGGTCAGCCACGAGCAGAACCTGATCCTGCCCAACGTCGCCCGGCGCGACCTGCATGCCCTGTGGGAGCTCGCCCGTGCGTGCGGGCTCGCGACGCCGAACATCGGGCTGCTGACCGACGTCGTCTGTTGTCCGGGCGGTGATTTCTGTTCGCTGGCGAATGCGAAATCGTTGCCGGTGGCGGCAGCGATCCAGCAGCGCTTCGACGATCTGGATTACCTGTTCGACCTGGGGCCGGTGGAGTTGAACATCTCCGGATGCGTCAATGCCTGCGGCCATCACCACATCGGCCACATCGGCATTCTCGGCGTCGATAAGAACAACGAGGAGTGGTACCAGGTGACCCTCGGCGGCAGTGAAGGCAATCGTGCCCGGCTCGGCCGGGTCATCGGCCCCTCGTTTGCTGCGAGCGAGATTCCGGAGGTCATCGCCAGACTCCTGCACACCTATGTCGGCGAGCGGCACGACGGCGAAGGCTTCATCGACACCGTCGAGCGCATCGGACTCGATCCCTTCAAGGCCGCCGTCTATGGAGAACGTCATGAAGCCGCTCATTAGGGATGGTCGCATCGTCGATGACGACTGGGTCGTGCTGGACGGGGACGACGGACAAGCGCCCGATCTGGCGCCGTCGGGGGCCAGGCAGATCGTGCCGATCGCCCTCTACCGGGCGCACGCCGATGCGCTGCGTCACCTGGGACACCGCATCGGTATCGCACTCGGCCCGGAAGATGATCCCGAGGTAGTGCTGCCCTACATGGCGCACGTCAGCCTCATTGCGATCCGCTTCCCGAACTTCACCGATGGCCGCGGCTACTCGACCGCGCGCCTGCTCAGAAGCCGCTTCGGCTATGCGGGTGAACTGCGCGCCATCGGCGATGTGCTGCGCGACCAGTTGTATTTCTTGCACCGCTGCGGGTTCGATGCGTTCGCGCTGCGGCCGGATCAGGACCCCGACGATGCGCTGGGCGCGTTCGGCGACTACACCTGGCGCCCGGTTTTCGGCGCCGCGGCGGCGGCGCAGCCCGGATCACCGCGCGAGGACGGCGGGGAACCGCCGCGCGCCGCGTCCGTGCCGGACGCGCTGCCATGACGCCGCACGCCGGAGACTGAAATGACCGAGCACGCCACCGGACTGCCGGACACCGCCAAGGGGCTGCTGGCGGCACTGGTCGTCGTCATCTGCTGGTCGGGGTTCAACATCGTGTCCCGCTTCGGCAGCACGGCGAGCTTCACGCCCTTCGACCTCGCCGCGCTGCGCTATGGCGTATCGGGCGCGCTGACCCTGCCCTTCTTCCTGAAATACGTCCCGCTGCGCGAATGGCCGCGCCATGCGGCGCTCGCCCTGTTCGGCGGGCTCGGCTACGGTCTGTTCGTCTATTCCGGCTTCGCCTTCGCCCCGGCCGCGCATGCGGGCGTGTTCGTCAATGGCGGCATTCCGTTCTGGACGGTGATCATGGTCGCCGCGCTCGCGGGCTTCCACATCGCGCGCCAGACCGTGCTCGCGCTGGTCCTGTCGAGCGCCGGCCTGGTCCTGATCGGCTTCCAGAGCCTGTTCACCGCCGCCGCGCCGGGGACCTGGATCGGGGATGCGCTCTTCCTCGCCGCAGCCCTGTGCTGGGCGCTGTTCGGTCTGCTGATGCGCCATTGGCGGATCCGGCCCCAGCACGGCATCCTCGGCATCGCCAGCTTCTCGCTGGTGCTGTACATGCCGATCTATCTGCTGTGGCTGCCGGGCGACATCGCGCAGGCGGGCTGGGGGGAGATCGGACTGCAGGCGGTCTACCAGGGCATCGTCGCCGCGTTGCTCGCCGCCGGCATGTACAGCTACGCCAACCAGAAGATCGGCGCCTGCCAGGCGTCGATGATGCTCGCCCTCGTGCCCGCCTTCACCGCCGCCGGCGGCGTCCTGATCCTCGGCGAGACACTGGGACTCACGACGATGCTCGGCATCGTGGTCGTGTCGCTGGGCGCCGTGCTCGGCGCGCTGCCGTCCGGCACCCTCGCACGCCTGCGTCCCTTCCGCGGCGGCCGGGCACGCGAGGGCGCCCCCTCCTCCGCCGGCACGGCGCCGTGCCTGCCCGACGACCGGGCGGCGGGCGCCGACACACAGTCGTGCGGCAAATGACGACGATGATTTCTTCGACCGAGGAGCACGACATGGGCTCGAACGAGCGTGCATTCAACTTCAGCGCCGGCCCGGGGGCCTTGCCCGAGGAAGTGTTGCGCCAGGCGCGCGACGAACTCCTGAACCGGGGCGGCTGCGGGGTATCGGTCGCCGAGATGAGCCACCGCGGCGAACACTTCATCGCGATCGCGGAACAGGCCGAGCGCGACCTGCGGGACCTGCTGGCGATCCCCGCCGACCATGCAGTCCTCTTCCTGCAGGGCGGCGGCTCGCAGCAGTTCGCCCAGGTGCCGCTCAACCTGCTGCCGGAAGGCGGGTGCGCGGACTACATCGACACCGGCTTCTGGTCGGTTCGGGCCATCGAGGAGGCGCGCCGGTATGGGCGGATCAACATCGCCGCAAGTTCGCACGATGACGGCTATCGCCATATTCCGCGCCAGGCCCGCTGGCGGCTGTCGGCATCGTCAGCGTATGTGCATTACACCGCCAACGAGACCATCGACGGTCTGGAGTTCGACTGGATTCCCGAGGTGGGCGACACGCCGCTGGTCGCCGACTTCTCGGCGAACATCCTGTCGCGCCCGCTCGACGTCTCGCGTTTCGCCCTGATCTACGCCGGCGCGCAGAAGAATATCGGCCCCAGCGGGCTGGCCGTCGTCATCGTGCGCAAGGATCTGCTGGGGCGCGCCCGTCGATGCTGTCCGACGATGCTGGACTACCGGATCGCGGCGGGGCACGGCTCGATGTACAACACGCCGCCGACCTTCGCCTGGTACCTGGCGGGCCTGATTTTCCGCTGGCTGAAGGCGCAAGGCGGACTGACGGCGATCGCCGAGATCAATCGGCGCAAGCAGAAGCGCCTGTACGACACGATCGATGCCAGCGGGCTGTACGTGAATCGGGTCGAAGCGAAGGATCGCTCGTGGATGAACGTCCCCTTCCGCCTCGTCGACGACCGTCTGGACGAGGCCTTCCTCGCCGGCGCCGAGGTGCGCGGTCTGCTCTACCTGAAAGGCCACCGCGCGACCGGCGGCATGCGCGCTTCGCTCTACAACGCCGTCAGCGAGGCGGCGGTCGATGCGCTGGTCGCCTACATGACCGAATTCGAACGGGAACGGGGCTGATCGCATGCGCCCCACGGACAATGGAGGACAACCGATGAGCGATCACATTCATACGCTGGCCCTGCCGCGGATACGGGCGCTGTCGCCTTACGTGCCCGGCAAGCCGGTCGACGAACTCGCGCGCGAGCTCGGGCTCGACCCGGCCGACATCGTCAAGCTGGCCAGCAACGAGAACCCGATGGGGCCGAATCCGCGGGTCCTCGAGGCGATCCGGAGCGCCGCCCGGCACCTGACCCGCTACCCGGACGGCAACGGCTTCGCGCTCAAGGCCAGACTTGGCGAGCGCTTCGGCATCGATGCGGCGCAGATCACCCTGGGCAACGGGTCCAACGACATCATCGTGATGGTGGCGGACGCCTTCCTCGCCGAGGGGCGCAACGCTGTGTTCAGCCAGTACGGCTTCGCCGCCTATCCGCTGGCGACCCAGGCGTCGGGCGCCGAATGCCGCGAGGTCGCCGCCAGGGCGTGGGGCAACGATCTGGAAGGCATGCTGGCGGCCATCGACGGCGATACCCGGGTGTTGTTCATCGCGAATCCGAACAACCCGACCGGCACCTGGGTCGACCGCCCGAACCTGGAGCGATTTCTCGCCTGCGTGCCGCGCCACGTGCTGGTCGTCCTCGACGAGGCCTATCTCGAATATGCGGACGATGCCGACCTGCCCGACGGCCTCGACCATGTCGCCCGCCACCCCAACCTGCTGGTGTCGCGCAGCCTGTGCAAGGCCTACGGCTTGGCGGGGTTGCGCGTCGGATACGCGGTGTCGTCCCCCGCGGTGGCCGACCTGCTCAACCGCGTCCGGCAACCCTTCAACGTCAACAGCCTGGCGCTCGCGGGCGCCTGCGCGGCGCTGGACGACGATGCCTATCTGGAGGCCGGCCGCCGGGTGAATCGACTCGGTCTGGCCCAGTTGCAGGCGGGGCTGGACGAACTCGGGCTGTGCTGGATCCCGACGCGGGCGAATTTCGTCACCGTCGACCTGGGGATGCCGGCCCAGCCGGTCTACCAGTCCCTGCTGCGCCAGGGCGTGATCGTCCGCCCCCTGGACGGCTACGGGCTGCCCTGCCACCTGCGGATCTCGGTGGGGCTCGAACACGAGAACCGCCGCTTCCTCGACGCCCTCGCGACCGCCATCAAGGAGGCTGCCCATGTCGCACACTGAATCCGTCGGGCGTACCGACTTCGACCGCCTGATGATCCCCTGCTACGCGCCGGACGGTTTCATCCCGGTACGCGGTGAGGGCTCGCGCGTTTGGGATCAGCACGGACGCGAGCTGATCGACTTCGCCGGCGGCATCGCCGTCAATGCGCTCGGACACGCGCATCCGTCCCTGGTGCGGGCCCTGGTCGAGCAGGCCGGCAAGCTGTGGCACGTCTCGAACCTGTATACCAACGAGCCGGCCTTGCGCCTGGCATCGAAACTGGTCGCGGCGACGTTCGCCGAGCGTGTGTTCTTCGCCAACTCCGGCGCCGAGGCGAACGAGGCCGCGTTCAAGCTGGCGCGGCGCCATGGCCTCGAGACGGCGGGCGCGCACAAGCACGAGATCGTCGCCGCCCTCGACAGCTTTCACGGCCGCACGCTGTTTACCGTCAGCGTCGCCGGCCAGCCGAAATACTCGGCTGGCTTCGGCCCGCCGATCGGCGGCATCCGCCACGTCCGCTTCAACGACATCGGCGCGCTGGAGGCGGCCGTTTCCGCCAATACCTGCGCGATCGTGCTCGAGCCGGTGCTGGGCGAGAGCGGCGTGCTGCCGGCCGAGCGCGCCTATCTCGAGCGGGCGCGCGAGCTGTGCGACGAGCATGGCGCGCTGCTGGTGTTCGACGAGGTCCAGACGGGCATGGGCCGCGTCGGTGAATTGTTCGCCTATCAGCGCTACGGCGTGACGCCGGACGTCCTGACCAGTGCCAAGGCGCTCGGTGGCGGCTTTCCCATTGCGGCGATGCTGACCCGCGCCGATCTGGCCGGCCATCTGGGGGTCGGCAGCCATGGCAGCACCTACGGCGGCAACCCACTCGCCTGTGCGGTCGCCGAGGCGGTGCTGGACATCATCGCCACCCCGGCCGTACTCGCCGGCGTCAGGGAGCGCCATGAGCGGTTCAGCACCGAGCTGCGGCGCATCGGTGCGCAGACCGGCCTGTTCGAGCAGGTGCGCGGGCTGGGCCTGCTGCTCGGCGGCGTCCTCGGCGAGGCCTGGAAGGGCCGCGCACGCGACGTCATGCGGACATGCGAAGAGGAAGGGTTGATGGTGCTCCAGGCCGGACCCGATGTGATCCGGCTGGCCCCCAGCCTGGTCATCGATGCTGCGGACATCGACGAAGGCATGCGCAGACTCGAGCGTGCCGCGCGCCGGCTGAGGGACGAAGCGGGCCGGGCCTGCGATCCCGACACCGTACTGATCACGGGAGTGGCCTGACACGGACGGCCTCGATGCGGTGCTGCTGGGGCGGATCCAGTCCGAATTGATGCCGGCATGGTCTCGCAGGCCAACCTCCAGGTGCTCGCCAAGGGCGGCGGCAAGTCCCTGAAGGCCATGCCGATGCGCCGTGGCGACTCGATCACCGAAGCAGTCCGAGCACCAGCGCGTCGAACTGCACCCGGGTGAGTACGACACCGCCTTGGCCCCCGGCCCATTGACACCGGCCCTGGTTCAAGCGCCGGCATGCCGGCCACACCCCGAAGCTGTCGTGGACCAGCACCTTCAAGCGCGTGCCGCGCCGATTACTGAAGAGGTAGGCGTGGTGGGGCTGTGCTTGGCCGAACACGCGCATCACCTGCGCGAGCAGCGTGTCCATGCCCGCGCGCATGTCCAAGGGCGCCACCGACAGCCACAGCGCCTCGATGCGGATCATGCGAGCCACTCGCGCAGCCATGCACCACAGGCGTCGGCGGCCTGGAGCGGCCATTCGAGCTTGACGCGGGCGTTGCCGCGTTGCGCTGCGACGCGGATCACCGACGCCTCGACTCCGGGGGCGACCTGTACCGCGACAAAGCCCGGCTCGGCCAACGCATTGAGTCCTACGCCGACCGGCGTGCGCCGGCTCGGCGGCACGATGCCGCGCTCGCGCATCCAGCGATGCACCTGGTTGGCGTTCAGGCCGTTGGCCAGGGCCACGCCAGCCACCGAGACACCCGGCTCACGATAGGCCGAGACCACCGACCGCTTGAATGCTTCGCTATGCGTGCGCCGACTCCGGCGCGGGATAACCACATCCATCGTGTCCACCATCGAAAACTAGTGGACACCATCTTCGATGGGCTACGGAACACCGCTCAGCGCCCGCTTACGGATCTATGCGGCATAGCTCGTATCTGTGCTTATAGAAAATCGACTTCGCTGCATCTGTTGTGTGGTCGATGCGGATGGTCCAATCCTCATCCATTGAAGCGAAGCCAGAAGAGGGATTTGCGACTCCGCAGATGACGGAACGCGATCCATGTGGGGTATGGGCTACAAGCTGTCTCCTTCTGCGTGCATCACATATTTCGAGTGCATGACGACCGGAATCGATCAGGATGGCTACTCGCAAGTTTCAGCAGATGTCCGTGCTCATCATGAGCACCACCGCATTCACCGTCTGTTTTGCCGTGTGGATGCTGTTCGCGGTGATCGGCATCCCGATCAAGGAAGTCCTCGCCCTCAACGAGACCCAGTTCGGCCTGCTGGCGGCCACGCCGGTCCTGACCGGCTCGCTGATCCGTCTGCCGCTCGGCATGCTCACCGACAAGTTCGGCGGCCGCATCGTCTTCTTCGTGCTGATGCTCTGCACCGTGCTGCCGATCTGGCTGATCGGTCACGCCACCGAATACTGGCAGTTCCTCGTCGCGGGCTTGTTCGTCGGCTTCGCGGGCGGCTCCTTCTCAGTGGGTATCGCCTACTGTGCGCGCTGGTTCGAGCGCCAAAACCAGGGCTTCGCGATGGGGGTGTTCGGTGCCGGCAACTCGGGCGCCGCGGTCACCAAGTTCGTCGCGCCCACGCTGGTGGTCATGTTCGGATGGCAGATGGTGCCGCAGGTCTATGCGGTGGCAATGCTGATCACCGCGGTCGCGTTCTGGTTCTTCACCTACGACGACCCCGAGCACCGGGTGCACTCCTCGGTGACCTTCCGCGACCAGCTGCGCGTACTCAAGGATCCGCGCGTGTGGAAGTACTGCCAGTACTACTCGATCGTGTTCGGCGGCTACGTCGGCCTGTCGCTGTGGCTCACCAAGTACTACGTCAACGAGTTCGGCATGGGCATCCAGGCGGCGGCGCTGCTCGCTGCCTGCTTCTCCCTGCCCGGCGGCGTGCTGCGCGCGGTGGGCGGCTGGCTGTCCGACCGCTACGGCGCGCACAAGGTCACCTGGTGGGTGATGTGGGCGTCGTGGATCTGCCTGTTCCTGCTCTCCTATCCGAACACCGACTTCACCGTGCAGACGGTCGAGGGGCCGCGCACCTTCAGCATCCACCTCAACGTGTGGGTGTTCACGATTCTGCTCTTCATCGTCGGCATCGCCTTCGCCTTCGGCAAGGCCTCGGTGTTCAAGTACATCTCCAACGAGTTCCCCAAGGAGATCGGCGCGGTCTCCGGCATCGTCGGCCTGGTGGGCGGCATGGGCGGCTTCCTGCTGCCGATCATGTTCGGCGCCCTGGTCGACCTCACCGGCGTGCGCTCGAGCGCCTTCATGCTGCTCTACGGCGTGACCTGGGTTTCCCTGATCTGGATGTACCTGACGGAAGTCCGTCGTGTCGACATGTTCGACGGTCACGACACCGCGGTCGACTCGTCCAAGGCCTGATTCGCAAGACAACGAGGGGTGGGTTTCATGCAAGCAAGCAATGTCGCGGCGCCGAGCCCGGCGATCACCAGCAGCGTCGACCTCGTCGATTGGCGCCCCGAGGACGAGGCCTTCTGGAAGGAGAAGGGCTCCCGGATCGCCAACCGCAACCTGTGGATCTCCATCCCCAGCCTGTTGTGCGGCTTCGCCGTGTGGCTGATGTGGGGGATCATCACGGTGCAGATGGCCAACGCGGGCTTCCCCTTCGCCCCCGACCAGCTCTTCTCGCTGGCAGCGATCGCCGGCCTGTCGGGCGCCACCACGCGCATCCCGGCCTCCTTCTTCATCCGCATCTGCGGCGGCCGCAACACGGTGTGGCTGACCACCGCGCTGCTGATGATCCCCGCCGTGGGCACCGGCATCGCGCTGCAGAGCCTCGACACGCCGCTGTGGGTGTTCCAGCTCATGGCGCTGCTGTCCGGTATCGGCGGCGGCAACTTCGCCTGCTCGATGGCCAACATCTCGACCTTCTTCCCGAAGCGCCTGCAGGGCACCGCGCTCGGCCTCAACGCCGGCCTGGGCAACTTCGGCGTGACCACCTCGCAGCTGCTGATCCCGGCGGTGATGACCATGGGCGTGTTCGGCGCGCTCGGCGGCGACGCGATCCCGCTGGTCAAGGATTCGGCCACGCTGATCGGCAAGATCGCCGCGGGCACGCCGACCTGGGTGCAGAACGCCGGCTTCGTCTGGCTGCTGCTGCTGGTGCCGCTCGCGGTCGTGGGCTGGTTCGGCATGAACAACCTGCTCACCGTGTCGCCGAACATCGGCTCCACCGCCGCGGCGCTGGGCAAGATCATCCTGTTCTACGGCATCGCCCTGGTGGTCTCGGCGATCGGCCTCTACCTCTACCTGCCGAGCGGCGTCGGCGTGCTCGCGGGCAGCGGGATGTGGATCATGCTGCCGCTGGTCATCCTCGGCACGCTCTACGGCATGAAGTTCGCCGCCAGCGGCGAGATGAAGACCAATCTCGACAAGCAGTTCGCGATCTTCCGCAACAAGCACACCTGGTCGATGACCGCGCTCTACGTGGTGACCTTCGGCTCCTTCATCGGCTTCTCGATGGCGCTGCCGCTGTCGATCACGGTGATCTTCGGCAACACCCACGTGCTCGATCCCGCCACCCAGGCCTGGGTGCATGCGAAGAACCCGAACGCACCGTCCGCGCTGATGTTCGCCTGGATCGGCCCCTTCGTCGGCGCGCTGATCCGACCGGTGGGCGGCTGGATCTCGGACAAGCTGGGCGGCTCGATCGTCACCCAGTGGATCTCGATCGTGCTCGTGATCGCCTCCGCGGTGACCGGCTACGTGATGTTCCTCGCCTACCACTCGGCGACGCCCGAAGAGTATTTCTTCGTGTTCATGGCGCTGTTCGTGCTGCTGTTCGCCGCCTCGGGCATCGGCAACGGCTCGACCTTCCGCACCGTCGGCTTCGTGTTCGACAAGGACGAGCGCGGCCCCGTGCTCGGCTGGACCTCGGCGGTGGCGGCCTACGGCTCCTTCATCGCTCCGGTGGTGATCGGCGGCCAGATCAAGGCCGGCACGCCCGAGTACGCGATGTACGGTTTCGCAGTGTTCTACGCCCTGTGCGTGGTCCTCAACTGGTGGTTCTACCTGCGCAAGGATGCTTACGTCAGGAACCCTTGAGGGGCAGACCCGAAGGGTTCTTGCATCCGATTGAACTAAATGTAACAAGTAAGGAGCGGCAACATGAGTCACTTCCTCGATCGACTGAAGTATTTCTCGAATCCCAAGGAAACATTCGCCAACAAGCACGGCCTTGTCACCGGGGAGGACCGCACTTGGGAAGATGCGTACCGTAACCGTTGGGCCCATGACAAGATTGTGCGTTCTACACACGGCGTTAACTGTACCGGTTCCTGCTCCTGGAAGATCTACGTCAAGGGCGGTCTGGTTACCTGGGAAACCCAACAGACCGACTATCCGCGCACCCGCCCAGACATGCCCAACCACGAGCCGAGGGGGTGCCCGCGTGGTGCGAGCTATAGCTGGTATCTGTATAGCGCGAACCGCGTCAAGTATCCGCTTGTGCGCGGTCGGCTGCTCGAGCTGTGGCGTAGCGCAAGGGCCGCTGCGCGCGACCCGGTGGAGGCGTGGGCTAGTATCGTCGAGATCGACGAGCACCGTCGTGCCTACCAACAGCGGCGTGGCTTGGGTGGCTTTGCCCGTTCGAACTGGGAGGAGGTCAATGAACTGATCGCTGCAGCCAATATCTACACGATCAAGAAATACGGGCCGGACCGAGTAGTCGGCTTCTCTCCGATTCCGGCGATGTCGATGGTCAGCTATGCCGCCGGTAGCCGATACCTGAATCTGATTGGCGGCGTTCCCCTTAGCTTTTACGACTGGTATTGCGACCTTCCGCCGTCCAGCCCGCAGGTCTGGGGCGAGCAGACCGACGTGCCCGAGTCGGCGGATTGGTACAACGCCAATTACATCATTGCATGGGGGTCGAACGTACCCCAAACCCGGACACCGGACGCCCACTTCTTGACCGAGGTTCGCTACAAGGGCACCAAGACGGTCGCGGTGACTCCGGATTATTCGGAAGTCGCCAAGCTCTGCGATCTCTGGCTTCACCCGAAGCAGGGTACCGATGCGGCGGTGGCCATGGCGATGTGTCATGTCATCCTGAAGGAGTACTACGTCGAAAAGCGCAGTGCCTACTTCGACGACTATGTGCGCCGCTACACCGACATGCCGCTACTCGTGACCCTGCGCAAGCAGATTCTCGCGGACGGCAAGGAAGTCATGGTGCCGGACCGCTACCTCCGTGCCTCTGACTTCGCGGACAAGCTGGGTGCAAGCAACAACCCCGAGTGGAAAACCGTCGCCTTCGACGACAAGGGCGAGATCGTCCTGCCCAACGGCTCGATCGGCTTCCGCTGGGGAAAGCCTGACCGTGACGACGCCGGCAGGTGGAATCTGGAGACGAAGGACGCGCGTAACGGTGGCGATGCAAAGCTGCGCCTTTCGCTGCTCGAAGACGGCGGAAAGCCCGAGATTGCCGCGGTGGGATTCCCCTACTTCGGGGGGGTCGAGAACGAGCACTTCGCCAACAATCCACTGAAGGATGTATTGGTCAATGCAGTCCCGGTCAAGCGCCTGCAAACCGAAGAGGGTGAGGCGCTGGTCGCGACGGTCTTCGATCTGCTCTTGGCCCAGCACGGGGTCGCACGCGGTCTCGAGGGCGAGCAAGCTGCGCGCAGCTACGATGACAACACTGCCTATACACCCGCCTGGCAGGAGCGCATCACGGGCGTTCCCCGTGGCAACGTCATCGCGGTTGCGCGTCAGTTCGCCGACACCGCCGATAAGACGCAGGGCCGGTCGATGGTGATCATCGGGTCCGGCTTGAACCACTGGTTCCACAGTGACATGAGCTACCGCGGCATCATCAACATGACGATGCTATGCGGCTGCATCGGCAAGAGCGGTGGCGGTTGGGCTCACTACGTAGGGCAGGAAAAGCTGCGCCCGCAGATTGGTTGGACCGTCCTTGCCTTTGCCCTCGACTGGATCCGCCCGCCGCGCCAGCAAAATGCCACCAGTTTCTTCTATGCGCATACCGACCAGTGGCGCTATGAGCGACTCGGTGTAGACGAGGTGCTGTCGCCGCTAGCCGATCGTGGTGAGTGGGGCGGGAGCATGATCGACTACAACGTTCGTGCCGAGCGCATGGGCTGGCTACCGTCGGCGCCGCAACTCGAGATCAACCCCTTGCAGATCGTGCGCGACGCCCAAGTGGCGGGCATGGAGCCGAAGGACTACGCGGTTCGGGGGCTCAAGGATGGTTCTCTGAAGATGAGTTGCACCGATCCGGACAACCCAGCCAACTGGCCGCGCAACATGTTCGTCTGGCGCTCCAACCTGCTCGGATCGAGCGGCAAGGGGCATGAGTATTTCGTCAAGCACCTGCTCGGCACTACTCATGGTGTGCTGGGCAAGGATCTGGGCAGGAACGAGGCCAAGCCGACGGAAGTCGTCTGGCATGAGACGGCGCCTGAGGGAAAGCTCGATCTGCTGGTCACACTCGACTTCCGCCTCAGCACGACTTGCCTGTATTCCGACATCGTGCTGCCTACGGCGACGTGGTATGAGAAGAACGATATCAACACCAGCGACATGCACCCGTTCATCCATCCATTGTCCGCTGCGGTGGAGCCGGCCTGGCAATCGAAGAGTGACTGGGACATCTACAAGGGACTGGCGAAGGCCTTCAGTGCGATCGTGCCGGGCCACCTCGGTGTGGAAAAGGACCTTGTTCTGACGCCTCTGATGCACGATACGCCGGCAGAGCTTGCACAGGCGACCGGTGTCAAGGAGTGGGCCAAGGGCGAATGTGAATTGATCCCGGGCGTCACCGCTCCCGCCATTACCGTAGTCGAATACGACTACCCCAACTTGTACAAACGCTTCACGTCGCTTGGTCCGCTCATGGACAAGCTGGGTAACGGCGGCAAGGGTATCGCCTGGAACACCGAAGCCGAGGTCGAGCAACTCGGTGCACTCAACGGTCGGGTGAGCGAGGAAGGGGCAACCCAAGGGCGCCCGCGGATCGAAAGCGACATCGACGCCACCGAGGTGATCCTCATGCTCGCCCCCGAAACCAACGGGCATGTGGCCGTCAAGGCCTGGCAGGCGCTGGGCAGGGCCACCGGTCGGGAGCATGCACATCTGGCCCTTCCGCGCGAGGACGAGAAGATCCGCTACCGGGACATTCAGGCCCAGCCCCGCAAGATCATCAGCTCGCCAACTTGGAGCGGCCTCGAGAGCGAGCATGTGTCTTACAACTCCGGCTACACGAACGTGCATGAGTTGATCCCTTGGCGAACCCTGACCGGCCGCCAGCAGTTCTATCTCGATCATCCGTGGATGCACGCGTTCGGCGAGGCGTTGTGCTGCTATCGCCCGCCGGTGAACCTGAAGACGACGACGGATCTGCACAACAAGCGGCCGAACGGGAACACCGAGATCCTGCTCAACTTCATAACGCCGCATCAGAAGTGGGGCATACATTCAACATATACAGACAATCTGATCATGCTCACGCTGAGCCGCGGTGGACCGATTGTCTGGATCAGCGAGGAGGATGCCGGGCGGGCAGGCATCGAGGACAACGATTGGGTCGAGCTGTTCAATCTCAATGGTGCCATTGCCGCGCGGGCAGTCGTCAGCCAGCGGATCAAGACCGGGACGGTGTTCATGTACCACGCCCAGGAAAAAATCGTGAATACCCCTGGCGCGGAGACGACTGGTACGCGAGGAGGTATCCACAACTCGGTTACCCGCATAGTGCTCAAACCCACCCACATGATCGGGGGCTATGCGCAATTCTCCTACGGTTTCAACTACTACGGCACCGTCGGTACCAACCGTGACGAATTCGTCATCGTCCGCAAGATGGACAAGGTCGATTGGCTCGACGGCGAAGTGGCTGCTACTGAAAACGCTTAAGGACGCCTGCACAAATGAAGATTCGCGCTCAAATCGGCATGGTGCTCAACCTCGACAAGTGCATTGGTTGCCACACCTGCTCAGTAACCTGCAAGAACGTGTGGACCAGCCGAGCCGGCATGGAATACGCGTGGTTCAACAACGTCGAGAGCAAGCCCGGCATCGGTTATCCCAAGGAGTGGGAAAACCAGGACAAGTGGAACGGCGGCTGGCTGCGCAAGGCCGACGGTTCGATCGAGCCTCGACAGGGCGGCAAGTGGAAGATCCTGATGCGGATCTTCTCCAATCCGAACCTGCCCTCCATCGACGACTACTACGAGCCTTTCACCTTCGACTATGCACACCTGCAATCTGCGCCGGAGAGCAAGGCGGCTCCGGTCGCACGTCCCCGCAGTCTGATCACCGGCGAGCGTATGCAAAAGATCGAATGGGGCCCGAACTGGGAGGAGATTCTGGGCGGTGAGTTCAGCAAGCGCTCGAAGGACAAGAACTTCGACCATATCCAGAAGGAGATCTACGGCCAGTTCGAACACACCTTCATGATGTACCTGCCGCGCTTGTGCGAGCACTGCCTCAACCCCGCCTGTGTAGCGAGTTGCCCGTCGGGCTCGATCTACAAGCGCGAGGAAGACGGTATTGTATTGATCGACCAGGACAAGTGCCGCGGCTGGCGCATGTGCGTGTCCGCCTGCCCATATAAGAAAATCTACTACAACTGGAAGAGCGGCAAGGCCGAGAAGTGCATCTTTTGCTATCCGCGCATCGAAGCCGGTCAGCCCACGGTTTGCTCGGAAACATGCGTCGGTCGTATCCGCTACCTCGGAGTTTTGCTTTACGATGCAGACCGCATAGAGGAGGCCGCCAGCGTCCAGCATGATCGGGATCTGTATAGAGCACAGCTCGGCATTTTCCTCAATCCGGACGACCCGAAAGTGATCGAGCAGGCGCGTGCCGACGGCATCCCCGAGAGCTGGCTTGAGGCCGCGCGCAAAAGCCCGGTGTACAAGATGGCGGTGGACTGGAAGGTCGCACTTCCGCTGCACCCGGAGTACCGCACCCTGCCCATGGTGTGGTACGTGCCGCCGCTTTCGCCGATCACCGGTGCCGCCAACGCGGGACAGATCGGCATCAACGGCGAACTGCCCGACGTGAATCAATTGCGCATTCCAGTCAAATATCTCGCGAATCTGCTCACCGCGGGCGATACCGCACCGGTGGTCACCGCACTTGAGCGCATGCTTGCGATGCGCGCCTTTCAGCGTGCCCGGCATGTCGATCAACGCGAGGACCTTGCTCCACTCAAGCAGGTCGGGATGACGATGGCCGAGGCTGAGGAGATGTACCGGATCATGGCCATTGCCAACTACGAGGATCGCTTTGTGATCCCGAGCAGCCATCGTGAATATGCCGAGAACGCGTTCGATATGCGTGGAGGATGTGGCTTCAGCTTCGGTAACGGATGCTCGGATGGCGCGAGTGACATTAGCCTGTTCGGCGCGTCTAGGAAGCGAACCATTCCGATCAAGCTGGGGGTTTGAGATGCAAGAGCGGACCATGAAGGGAACCTTGCTTGTACTCGCCCGCCTACTCGATTACCCCGCGCCCGAGTTGCGTCGCAATATGCCCGAGCTGCACCGGGTCCTTCGACGTGAAAACGCCTTGAGTGCGTCTCGGCAAGCTGAGCTCGAAGTACTCATGGACGTGTTGCTGGAGATGGACACGATCAGTGCCGAAACAGCCTATGTTGACCTTTTCGATCGCGGGCGCCGAACGTCACTTCATCTTTTTGAGCATGTCCATGGCGATTCCAGGGAGCGAGGACCGGCAATGCTTGACCTCAGGCAGACTTACGAAGAAGCCGGCCTCGAGTTCATGAGCGGCGAACTGCCTGACTTTCTGCCTGCAGTGCTCGAGTTCGTGTCTTCCCAGCCTCGATGTGAGGCAAGCGCATTCCTCGGCGAGATCTCCCACATCGTGAACGCACTGTTCGTGGCGCTCATGGAACGTGGCAGTGCCTATGCGTATGTTATGGGGGCGCTGCTCGATCTTGCTGGTGAGGAGCCACGCCCCTTGGCGCTCGCACCTGAGCCCACCCTTGACGAGAGTTGGGCAGAGCCGGAGCCCTTCGCCGGCTGCTCGACGCACGGCCAGTCAGCGCCGGAACAGCCAGTGACTCTCCATTTCGTACCCAAGGGCACATCCATCAACTCTGGAGCCGAAAAATGAACTCCTTCCAGAATTTTCTCTTCGGTATCTATCCCTACATCTGCCTTACCGTGTTCCTTCTCGGTAGCCTGATCCGCTTTGACAGGGATCAGTACACTTGGAAAAGCGAATCCTCGCAACTCTTACGACCCGGTGAACTAAGGCTCGGTAGCAATTTGTTCCATGTTGGCATCCTGTTTCTTTTCTTTGGGCACCTCATTGGCATCCTGACGCCACATGCCGTATACGAGCCTTTCATCAGTGCAGGAACCAAACAGCTGCTCGCCATGGTAAGTGGCGGAGTCGCGGGGCTGGCCGGCATCTTCGGCTTGACGATCCTGCTGCGTCGGCGTCTGACCGATCCGCGCATCCGCAAGAACTCCAAAGCGAGTGACCTCGTCGTGCTGTGGATGCTGTGGGCACAGTTTGCGCTTGGCCTGGCCACGATTCCCTTGTCGGCGCAGCACCTTGACGGCAGCGTGATGATCAAGCTTGCCGAGTGGGGACAACATATTGTGACCTTTCGTAGTGGTGCAGCGGAATCGCTTGAAGGCGTGGGTTTCATCTTCAAGGCCCACCTGTTTATCGGCATGAGCATTTTCCTGTTATTCCCCTTCACGCGATTGGCTCACGTCTGGAGCGGCTTTGCCTCGCTTACCTATTTAGCGCGCCCGTTTCAACTGGTGCGTAGCCGCCGTCTGACCCTTCCGACCGGCCACAATGAGCCGGGTCGTTCTTGAGGGGAGAGGCATGGATAAGGGATGCGAAGTGCTTGTCGAGGTGCCCGCGCAAATCAATGGAGCTGCGCTGCATCGCCCCGGTGAGAAAGTGCCCGTCGAGGAGTTGCGTCAGCGGGCTTGTACCGAATTGCTGCGCCAGGCAGCGCAGCGCGATGGGTTTTTGGCGGCGGACGACCCTGCCGGCCCGGATGGCGTGATCAGCGAAGCTGCCTCACAGGCGATCGAGGTGTGGCTCGAGCGCGAGATACAGTTGCCCGAACTCTCGGAAGAGGCGCTGCGGCGCCATTTCGAGGCTCACAAGGCACGCTTCGCGATTGGGGAGAGAGTGTGTCTGCGCCACATCCTCTTTGCAGTAACGGCAGGCGTGGACGTAGCCACGATGCGCGAGCGTGCCGAGCAGGCGCTCCTCGATGTACGTTGCCACGACGGTACGAACGGAGGGAGCTTTGCCGCGCGAGCGCGCGAGCTATCCAACTGCCCAAGCGGCGCGCAGGGTGGGGATCTCGGGATGCTGACTGCGGATGATGTTGCACCGGAATTGGCACGCGAGCTCTTTGGCCGGGCGGAAGTCGGAGTTCTGCCACGGCTGGTACATAGCCGCTTCGGCCTGCACGTGGTCGAAGTACTCGAGCGCATCCCGGGGATCCAGCCCGGCTTCGAATCGGTGCGTGCTGCGGTTGCAAACTCCATGCAGCGTGCGACCTACGTGACGGCCCTCCGCCATTTGCTCCTCCGACTCGCCAACCAATCCGACGTCTACGGCGTCGACCTGGATGACACAGCTATACCACTGGTCCAGTGAAGTGAAAAGTTATAACCGGATCGCTTCTTCAAAATTCAAGAAGATGAAACGGCCATGATGGCAATACATGACTAGTGCATTCGCGGAGACGCTCTGCGACGGACCACGACAAATCGGAGAATACGCATGACCAAGTTTTCCTTCCTGATCGCCGCTGCGGCGTCCGTTTTGCTGGCTGCCTGTGGCAACTCCGGTAGCGGCACTCCCGCGGCGCCGGCCAAGGCCCCCGCGGCTCCGGCAGCGGCTGCGGCCCCCGCTGCGCCGGCCGCGGCCGCGCCCGCCGCCGCTCCGGCCGGTGCCGGGGGCGAGGGCACCTACAAGAAGGTTCTTGATTAGCAATGAATCTCAGCCATACGAATCAAGCGCTGGGGCTGCGGGGCGCAGGTGGCCGCAGCCACGAGCAGTCGCGTGTGCAGGGAGCGCAGATCGAATCGGCGGTTGAATCGATAGGTTAAACGCAGCCAGGTATCGAGCGGCATATTTTCGGAAGTCGAATGCATGGTAACTCCCGCTCAAGCTGGTCTTGAGATTGCCGAGCACGGTGTTGATCCACTTGAACTCGGGCAAGTCCTTGGGCTTTCGCCGGCCGACGACGGTCGGCTGATGCATGCAGCCTGCCGTGGTTACCGCAGCGAAGCAGGCCAGCCCATCGGAGAACACGGTGCTGCCCGGGGCCAGATGCGTCTTCGCCCACTGGCCGATCGCGTTCAGGCTGAAACCGCTGACTGAGCACGGTCACCCACCACGATGGGAAACAGGGTGTTTTTGGTCATTCTGGGTGATGTTCCAGGCCTGAAGTCCCTCATCTTCGATGACCAAGAGTTTTCCAAAGACATCAATGAGTTAACGACTCAGTTCGGGCACGGTTTGTGCTTTACGTATTGGCGCGCGCTGCGTGCAGAGTCAGCCCTTCTGCCTGGCGACAACTCGCCCGGAACGTAGGCGTTGTCAAGGCTGCGGGCGTAGCTCGCACCCGAAGGGCATGGCCTTGACAACGCCGGAGTGCAGGGCAAGCTCGCGTTCAAGCAGAAGGGCGGAGCGGCGTTCAAGCGGCTGTTCGCCATCACGGAGTGTGATCATCGCAACATCAAATTCGGTGATCACACTCAGCCGCTGATCGAAGACGACGTCTACGCCGAACTGTACTTCGGCCGCGAGGCGCCGCTGTGCACCAAGGCGGAAGACCCGGCGGGTCTGGTGATGCACGTCTCGTCGTTCTCGAAATGCCTGGCGCCCGGCTACCGCCTTGGCTGGGTCGCTGCCGGGCGCTACGCGAGCCGGGTCCAGCGCCTGAAGCTGTCGACCAGTCTGGCGACCACGGTGCCGGTGCAGATCGCCGTGGCCGAGTATCTGAAGCAAGGCGCCTACGACAAACACCTGCGCCAGCTGCGGCGCAGGCTGGCCGCGCAGGAAGCGCAATTCGTGGATGCCGTTGAGCGCCATTTCCCCGCCGGCACGCGGCTGGCGCGACCGCAGGGCGGCTATTTCCTGTGGGTTGAATTACCACCGCGGGTCGATACCCTGGCGCTGCACCGGCGCGCCCTGGACAAGGGTATCAGCATTGCTCCGGGGCCGATTTTTTCGGCCAAACGCGAGTTCGATCATCACCTTCGGCTCAACTTCGGACACCCCGGAACCGATCGTCAGCGTGCGGCGATCACGCTCCTGGGGCAGATGCTCGCCATGTAGCGGTTGCGGCGCAGGGCTATGCCGCTCCCGATGAGTGGCCCTTACCTGGGCTGACCGAGGCGCCGGCCTGCTGAATGCTGTCGTGGTGCTTCCGCGGTCGGGCTCGCGTCAGGTGCAGCTTGCGCGTGCGACCGGAGTCGTTGGTGCCCCTAATCGTTTGCGTACTGCTCGACGCCGGCGCGGCCGTGCCAGAAGCCGTTGCAGGGCTCGGCGACCATCCACGCGCGGCTGGCGGCGAGGGCCTCGGCCGGGGTCGTGGCGCCGTCGAGCGCGGCGCGAAAGAGCGCGACCACCTGGGCGGTGTCGGCACCCTGCGGGCTGATGCGCAGCACTTCGCCGTGCTCGCGCACCGCGGCGAGGTCGCCGAGCAGGTTGTGCACCCGTGCCGATTGCGTCTGGACGCCGTTCAGGGTCAGGAAGGGCTCGCCTTCGCGGGTGCGCAGGGTGATGCCGTCCTGGATCGACAGGCAGCGGAACTCGCAGGTGTCCTTCTGCAGGTTGAAGTGGCGGGCGGTGAAGCAGCGCGCCGAGTGCGCCAGCGGCAGGCGGCCGTAGGCGAAGATTTCGGTTTCGATCGGTGCGGCGAGGCCGGCGCGCAGCTCGGCGAGGGCGGTGGCGGAGAGCTCGGGGGCCACCGCCCAGCGGGTCGCGCCGGTGTCGGCCAGGAGCTGCAGGGTGTGCGGGTTGAAGACGTTCAGGGTCGGGCCGGCGACCCAGTTTGCCACCCCGGCTTCGGCGAGCAGGCGTACCGCGCCCATGTCGTTGGCTTCGACGCGGAAATCGGTCTGGCGCACGATGCGGCGCAGCGCCTTGAGGTCGGATTCGGATTCGATCAGGCTCTGGGTGCTGATCACCACTTCCTTGCCAGCGGCGGCGAGCATGTGGCCGACTTCGAACCAGTCGTCGAGGCGCAGCTCATGGCGGCGCGAGCATACGGTTTCGCCCAGATAGACGCTGTCGACCGGGCTGTCGGCGAGGCCGGCGTAGAAATCGAGCACGCTCTGGCGCGGCCAGTAGTAGAGCAGGGGGCCGAGGGCGAGTTTCATCGTTGGGGTCTCGTTCGATCGGGGTTGTACGGCAGATGGGCGGCGTGTGCCGGAGCCCCGCGCCGCGGGGCGCGGCGCGGCCTCACTTCCAGGGGCGGTAATAGGCGCCCAGGGTGTGGGCCTGGCCTTCCGAGACCTTGTTCAGTTCGGCCATCCACGCCGGCAGCACGGTGAACGATTCGGGCGCCGCGCGCAGCTTGTCGAGCGCGGCGCGCCAGACCTTGGTGACCTGGGTGACGTAGGCCGGGCTGCGCTGGCGGCCTTCGATCTTGATCGCGCGGATGCCGATGCGGGCGAGTTCGGGGAGCAGCTCGAGGGTGTTGAGGCTGGTCGGCTCCTCGAGCGCGTAGTAGGTCTCGTCGTTGACTTCGAAGCGGCCCTTGCACAGCGTCGGGTAGCCGGCACGTTCACCTTCGGCGAAGCGGTCGATGAGGATGCCGTTGAGGCGCGTTTCCATGCCCTGCGGGGTGTCTTCCCAGCGCACGTGCTTGCCCGGCGAGCAGGCGCCGTTGCAGTTGGGCGATTCTCCGGTGGCGTAGGCCGACAGCGCGCAGCGGCCTTCGACCATCACGCACAGGCCGCCGAAGCCGAACACTTCGATTTCCACCGGCGAGTGGGCGATGACGTTCTCGACCTGGGCCATCGACAGCACCCGCGGCAGCACTGCGCGCTGGATGCCGAAGCGCTCGTGGTAGAAGTTGATCGCCTCGTAGCTGGTGGCCGAGCCCTGCACCGACAGGTGCAGGCGCAGATCCGGGTGGGTCTTGGCGGCGTAGGCCATCAGCCCGGGATCGGCGAGGAGCAGGGCGTCGAGGCCGAATTCCGCGGCACGGTCGATGGCGGCGGTCCAGCTCGACCAGTTGCCGGCCTGCGGGTAGGTATTGAGCGCGAGCAGCACTTTGCGGCCGCGGGCGTGGGCGTAGGCGATGCCTTCGCGCATCTGCGCCGGATCGAAGTTCAAACCGGTGAAGTTGCGCGCGTTGGTGGCGTCCTTGAAGCCGAGATAGACGCAATCGGCGCCGTGGTCGATGGCGGCCTTGAGGGCCGGCAGGCTGCCGGCGGGGCAGACGAGCTCGATCGGGGTGTGGGCAGTCATGAGGTGCGGGTTGGAGTCGAAAGACCGTACCACGGGGGCATTGGTTGCCCGCCGTGCTTCAGTTCGGGATTTTCCAAAAGGAAACGTCGTTTATGTTGCAGTCATTTGAGGGCTGGGTGCAGAGACAGTGAGCCTCTTTCGATTGCATGACAGACGGTTTGTGATGAGCAATCCATGACAAGTCGTAGTTCACCGCAGTGCTTGTGGGCGTGGGCTGATGTTCGCCATGTAACAGGAACATTCCCATCGCAGCTGCGGCTACAGCTGCGCCGAACTGTAAGGTCCGGAGGCGGCCCTCAAGGAGCTTGAGACGGTTCACTTCGGTTTGCATGCACCCAGGTCCTCGGTTATTCAATGGGCTACATGGATTGGTCGTGGAGGGCGCCGCCGTCGAGGACGACGTGGTCGGGGGTGACCTCGTCGAAGCGCAGGACGGCGCCGCCGTGTTCGGCGGCGAACGCTTTCGCGTCGGCCTCGTTGGCGAAAGAGGCGGCGGTCGGGCCCATCGAGCCCAGGCGCTGCGAGCCGAAAACATAGAATGCGGCCTTGGCGTCGATCCAGTGGCCCTGCGGGGCGTTCCACTCGGCCTTGCCCATGTCCTGGACGAAGATCGCTGTGATGGCCCGCGCCTGTTCCGGGTTGAGGTAGATATTGAACATCTCGACGGTGTCGCAGAACCAGTCCGGCTCGGCTACCCCGGTGTAGTGGATCTGTGCCTTGGGGCCGGGGTAGTCGGCGAGCAGCATGCCGTCGAGGGTGCAGCTGGTACCGCGTTCGATTTCGCGTGCGACGACCGCGGCCTTGCCGCCGCCGCCCTGGCCGCAGGCGGCGAGCAGGCCGCTCGCCGCAGCGGCGAGCAGGAAGCGGCGGCGGGAAAGGCAGCGCTGATGAGAGCACATGAAGAAGTTCTCCGTTTCTCGTGGGGTGGGGGCTCAGCGGCGGAAGCGCCAGGCGGCGAGCGCGAGCGGGCCGACGATCCAGCCCGCCATGACCGCGCCGAGCAGCCCGGGGCGGGCCAGCGCCGGCGGGAACACGGTGGACAGCCCGTACAGGGTGCGCACGTCGTCGAGGCTGAAGATGTTGAGGATGCGGAACACGTCGGCCGGATTGAGCAACAGCAGGTAGGGCAGGGCCTCGCCGCCCCACTGCCCGCCGCTCAGCACCAGTGCGCCCAGCAGCAGCAGGTCGAACACGAGGACGAAGAAGAACCACAGCGCGATCGCCAGCCCCGAAGCGCGGGTGCGGTCGGCCGCGAACACCGACAGCATCACCGCCAGGCTGAGGAAGGCGCAGCCGAGCAGTACCGAACTCGCCATGAAACCGAAGTAATGGAACAGCGCGGCCAGATCGAGCTGGGCGGAGAGCACCAGGCCGACGAGGCCGAAGCCGGCCACGGTGGAGAAGGCGAGCGCCGCGGCGAGGCCGAGGTACTTGCCCAGCAGCAACTCGCCGCGGGTGATCGGCATCGACAGCAGGAGCTCGAGCGAGCCGCGCTCGCGCTCGCCGACGATGGCGTCGAACCCCAGCAGCAGCGCGATCAGCGGGATCAGGTAGATCACCAGGCTGACCAGGCTGGCGATCGTGACCTCGATCGAGCGGAAACCCACCGCGCCCTGCTGCGCCGCGCCGAAATAGGCGATCGACAGCGCGAACGCGGTAAACACCAGCGCCACCGCCAGCACCCAGCGGTTGCGGATGCGGTCCCAGAACTCCTTGCCGGCGATGGCGGCGATCTGCGCGAACTCCATGCCTGCTCCTTTTAGTCGGAAAAGCCGAAGAACACGTCTTCGAGCGAAGGTTCGTGGACGGTGAGGTCGAGCACCGTGCCGCCCAGGCCGGCGAGTGCGGCGATCACCGCCATCTTGGTGTCGCGCCGGCACTGCACCGCAACGTGGTCGTCGCGCGCCTCGACCGCCCCCACCGGCAGGTGGCCGAGCGCGGCGCGTACCGCAGCGAAATCCGCGGGCGCCACGCGCACGGCGAACCACAGCGGCAGGTCCATCTGCTCGCGCAGCGCCTGTACGGTGCCGCTGGCCTGGACCTTGCCTGCGGCCATGATCGCCAGCCGGTCCACGCGCTCCTGGATCTCGGCGAGGATGTGCGAGGTGATGACGATGGTCACGCCTGTGCTCTTCAACTGGCGCAGGATTGTATAAAAACCGCGGATCGCCTCCGGGTCGAGGCCGGTGGTGGGCTCGTCGAGGAACAGCAGCTTGGGGTCGCCGAGCAGGGCCTGGGCGAAGCCGAGGCGCTGGCGCATGCCCTTCGAATACTCGCGGACGCGCCGGCGTGCGGCCTGGGCGAGGCCGACGCGCTCGAGCAGTTCGCCGTTGCGCGCCGCGGACACGCCTTTGAGGCGGGCGAAGAACTGCAGCGTCTCCAGTCCGGTGAGGTTGTCGTAGAGGACGACGTTCTCCGGCAGGTAGCCGACCTTGCGCCGCACCGCGCGGAATTCGCCGCCGGCGCCGCCGCCGACGCGGGCGCCGTCGATGCGGATCTCGCCTGTGGTCGCGGGAAGGAGGCCGAGCATCATCTTGAAGAGGGTGCTCTTGCCGGCGCCGTTGTGGCCGATCAGGCCGAACAGCTCGCCGCGGCGGATTTCCAGATCGACGCCGTCGACGGCGCGGATCGGGCCGTAGTGCTTGTGCACGCCGCGCACCGCGATCAGCGGCGCGGCGGCGTCATTGGGGGCGGGGGAAGTGTCGGCCACGCCATTGGCTCCAGTCGGGGTTGTGCGGCTGCATCCGCGGGTTCGGGTCGACGATGCTCGGTGCGCGCAAGAGCGGGAACTGCTGGCCCACCAGGCGCAGCGTCTGCACCGCCGGGCTGGCGAGCAGCAGCTTCATCAGCGGGTGGCGCCAGGACAGGCGGTCGACGAGGTCGTTGGCCTCGTAGCGGACGTCGCCGGCGCCGTCGCCGTCGCGGTCCCAGCCCAGGTAGTTGCTCCAGTAGTTGCCCGCCTGCTCGCCCCAGGGCAGGTCGCGGGCGCCGACGTAGCGTACCTGCTCGCGGTTGAAGATGAAGTCGTTGCCTTCGACTTCGTTGTTCTTCGAGCCCGCCCACAGGTGCACGCCGACGACGTTGTCGACCACGGTGTTGCCGCGCAGGGTGTTGTATTCGGCGTCGTAGATGAAGAAGCCGCGCTGGTTGCCGGCGACGACGTTGCCTTCGATGGTCGAGTCCTGGATCGTGCGCAGCATGATGCCGTGATCCGAATTGGCCCAGGCGCGGTTGTTGCGCACGGTGAGGCGGCGCACTTCCATCAGCGCCAGGCCGCCGCGGTTCATCCAGGTGTCGTTGCCTTCCCAGACGTTGTCGTAGGCGTTCATGTAGTGCGTGCCGTAGCGGCTGTGGTGCAGGCGGTTGGCGCGGAACACGGCGTCGTGCGAGACATCGACGTAGAGCGCGTCGCGCACGAAGCTGATGTTGTTGCCGAGGATCTGTGCACGGTGGGTGTTGTAGAGCTGGATGCCGTTGCCGCGCTTGACCGACATGTAATCGCGCTTGCCGGTGATGACGTTATTCTCCACTCGGACGTCGTTGGCCTTCTCGATCCACAGCCCGAACAGGTTGTAGGCGAGGTCGCAGTTGCGCACGAGCGCATGGTCGGCGCCGGGCTGTATGTAGATGCCGGCATTCTGCTCGCCGAGGTGATCTCCCGAGTTCCAGATGATGAAACCTTCAATGGTGACGCCAGGGGCGGCAATCCGGACCACGTCACCGCGACCTTGCCCGTCGAGCGTCGGCCGGTCGAGCCCGCGCAGGGTCAGCGGCTTGGCGATGAGGAGGTTCTCGGCGTAGCGTGCGCGCTCGATCTCGACGGCGTCGCCGGGCCGGGCGCGGTCGATTGCGGCCTGGACCGACTCCCCCGCGGCGACGCGCAGCGTCGCGGCCAGGGCGTCGCGGCCGGCGACGAGGCCGAGCGCGGCGAGCAGCAGGCCGGCTGCCAGTGCGCGCAAGCGCCGGACGTGGTTCGGGGGCATCGCCGGGCTCAGAGCAGCAGCAGGCCGGCCGATTTCAGCCCGATGAACAGGGCGGCGCCGATCAGCAGGTTCTTGAAGCCGACGTAGCACACCATGTCCATGCGGCCGGCGCGGCGGTAGTGCCGCCCCCACCACGGGCCTTCCTTGACGTAGGGCTTGGCGCCCAGGCGCACCAGCACTTCGAACACGCTCCAGCCGAACCACCAGCCGATGATGGCGCCGGCGCTGAGCTGGCCCATCGCCGCGAGGATCCAGGCCACGCTCGCCGCCGCGGCCAGCGCCAGGCTCGCGGCCTGCACCGCACGCTGGCGCTGGAAGCCGGTTCGACTCCATGGCCACAGGTGGTCCCAGGCCTCGGCGGCGAGCCGCTTGAGCAGGCTGCCTTCGGCTGCGTACGGGGGGTGGACCGGTTCGGTCAGCATGCGCGGATCGACCATGATTCTCTCCTTGCCGGATCAGGCTTTCGGTGCCCGCGCGGGCACGGGCGTGATCGGGATGTAGTAGCCGTCGGCGCCGATCGGCGTCAGCGACTGGCCGGCCTTGGCGCGGCGCTTGCGCTCGTCGGCCAGCGGCGGGCAGACATGGTTGTCGGTGTACAGCACCATGCAGTCCATGCACAGCATGCATTCGCGGTGGTCGATGCGGCCCTTGTCGTCGATCGCGAGCGAGCCGCAGCCCTTCGCGCAAGCCTTGCAGCTGTCGCATTCCTGCTTGCGGCGCAGACCGAACCAGCGGAAGGTCGAGGGCATCGCCAGCGCGGCGCCGAGCGGGCACAGATACTTGCAGAACGGGCGCTCGATGAAGATCGACAGGCCGAGCAGGCCGGCGGCGAACAGGGTGTACGGCCAGCTGCGGTTGAACAGGCCGACGAGGAAGGTGGTCTTGAAGGGCTCGACTTCGGCGAGCTTCTCCGCCAGGCCGATCGAGAACACCGACACCGCGAGCAGGCCGAAGAACACGCCGTACTTGACCCATTTCAGGCGGTTGTGCCATTTCATCGGCAGTGCGAACTGGAAGCGCTGCAGGCCGATTGCGCGCGCGACCTTGTAGATCATCTCCGACAGCGAGCCGAACGGGCACAGCCAGCCGCAGAACAGGCCGCGGCCCCAGACGAACACGGTGACGATGATGAAGATCCAGAACAGGAAGATGAAGGGGTCGGTCAGGAACAGTTCCCACTGCCACTGGAACAGCAGCGAGTGGAACCAGGTCAGCACCTGCGTGATCGAGGGCTGGGCGAGCAGGCCGAAGCCGACGAAGCCGATGCTGATGATCCAGGCGCCGTACTTGAAGACGTTGACCGGCCATTTGTTCTTGCGCGTCGAGCGCCGGGTGAGCGTGTCGCGGTTCGCATAGATGGCGGCGACCGCCACGAGCAGGGCGGCGAACAGGGCGATTTCCACCGCGCGCGTCTTCCATACCCGCACCCAGGGGGCATCGGGTTTGTTCACTTCGGGGCGGCCGCCTTCCAGGTAGCGGTCGGCGAGCCAGTATTCGGTGTCGAAGTTCACGAAGGTGCGCGCGCCGGTCTCGCGGTCGACGCGGTTGCCGAGGAAGATGAACTTCCACGGGAAGGCGCCGGAGAAGGCCGCAGAGCGCACGATGAAGATGCCCGACTCGGTGAAGGCGGGGGCACCGGCGGCGCTGACGCCGTAGAGGTTGAGGTAGTCGAGGTCGCGGAAGGTGAACGCGTCCTGGCCCTGGCGGATCTGGACGCGGTCGTAGATGCCGCCGCGCACGAAGCCCGAGCCCTTGAACGACTCCCGGCCGCCGGTTCGGATCACGAAGAGGGCGTGCTCGCCTTCGGCCAGGCGCGACATCAGCGCGCGCCAGCCGGCTTCGCCGAGGATCGCACGGCCGATTTCCGGATGGTTCAGGTAGCCGAACCAGAGCTCGATGAACGGCGTCGCGCTGCGTTCGAGACCGACCTGCTCGGGCCGGACGGTGAGGCGCTGGACGGCGCCTTCGTCGACCAGCGCGGCCCAGTCGAGCGCGCGTCCGGCATCCTTGAGCTTCGCCTGCGGGCGGATGGTCGGCTCGAGGATGCCGACCTGGCGGGCGACCGCGGCGCCCGAGGCCATCATCACCTGGTTCTGGGCGATGACGGTGACGGTGGCGCCGGAGATGGCGTCGAGGCCGATGATCTCTTCTTCGGGGCGGGAGCGGCCGATCTCGATGTTGTCGCCGACGAACTTGCCCAGGTACTGCTCGTTGAACTTGATCAGGGACGATTCGGGAATGCCGAGCAGCAGGATCGGCTCGGAGTGCTTGAGGATCTTGACGCCGACGAAGCGGCCTTCGGTGTTCATGCCGATCAGCGTGACCACCGGCTTGCCCGAGTAGGCCGGGGTGTCGGTGATGTCGGTCGACAGCATCACGTAGCCGAGCAGCTTGCGCGTGCCGTTTTCATCCGCATAGCCCTCGACGTAGCGCGGCTGGCCCTTGCGTTCGGAGAAGTGCGTGGCGCCGGGCAGGACTTCGCCACAGGGTACGTAGTCGCACAGCGCGGGAGCGGTGTTCAGCTCCGGTGGCAGTTTGGCCTCGTAGGCGCTAGCCATGACGGATGAAGGGCCGAACAGCATGAAAGCGGCGAGCCAGGCGTTGCAGACCGCACGAAGAAATCTCATTGCAGCAACAGGGAAAGCGTGGAAGCAATCCGTCCATCCGAAACGGGGTTCGCCGGCGGTCATGAAAAAGCCTTTTGTCCTGGGAAGACGGGCGCACCTTGCCCGCAGGCGGCGCGGTCCGTCGGTACCCGCGGTGTCCGACGGACCGCGCCTACGTGGCACTCACGCTTCGACGATCATGCGCGAGCGCATCTCCATGTGCAGGGCGTGGCAGAAGTGGGTGCAGTAGCACCAGAACACGCCTGCCTTGTCGGCCTTGAAGGTCACCGACTTGGTTTCCTGCGGATTGACGATGAAGTTGATGTTGTAGCGCTCGATCGCGAAGCCGTGGGTCAGATCCTCGATCTTGTCGAGGTTGGTGAGCACGATCGTGACCTCATCGCCCTTCCTGAGCTTGAACTCGCGCAGGCTGAAGGCGGGCGCCTGGCTGACGAGCTTCACCGTAACCTTGTTGCCATCGCGGAACACGCCCGACTCCTGGGGGCCGCGCACGGCGTTCGGGAACTGGTCGAGCTCGTAGATCTGTTTCGGCTTGATGATGTCGCGGCGGATGATGATGGAGTCGTGCGGCTCCGATGACACCGGGTTGTCGTGCACGAGCTTCATCTTTTCGCCGCTGATGTCGATCAGCTGTGAGGTCTCGGGGTGCAGCGGGCCGACCGGGAGGAAACGGTCCTTGGAGAACTTGTTGTCCGAGACTAGGAACTTGCCGTCGCAGTCGCGGGTTTCGCCCATCGAGGTAAAGCCGTGGCCGGGCTGGTAATGGACGTCGAGGCGATCGACGACGACGGTCACGCTCTTGTCGCCCTGATAGGACTTGATCGCGCCGTCGATGCTCCACTTGACGATCTGGCTGTCGAGGAAGAGCGTGGTGTAGGCGTTGCCGCGGCCGTCGAAGGCGGTATGCAGCGGGCCGAGGCCGATCTCGGGTTCGGCGACCACCGCCTCGCGGGGCTCCTTCAGATTGCCGTCGAACCACTGCAGCACCTTCTCGTGGGCGATCAGGCTTGCGGAGGGGGAGAGCTTGCCGGCGCAGGCGTAGTACTTGCCGTCCGGGCTGATATTGACACCATGCGGGTTCTTGGGGACGGGCACATAGCAGGTGAGGGCGGTCTTCGGGTCGGCGTTAGCGGCCTGGGTACCGTCGACGACCGGCACCTTGGAGTCGCC
Organism: Thauera sp. SWB20; assembly: GCF_000831325.1. Classification (NCBI taxonomy): domain Bacteria; kingdom Pseudomonadati; phylum Pseudomonadota; class Betaproteobacteria; order Rhodocyclales; family Zoogloeaceae; genus Thauera; species Thauera sp. SWB20. The sequence goes on along the minus strand of NZ_JTDM01000013.1, from coordinate 80,636 downwards.
GTAGGTCTTGAACTTGCCGTCCCTGACGGCCTGCTCGATGCGGGCGATGTTGAAGAACAGGCATGAGTCCCATTCGGCGGACATCATGTCTTCATACTTGGCGCCCATCTCGGTGTTGTACTGGGTGGTGGCGGCGAGCTTGCCGTCGTAGGAGGAGGCGACGAGCTCGCAGTTGCCGTCGATCAGCACCTGCCAGCGCACTTCCATCGATTCCACGTCGACGCAGCTGAACAGCGAACGGTACTTCGCTTCGTCCTCGATGCCGACACCGACGTTCGGCAGCGGGATGGAGAATTCCGCGCCGCAGAACACACGCGTGCTGCGGTTGATCGCCGGATCCACCGGATCGCGCTTGTCCGGGAAGGTGCCGTGAAAGCCCTGAATGTTCGGCAGCTGGGTGATCTTGTCGCACTCCATCGTGTCCAGCCGAACGCGCGCCAAGCGGCAGTTGAGCTTGTCGTTCACGAACAGGTAGCGGCCGTCGTAGGTGCCGTCGGTGTACGACGGGTGCAGATGGTGGGTGTCGCCGGTGTGGTACTTCAGCGAGCCATCCGGATTCGTGCCGATGATCGCCTTCGATTCGTTGGTGATCCCCCAGCCGATCATGCAGTCGATGTTGAACACCGGGATGCGCTTGAACTCCCGCCCCGAGGGCAGGCCGAACACGCGCACGTCGCCGGCGTGGCCGGCGCTGGAGAACATGTAGTAGGTGTCCAGTTGGCCGGGCGCGACCGAATAGTCGCCGCCGTGGGCGCCGGACGTGTCCGCGTGCGCCGTCGTCGCCGCGACCGCGCTGGCCGCGGTGTCGTCCTTGCACGCCGCCAGCCCGAACGAAATCCCCGCCCCGGCGAGGCCGGTAAAGGCCACCTTGTTCAAGAACCGGCGGCGGCTGTCGTCCGGCAGTCCGCTGTGCGGCGTGGTGTGCTTCTGGCTCATATTGCTGTGCTCCGTTTTCAACGAGGGATGTGCTTGCAGGCTGGCGGTCGGTCGGTGATAGGCGGCCCGCGACCGGCCGCCGCGCGCTCGTCCCGGGCTTGCGACCGGCCCGGTGCGGAATCGAGAACAGGGAGAATTCTCAGCGTCTTCGGGCAGTCAAAACAGTTACAGAGCCAAACATATCCGATCCGCACAGATGGCCCGGCGCACGGCAGTGGATGCCTGCCCTTTCAAGGCCTTGCAGAATTTGCCGGGGGACGGCCCCGCGCTGGCCGGCGCCGATACAATGGCGTCCATGAACGCACCGATGTTTTCCGCGCCCGCGGCCGGCCCCTCCGAGATCCTCGGCCGTGCCGTGCCCGGCTACCGCGCCGCGCCCTTCCTGCCGATGTCGCGCGCCGAGATGGACGCGCTCGGCTGGGACGCCTGCGACGTCATCCTCGTCACCGGCGATGCCTACATCGACCACCCCAGCTTCGGCATGGCCCTGGTCGGGCGCCTGCTCGAGGCCCACGGCTTTCGCGTCGGCATCCTCAGCCAGCCCGACTGGCACTCGGCCGAGCCCTTCCGCGCCCTCGGCAAGCCGCGCCTGTATTTCGGCATCACCGCCGGCAACATGGACTCGCTGGTCAACCGCTACACCTCCGACCGCAAGATCCGCTCCGAAGACGCTTACACGCCGCATGCCGAAGCCGGCCGCCGGCCCGATCGCGCCGTCACCGTCTACGCCCAGCGCGCGCGCGAAGCCTTTCCCGACGCCAACGTCGTCATCGGCAGCATCGAGGCCAGCCTGCGCCGCATCGCCCACTACGATTACTGGTCGGACAAGGTGCGGCGCTCGGTGCTGGCCGACTCCAAGGCCGACCTGCTGCTGTTCGGCAACGCCGAGCGCGCCCTGGTGGCGCTGACCCACCGCCTGGCGGCGGGCGAGCCGATCGCGGCGATCCGCGACCTGCGCGGCACCGCCTGCATGGTCAAGCCGGGCTGGCTGCCGGATGGGGGAGATGGCGAGCCCTGGGTCGAGATCGATTCGCTCGCGCTCGACAAGCCCGGCCGCATCGACGCCCATCCCGACCCCTACGCGATGGCGCCGGCGGCGACCGCCGCAGAGCCCGCCGCCGACGGCGCCCAGCCGGTGCGCATCGTGCCGGCGGCCGAGCGCGTGGCGGCGCGCCGCGCCCAGCGCGGGCGCACGCTGATCCGCCTGCCGTCCTACGAGCAGGTGAAGGACGATCCGGTGCTGTACGCCCACGCCTCGCGCGTGTTCCACCTCGAATCCAACCCGGGCAACGCCCGCGCGCTGGTCCAGCGTCATGGTGAAGGCCCCGGCGCACGCGACGTCTGGATCAACCCGCCGCCGCTGCCGCTGACCACGCCGGAAATGGACTTCGTCTACGGCCGCCCCTTCGCCCGCGCGCCGCATCCGTCCTACGGCGATGCGCGCATTCCGGCCTGGGACATGATCAAGTTCTCGATCAACATCATGCGCGGCTGCTTCGGCGGCTGTACCTTCTGCTCGATCACCGAGCACGAGGGCCGCATCATCCAGAGCCGCTCGCACGACTCGATCATTCACGAGATCGAGGAGATCCGCGACAAGTCCCCCGACTTCAAGGGCCACATCACCGACCTCGGCGGACCCACCGCCAACATGTACCGCATGGCGTGCAAGAGCAAGGCGATCGAGCAGAACTGCCGCCGCCTGTCGTGCGTGTATCCGGGCATCTGCGAGAACCTGGACACCGATCATTCTTCGCTCGTCGAGCTCTACCGCAAGGCGAGGGCGGTGCCGGGGATCAAGCGCATCACCATCGGCTCGGGCCTGCGCTACGACCTCGCGGTGCGCTCGCCGGAGTACGTCAAGGAACTCGTCACCCATCACGTCAGCGGCCTGCTCAAGATCGCGCCCGAGCACACCGAGGAAAACGCCCTCGCGAAGATGATGAAGCCGGGCATCGGCGCCTACGAGGAGTTCCGCCGCATGTTCGAGACGTTCTCGGCGCAGGCGGGCAAGAAGCAGCACCTGGTGCCCTACTTCATCGCCGCCCACCCCGGCTGCACCGACGAGGACATGCTGAACCTCGCGCTGTGGCTGAAGAAGCACGACTTCCGCCTCGACCAGGTGCAGACCTTCCTGCCCACGCCGATGGCGCTGGCAACGACGATGTACCACTCGCGCAAGAACCCGCTGAAGAAAGTCTCGGCGGATTCGGAGGTCGTGGAGACCGCCCGCGCCGGCAGGGTCCGCAAGCTGCACAAGGCTTTCCTGCGCTGGCACGACCCGGAGAACTGGGCGATCCTGCGCGAGGCGCTGATCGAGATGGGGCGCGCCGAGCTGATCGGCAACGGTCCGCACTGCCTGGTGCCGCGCCAGCAGCCGGCACGGCTGGTGGCGGCGAAGGCCGGGGGCGGGCGCAAGCCGGGTGGTTGCGCGAAATCGCGGGCGAGGCGCGGGGCCTAGGAGGCGTTCAGCGTCTCGAGCCGGTTGCGTCCGCCGGCCTTGGCGCGGTACATCGCCTCGTCGGCCCGCCGCAGCAGTTCTTCGGCGCGCTGCTCGCCGCCGTCGAAGCAGGCGATGCCGATGCTGGGCGTGCTGTGATGACGCACTTTCCCGATTGCATATGGCTCGTTGAGTGCGGCGAGGATGTTGCCGGCGATCAGGGCTGCCTTTTCGCCCGTCTCGGCTGTGGCGTCGCCCAGATCCTCCAGCATCACCACGAACTCGTCTCCACCGAGGCGCGCCACGGTGTCGCCCTCGCGCACCACCTGGCGCAGGCGCGCCGCGATCTCGCACAGCAGCTGGTCGCCGGCCTCGTGGCCGTAGGTGTCGTTTACGCGCTTGAAGTGGTCGATATCGATGAACAGCAGCGCCCCGTGGCGGCCGTGGCGGCGCGCGTTGGCCAGGCCCTGGCGCAGGCGGTCGAGCAGGAAACGGCGGTTGGGGAGCTGGGTCAGCGTGTCGACGAAGGCGAGATTGCGGATCGCTTCCTCGGCGGCCTTGCGTTCGGTGATGTCGATGATCACCCCGTCGAGCCGGAGCGGTTCATCATCGGCGTCGACCGCCACGCGGCCGCGCTCGCTGACCCAATGGACGCGCCGGTCGCGCCCGCGCATGCGGTATTCCACCTCGTAGTTGGTGTGACTGATGCGTGCGCTCTCGATCGCGGCGACGATCGTGGGGACGTCCTCATGCAGGATGAAGTCTCCGAACGACAATCGACCGGACATGAAATCCTCGGGTGTCGCCCCGGTGAGCGCGGTGATCCCGCGGCTGATGTGCATCACCCTCCAGGGCGGTTCGATCTGGCAGCGGAAGACGACGCCGGGCACGTTCTCGACCAGGGTGCGGAACTCGTCGCGGCTGTGCGCCAGGTGCGACGCGGCGGCACGCATGCGGCGGCGGTGGCGGGCGTTGCTGTGCATCACCGCGAACAGCATCAGGCTGAGAGCGCTGCCACCGTAGAGGATCAGGGCGGGTTCCGCGCTCGCGTGGTCGGCCTCGAAGGCCGGTGTGCTGCTGAAGCGGACCACCCATTCGCGCCCTGCGACCTCGACCGCGTGGGTGACGACGTAGTGCGCGGCGGCATTGCGCTCGGCCGAGGCGTAGAGCAGGGTCTGCGGCGATTCGTGCAGGTCGTGCAGTTCGATGTCGGCGTCGCGCAGGTCGTCGCGGAAGATGGCCTGCATCATGTCGTACGCGCGGAACGGCGCGTAGACGTAGCCCAGCAAGGCGGCGCGGCGCTGCTCCACGCTCGCGACCGGCATGGCCTTCGCGTACACGGGCAGGTAGATCAGGAAGCCGGGCTGCACCTCGGTGCCGAACTCCTGAACCAGGGTGACCCTGCCGCTGAGCGCGGCCACTCCCGTGTCGCGCGCGCGTTCCATGGCCTCGCGGCGCACCGGCTCGGAATACATGTCGTAGCCGAAGGCGCGCCGGTTGCGCCCGTCGAAGGGCTCCAGGAAGACGATGCTGCTGTAGCGGTCGCGATACCCGGGCGGATGTACCGTGTAGTCGGGGAAGCCTTCGGCGCGCACCGCCGCGACGTGGGCCTCCAGCTGCGCCGGGAGCAGCATGAGGGTGAAGCCGGTGCCCTGGATACCGGGCAGCGAGCGCTCGAGGTGGAGGGCTGCGACATAGGCCGCCCACTCGGACCGGCCGACGTGGTCGCTCGCGGCGAACAGCGCGGCGCCGCCATGCAGCACCTGCTCGTAGGCCTGCACGCGCGAGAGCAGGTTGTCGCGGGCCAGCGTGGCGTGCGTGGTGAAGCGGTCGCGCGTCCGCTCCTCGAGATGGGCGTCGACGTATCTCCACAGCACCGCCGTCAGGAGCAGGCCCAGGATGAGCGCGAGCCAGGCGGCCGTGCTGCGGTCGAGCATGGCGGCGGCGCGAACTTGCGCGGATCCTGCGTCCTGTGTCATGGGCGGGAGGGGTGAGGGGGTGGCCTGTTCGCGAGTGTTCCACGAATCGTGCGGAGCGGCCAGCCCGCAGGTGGGACCGCCGCCGCGGCCGGGCTTACATCCGCATGCGTTTCGAGGTCGCGCGCGCGACCGCCAGCGGGCACAATGCCGCCCTTGTCCTTCCCGGCCATCGTCGACAGCAAGCAATGCCATACGAAATCCTCGTCGGCCTGCGCTACACCCGCTCGCGCAAGCGCGCCCAGGGGCGCAACCGCTTCATCTCCTTCATCTCCCTGGTATCGATGTTCGGCATCGCGCTGGGCGTCGCGGCGCTGATCGTGGTGCTTTCGGTGATGAACGGCTTCCAGGAGGAGTTGCGCACCCGCATCCTCGGTGTCGCCTCGCACGTGCAGGTGCAGAGCCCGGAGGGCGGGCTCATGGCCTGGCAGCAGGTCGCCGACGAGTCGCTGCGCAACCCCTCGGTGCGCGCCGCGGCGCCCTACGTGCAGGAGCAGGGCATGCTCTCCTTCGACGAGGGCGTGCGCGGAACGCTGGTGCGCGGGGTGATCCCGTCCGCGGAGGACAAGGTCGCCGATTTCGGCCGCTACATGCAGGCCGGCAGCTTCGATGCACTGCAGGCGGGCCGCTTCGGCATCGTGCTCGGACGCGACCTCGCCGCCGCGCTGCGCGTGCGCCTGGGCGATAAGGTCACGCTGATCGCGCCGCAGGGCCTGGTGACGCCGGCGGCGGTGCTGCCGCGCGTCAAGCAGTTCGAGGTGGTGGGCATCTTCGAGGCCGGCATGTACGAGTACGACTCCAGCCTCGCGCTCGTGCACATCGCCGACGCCCAGGCGCTGTACCGGCTGGGCGACGCGGTGAGCGGCGTGCGCCTGAAGCTCGACGACCTCTTCGCCGCGCCGCGGGTGGCGCGCGAGCTGGCGATGACGATCAGCGAGCCGGGTTTGGTCGTCGCCGACTGGACGCGCAGCCACGCCAACTTCTTCCGCGCGGTCGCGCTCGAGAAGACCATGATGACGCTGATCCTCTTCCTGATCGTGGCGGTCGCAGCCTTCAACATCGTCTCCACGCTGGTGATGGCGGTGCAGGAGAAGTACGCCGACATCGCCATCCTGCGCACGCTGGGCGCGAGCCCGGTCTCGATCATGGCGATCTTCGTGCTGCAGGGCTCGGTGATCGGCCTGGTGGGCCTGGCCGCGGGCGTGGCCGGCGGGCTGGCGATCGCGCACAACCTCGACGTGGTGATCCCCGCGCTCGAGACGCTCACCGGGGCGACGCTGTGGAACAAGGAAATCTATTACATCAACGAGCTGCCTTCGAAGGTCCTGGGCTCGGACGTGAGCACCATCGTCACCGTTTCCTTCGTGCTGACCCTGGTGGCCGCGCTCTACCCGAGCTGGCGCGCCTCGAAGGTGAATCCTGCGGAGGCGCTGCGCTATGAATGAAACCCTGGATACCGGCGCGCAACCCGTGGTCGTCGCCTGCACCGGGCTGTCCAAACAGTTTCGCGAGGGCGCGGAGGCGGTGCGCGTGCTCGACGGCGTCGAGCTCGAGGTGCGGCGTGGCGAGCGCGTCGCGATCGTGGGCTCGTCCGGCTCGGGCAAGAGCACCCTGATGCACCTGCTCGGCGGACTCGACGTGCCCAGCGCGGGCAGGGTGCGGTTGATGGGGCAGGACTTCTCGACCATGTCGGAGGCCGCGCGCGGACGCCTGCGCAACGCCTCGCTCGGCTTCGTGTATCAGTTCCATCACCTGCTGCCGGAGTTCTCGGCGCTCGAGAACGTCGCGATGCCGCTCTACATCCGCCGCGTCGCGCGTGCCGAGGCGGACGAGCGTGCCGCGCAGATGCTGCGCGAGGTCGGCCTCGGCCATCGCCTCGACCACGCTCCGGGCGAGCTCTCCGGCGGCGAACGCCAGCGCGCCGCGATCGCGCGCGCGCTCGTCACGCAGCCCGCCTGCGTGCTCGCAGACGAGCCCACCGGCAACCTCGACCGCCGCACAGCCGGTGCGGTGTTCGATCTCATGCTTTCGCTCAACGAGCGCCTGGCGACCAGCTTCGTCATCGTCACCCACGACGAGACCCTGGCCGCGCGCGCGCAACGCACGCTCCGCCTGGTGGACGGCCGGCTCGGCGCTTGAGGAAGAAATCCCGCGGCAACGCCCCGGGATGGGTCAAGTTCTACCGGAAACGACCGTATACAGGCTCGAAGACCATCCTGTCCGGCCCCGCGCCGGGAATCGAGCCATGAAAATCCTCTTCCAGCCTGCCGTCCGCCTGCTCGACCGCCTGAGCTATCCGCTCAAGTTCGGGCTCATCATCCTCGTCTGTGCCGTCGCCTCGGTGATCCTGCTCGCGCAGATCTTCACCAGCCTGCGCGAAGAGATCCGCGTGACCGAACGCGAGATCGCCGGCCTGCAGCTGTTCGACGCGGGCTTCGGCGTGATCCTCAAGACGCAGCAGCACCGCGGCCTGTCCGCCGGTGTGCTGGGGGGCAGCAGCGAGCTGGCGCCCAAGCGCGAGGCGAAGGCGGCGGAGTTGCGTGCCGCGCTCGGCGCACTCGACGCGGCAATCGACGGCGATGCCGGCTGGTCGGGCTTGCGCGCGGGCTGGCAGATGCAGCGGGCGGCGCTGGTACGCCTCGCCGACAGCGGGCTCTCCATGGCAGGCGCGGAGAATTTCCGCCTGCACACCGAGACGATCGCCGGACTCATGCGCTGGCTCGGCGAGCTCGGCGACGCCTCCGGGCTGTCGCTCGACCCCGAGCCGGCGAGTTCCAACCTGCTCGCGCCGCTGCTCGGCGCGCTGCCTGAACTCAGCGAGCGGCTCGGTCAACTGCGCGCTCGCGGCACGGCGCTGAGCGCCCGCCGCGAGCTTGCGCGCAGCGACGAGCACGCCCTGGTCGCGCTGCTCGCCGAGATCGGCCGCGCCGAGTCTGCGGTGCTGGAGCGCCTGCGCCGCACCGCGGCGGCCAACGCCAGCCTCGCCGCTAGCGTCGACGGCATGGGCCGCGAAATCTCCGAGGGTGTCGCGCGGGTGCGTGAGGCTACGGGGAAGGAGCTTCTCGACCAGCGCTTCGGCCTGAGCTCGGCGGCCTTCTTCGAACTGGTCACCGGCGCGATCGACACCGCGGTACGCAACTTCGACCAGGTGCTGCGCCCCGAGGTCGGCCGCCTGCTCGAGGCGCGCCGCGACCGCCTGAACCAGCGCCTGCAGACCCAGGTGGCGATTTCGGCGGTCGGCATGCTGCTCGCAGGCTATCTCTTCATCGGCATCTATCTCGCCATCGTGCGCTCGGTGCGCGAGCTCTCGGCCGGCGCGCAGGGCTTCGCCGCGGGCGACTATCGCAGCCGCGTGCAGTTCTCGGCGCGCGACGAGCTCGCCGAGGTGGCGCGCCAGTTCAATTCGATGGCCGATCACGTCGCCGGCCTCATCCGCGACATCCAGACCGGTGCCGCCCACGTCGGCGGCGCCGCCACCGAGATGTCGGCCTCCGCGCGTCGCGTGCTGGAGGGCTCCGAGACGCAGAGCGACGCTGCCTCCAGCGTGGCCGCAGCGGTCGAGGAGATGACGCGCGGGGTCGACGGCATCGCCCACCACGCCTCGACCGCGCAGCAGCTTGCCGAGGATTCGGGCCGGCTCTCGCAGGAGGGGCGCTCGGTCATGGAGCAGTCGGTGGCCGAGATGGAGCGCATCGCCGAGGCGGTGGATCTGTCGAGCGAGGCCATCCGCGAGCTCGGCGAGAAGTCGCGCCAGATCAACGCGATCGTCGACTCGATCCGCGACATCGCCGACCAGACCAACCTGCTCGCGCTCAACGCCGCGATCGAGGCCGCCCGTGCGGGCGAGACCGGGCGCGGCTTCGCGGTGGTGGCCGACGAGGTGCGCAAGCTCGCCGAGCGCACCTCGCTCGCCACGCGCGAGATCGGCGGCATGGTGGCGGCGATCCAGCAGGGCACCGAGCGCGCGGTCGACACCATGCAGCAGGGCGTGCAGCGCGTGCGCGACGGCGTGGAGATGAGCAACCGCGCCGGCTCCTCGATGGCGCAGATCAGCGCGGGCGCCGACCAGGTGCTCACCGCGGTGCGCGAGATCTCCACCGCCCTGCACGAGCAGAGCCTGGCGAGCAACGACATCGCGCGCAACATCGAGCGCATCGCCGACATGACCGAGCACAACAGCGTGACCGTGCGCGAGACCGCGGCCACCGCCGAGACGCTGGAGCAGCTCGCCGGGACCCTGCGCGAGCAGGCCAGCCGCTTCCGCGTCTGAAGTGTTCGCGGTGCCCGCTGCGATCGCAGCGGTGCCGCGATCGATTCTCCATGAGCCCTGCGGCGATGCGAAGGCCGTGCCGCGCGCAGGGCTCGAATCTTGCGGACCGGACGCTGCGCCCGCTTATCGCCGTTGCCGTCGCTGCCGCCACTGGCGGATCAGCCACAGCCGCCAGCCCCAGCGCACCGCCAGATACGACACCATCGACAGGCTTGCCGCGAGCACGATCAGGCCGACCACCAGCGGGCGGCCCAGCTCGCCCGCCCAGGCTGCGAGGTCGGCCGCCCACTGCAGTGGATCGAAGCCGGCGAAGTCCGGCGGCGGGATGAACGCAACTGCACCATTTCCCGACATCAGGCTCCCGATCGCGAATGCCGCGACGTAGAGGGGGACGATGGTGAGCGGGTTGCTGTAGAGCGTGGTGATCAGCGCCAGCGGCAGGTTGACCCTGAAGAGCACGCAAAACAGCGCCGCGCTCGGCATCTGGAAGGGGCCGGGAATGAGGCCGCAGAACATCCCCACCGCCACCGCCCCGGCCGCCGAATGGCGGTTCAGGTGCCACAGGCGCGGATGCAGCAAGGTGGACGCGAACGGCCGCAGCCAGCGGTTCTCGCTGACGCTGCGGTGGTCGGGGAGGAAGCGTTTGAAGAGCTTGCGCATGGTTCAGGTCCGCGTGGGCGAGTCTAGCAGGAGCCCGGCCCATCGCGTCGTGGCATGCGCGGCCATCCTCGACGCGGCGGCCCGGGCCGCGATCGTCCGTCGAGGGCGGAAGGGCGGCCGGCGATCACGGCGCCCGCCCTTCCGGGAATGCCTGAGGCATACTCGATGCCATGCGCATCATCGCTCTCGCCTTCCTCGCCGGCACCGTCCTCGTCCAGCGGTCGGCTGCGCTCGATGGCGTCGTGGCCGCGGCGGCGCTCGGCCTCGTCGCTGCGCTCGGCTTGCGGCTGGCGTTGGTGTTGGCGTGGGGCCGCGGGTCGGCGGCTCGGGCTGGGCGCTGGATCCCCATCGCCCTGGCCGCACTCGGTGCGCTCGCCGCCGGCGCGGGCTGGGCGGCGTGGCGGGCCGAGGTCCGGCTGAGCGACGAGCTCGCCGGCACCCTCGACGGTGTCGAGTTGCAGCTGCGGGGCAGGGTGGCCGGGTTGCCACGCGCGAGCGGGTCCGGCTGGCGCTTCGACTTCGCGGTCGAGCCCGACACGCCCGGCGTGCCGGGACTCGTGCAGCTGGCCTGGCGTCCCGAACGCACCGCTGTCGAGGCCAAGCTCGACGCCGAGGCCGATTCCGCGAGCCCCCTGCCGCTGGCGATGCCCCGTCCGGGCGAGCGCTGGGCGCTGACCGTGCGTCTGTGGCGGCCCCACGGTTTCGCCAATCCCTCCGGCTTCGACTACGAGGCCTGGTTGCTCGAGCGCGGGGTCCGCGCCACTGGCAGCGTGCGGGGGACGGGGCGGCTCCTAGACGAGCTTCCCGCCACCTGGATGCAGCACGTCCATCGCGTGCGCGCGACGGTGCGCGAGCGCATGCTCGCCGCCCTGCCCGACGGGGCGCACGCCGGCCTGTTGGTGGCGCTCGCGGTCGGCGATCAACAAGGCATCGATGCCGGGCAGTGGGAGATCTTCCGCCGCACCGGCGTCGCCCACCTGGTGTCCATCTCGGGCCTGCACGTGGCGCTGGTGGCGATGTTCTGCGGCGGTCTCGCCGGCGCGGCGTGGCGCCGGCAGCCGGCGCTGGTGCTGCGTGTTCCGGTGCAGCAGGTGCACGCGCTCGGCGGGCTGGCCGGGGCCACCGCCTATGCCTTGCTGGCCGGCATGGGCGTTCCGGTGCTGCGCGCCTGGCTGATGCTGCTGGTGGGCGCGCTGGCGCTGATCGGCGGGCGGCGCATACCGCCCTCGCGCGTACTCGCGATTGCATTGCTCGTGGTGCTGGTGGTCGATCCCTGGGCGGTGCTGTCGGCCGGCTTCTGGCTGTCCTTTGGTGCGGTGGCGGTGATCCTCGCCGTGCTCGGCGGCCGTGTCGCACCGTCGGCCGGCTGGCGCGCCGCGCTGCGCGTGCAGCTCGCGATCAGCTTCGCGCTGGTGCCGCTGCTGCTTGCGCAGTTCCAGGCGGTTCCGTTGCTGTCGCCGCTCGCCAACCTGGTGGCGATTCCGCTGGTGAGCTTCGTCGTCACGCCGCTGGTGCTGCTCGCGATCCCCTGGCCGATCCCCTTGCTGCTCGTGCCGGCCGACTTCGCCGCGGGGTGGATGATGGATTTCCTTGCGCCGCTTGCAGCGCTCGAGAGGGCGATGATCGAGCGCGCGGCGCCGCCGCCGTGGCTTTTCGGCGGTGCGCTCGCCGCCGTGGCGATCCTGCTGCTGCCGCGCGCAAGCCCGGGGCGGTTGGCGGCACCGGCATTGCTCGCGGCGCTGCTGTCCTGGCAGCCGGTGCGCCCGCAGGAGGGCGGTTTCCGCGCCTGGGTGCTGGACGTCGGCCAGGGTCTCGCGGTGCATGTGCAGACGCGTGCGCATGACCTCCTCTACGACAGCGGGCCACCCTTCGGCAGCGAGTCCGATGCCGGCGAGCGGGTGGTCCTGCCCTGGCTGCGCGCGGCCGGCGTGCGCTGGCTGGATCGGGTGGTGCTGTCGCATCCGGATTCCGATCATGTGGGCGGCGCGGCCTCGCTGCTCGCCGGCCTGCCGGTGGGCACGGTGCTGGCCGGACAGGCCGTCCATGCGCGCGAACGCGCAGCCTGGGCGGCCCGTCTGGCGCACGGGCGCGAGCCGGCGGACTGCGCACGCGTGCCCGCATGGGAGCGCGATGGCGTGCGCTTCGAGATTCTGCATCCGGCGCCCGTGCGCGCGCCGAGCGAGGAGCCGGCAGGCGCGGGCGCAAGTCCGCACGACAACGACGCCTCCTGCGTGCTGCGCGTCGTTGGCGCCGCCGGCGCGCTGCTGCTGACCGGCGACATCGGCACCGCCGCCGAGGCCAAGCTGATCGCCCGCCAGCCACCGGCAAGCCTTTCCGCCGCGGTCGTGGTCAGCGCCCACCATGGCAGCCGCTCGTCGTCCTCGGCCGCCTTCGTCGACGCGACCCTCCCGGAACACGCGGTCCACTCCGCCGGCAGCCGCAACAGCTTCGGCCATCCCCACCCCGAGGTGTGGGCACGCTGGGCGGAGGCAGGGGCACGCAATTGGCGCACCGATGCGCAGGGTGCGATCCGGATCGACTTCGCGGCGGCGCCGGAGGAGGGCGTCCAGGTGAACGCCGAGCGCGAGATGCAGCCGCGCTACTGGCACGGTCGCTGAGGGCGGCGGGCTTGTGTCCCGGATCCGCCGCTTCGGGCTAGACTTGCAGCGACCCGAAACCCGTTCCGAGTGCCCGCCCCTCATGTCCCTGCTCGATTCGCTCAAGAAGTTCTTCAGCCCGTCCGCACCGACGACCCCGGCCGAGCGTGCCGCGGTGGAGCCGGAGCGTGTGCGCGCCGCGCAACCGCTGCTCCAGCCGCGCGCCCGGCATGTGCTGTGCAGCGGGCCGCACGGCCTGCACCGCGTGGCCTACACCGAATGGGGCGAGCCGACGAATCGGCGCGTGCTGGTCTGTGTCCACGGTCTCACCCGCAACGGCCGCGACTTCGACGATCTCGCGCGCGCGCTCGCCGGCGAGTACCGCGTCGTCTGCCCGGACGTGGTCGGGCGCGGTCGCAGCGACTGGCTGACGGACAAGGCGGACTACGGCTTCCCGGTCTACGTCGCCGATATGGTCACCCTGATCGCCCGCCTCGACGTCGAGGAGGTGCACTGGGTCGGCACCTCGATGGGCGGCATCATCGGCATGCTGCTCGCGAGCCTGGCCGGCACGCCGATCACCCGGCTGGTCTTGAACGACGTCGGTCCGGTGATCACCGCAGCATCCCTGCGTCGCATCGGCCAGTACGTCGGACGCGCGCCGCGCTTTGCCGACCCCGCGGCGGCCGAGGCCTACATCCGCGAGGTCGGCGCGCCCTTCGGCGCGCTCACCGACGCGCAGTGGCGCCACCTCACGGAATATTCGGTGCGTCGCATGGATGACGCCGAAGGGGGCTACGCGATGGTGTACGACCCCGGCCTGGGCGAAGTCTTCCGGCTCAATCCGGTGCCGGTCGATATCGACCTGTGGCCGGTATATGAAGCGATCCGTTGCCCGACCCTGGCGCTGCGCGGCGCAGAGTCCGACCTGCTGGAGCCGGCCACCTTCGCGGCGATGGGCGCGCGCGGGCCGAGGGCGCAGACGGTGGAGTTCCCCGGCGTGGGGCACGCGCCGATGCTGATGGATGCGGCGCAGATCGCCACGGTGCGGGAATTTCTGCTCGCCGGCGCCTGAGTTGCGCGTGCAGGCGCGTCGGGCGGGCGTCGCCTACCAGCCCGGATTGAGCCGTCGCGCCTCGGCGATCTCGCTGCGGATGGCGCGGAAATGCTCCCAGCGCCGCGGGTGGATGGCGCCGGCTTCGAGTGCTCCGAGCAGCGCGCAACCCGGCTCGCTGTCGTGGCGGCAGTCACGGAAGCGGCAGCGCCCCAGGTGCGGGCGCAGCTCGACGAAGGTCTCGGCGAGGTCCTCCGCCGCCAGGTGGGCGAGCCCGAACACCTGCAGGCCGGGGCTGTCGATCAGCCAGCCGCCGCGGGCTTCGTCGGCGGTCACCGGCAGGTGGTACAGCCGTGCGAAGGTCGTGGTGTGCTTGCCCGAGTCGAGCGCGTCCGAGATCTCGCGGGTGGCGGCCTGGGCCTCCGGCACGATGGCGTTGGTCAGGGTCGATTTGCCCATGCCCGACTGGCCCACGAAGATCGCCTGCAGGCCGGCCAGGCGAGCGCGCAGTGCATCCGCGCCCTGCAGCGCGGACACCTCGACGACCTCGTAGCCGAGCTTGCGGAAGGGCTCGAGCTGATGGCGGGCGGCCTCGAGGCGCGCGGCGAGGTCGGCCTTGTTGAGCACGATCAGCGGCACGATGCCCTGGCTCTCGGCCGCGGCGATGCAGCGCGACACCAGCAGGTCGGAGAAACCGGGCTCGGTGGCGACCACGATCACCAGATGGCTGAGGTTGGAGGCGATCAGCTTCTCGCGGAAGGCATCCGAGCGCCACAGCAGGTTGCGGCGCGGATGCAGGGTCTCGATCACGCCCTGGCCGTCGCCGCCGGGCACGAGCTCGACCTCGTCGCCGCAGGCGTAGCTGCTCTTCTTGCCGCGCGGATAGCACTGCAGGCGCCCGCGCGCGGTGTCGACCTCGTAGTGGCGGCCGAAGGCGGCCACTACCACGCCGTCGATGCGGGCTTCGGCGATCGCGCCGGCGTGGGTGCGCTTGCGCATGCCGCTCACCGTTGCAGCGCCTGCAGGCGCGCGATGCGCAGCGCGGCGGGCGGATGCGAGTCGTGGAAGCGCGAGTACAGCGGGTCGGGCGTCAGCGTGGAGGCGTTGTCGCGGTAGAGCTTGACCAGCGCGCTCACCAGCTTGCCGGCGTCGGCCTGGCGGGCGGCGTAGGCGTCGGCCTCGAACTCGTGCTTGCGCGACCAGTGGCTCGCGAGCGGCGCGAGCGGGAAGCTGAACACCGGCAGTACCAGCGTGAACAGGGCGAGCGCGCTCGCCAGGTCGGCGCTGTGCATGCCCAGCCCGGAGAAGAACCAGGGCTGCTGGGCGAGCCAGCCGAGCAAGGCGAGCACGCCCAGGCTGGCCGGTGCGAGCACCGCCAGCCGGCGCAGCAGGTGGCGGTGGTGGAAGTGGCCGAGCTCGTGCGCGAGCACCGCCTCGACCTCGTCGGCATCGAGCTTGTCGAGCAGGGTGTCGAAGAACACGATGCGCTTGGCCGCGCCCAGCCCGGTGAAGTAGGCGTTGCCGTGTGCCGAGCGGCGCGAGCCGTCCATCACGAACAGGCCCTTGGCGCGAAAGCCGCAGCGCGCGAGCAGGGCCTCGACGCGCGCCTTCAGCGTGGCGTCGGCGAGCGGGGTGAACTTGTTGAACAGCGGCGCGATGAAGGTCGGCCAGATCACCATCGCGAGCAGGTTGAAGCCGAGCCAGAACGCCCACACCCAGGCCCACCACAGCGCGCCCGTCGCCAGCGTCAGCCACAGCACCGCGGCGAGCAGCGGCAGCCCGATCAGCGCGGCGAGCGCGGCCTCGCGCACGGTGTCGGCGAGGTAGAGGCGCGGCGTCATGCGGTTGAAGCCGAAGGTCTTCTCGATGCCGAAGGTGCGCAGCAGCGCGAAGGGTAGTTCGAACAGCCAGCCGAGCACGCCCAGGCTGGCGAGCAGCGCGACGCCGTGGGCGAGCCCGCCGGCGGGCAGCACGTCCGCCCAGGCGTCGTGCAACGCCTGCAGCCCGCCGCCGAGCGTGAGCGCGAGCACGAAGCCGGCGTTGGCCGCGGCGTGGAAGGCGGACAGGCGCGCGCGCGCGACGGTGTAGTCGGCGGCACGCTGGTGCGAATGCAGGGGGATCGAGCCGGCGAAGGGCTGCGGCACCGCGTCGCGATGGCGGCGCACGTGGTGGGCGTGGCGATGCAGCAGACCGAGGCCGAGCACGGTACCGGCGACCAGGAAGGCCAGGAACAGGATAGAAAGAGGCGGCAGGCCGAAGGGCGACAGCATGAATGGGGCGGGATCGGTCATTGCGAAGCGCGGGCGGTGGATGGAGGTAGGGCTGCGGGCAGGTGTGCGACCCGACCGGCCATGCGCTGCTGTCCGTGACAGGCTGGCGCGATCGCTGCTGGCCGAGGCCGGCAACGTACGCGATCTATGACACAATCGCGCCCTCATTGTTTCGCAGGAAGGCCCCGGAAAAGGGCGGACGGATTATGGCACAGGACCCGAAGACGCTGATATGGCTGGACATGGAGATGACCGGCCTCGAACCCGATCGTGACCGCATCATCGAGATCGCGATCGTGCTCACCGACGAGGCGCTCGAAGTGATCGCCGAGGCGCCGGTGATCGC
This sequence comes from Thauera sp. SWB20, assembly GCF_000831325.1. Taxonomy (NCBI): domain Bacteria; kingdom Pseudomonadati; phylum Pseudomonadota; class Betaproteobacteria; order Rhodocyclales; family Zoogloeaceae; genus Thauera; species Thauera sp. SWB20. The sequence continues at coordinate 64,087 of NZ_JTDM01000013.1, read as the reverse complement.
CGTGCATCAGCCCGACAGCGTGCTCGACGGCATGGACGAGTGGAACCGCAATACCCATGGCAAGTCCGGGCTCACCGCTCGGGTGCGCGCCTCCACGATGTCGGAGGCCGATGCCGAGGCGCAGGTGCTGGCCTTCCTGCGCGCGCATGTGCCCGCGCGCACCTCGCCGATGTGCGGCAATTCGGTGTGCCAGGACCGCAGGTTCCTCGCGCGCTGGATGCCGGAACTCGAGGCCTGGTTCCATTACCGCAACCTCGACGTGTCCACGCTCAAGGAGCTCGCGCGGCGCTGGCGTCCGGAGATCTACGCGGGTGTCAAGAAGGCGGGCAGCCACACCGCGCTCGCCGACATCCACGAGTCGATCGCCGAGCTGCGCCACTATCGCGACCACTTCCTGCGCCTGGACTGAGCGCGAGGAGCGCGTCATGAGGATCGGTCCCGCCGGGCGGGTCCGCGGCCTCGTCGTCTGGGCGAGCCGTCACCGGCGCTGGCTGATCGTGCTCGCGCTGCTGTCGGTGTTCTTCAGCGTGCTAGGCTATTTCACCAACCCGGTATCGCTGCCGGGGATGTGCAGGATCTACGGCTGAGGGCCGTGCGCAGGCGCTAGGAGTCTGCGCGGCAGAACTCCAGAGCGTGTTTTCTAGCAGAATGATTGGCGAACCGCGAGGTGCGGCACGAGACTGAGGCCGTGGTCAAGTTGCTTTGCGACGGCGCGGCGCGCATGCCGGACGGCAACGGGGACAGGTTTGCCCCCTTTTCCCGTCATGCCGTCCTCAATGTGCTCATCCTGCGCAGGTTCAGCGCCATACAGACGAGCTTCCACTCCGCTTTGACGCGCTCCAGGCCCCGCAGGCTGAACTGCCGGAATCCCAACACGTTCTTGATCCAGCCGTTGGGCGGTTCGGCGATCCATTTCCGTTTTCGGTAGGCGCTCTTGCCCGCCTCGCTCTCGAGCTTGTCGGCCATCTGCGCGGTGTGCGGATTGCGTTCGCGATCGAAGCCGAGTCGGCGCTTACCTTCCCGGCCCAGCGCCACCACCAGTTCGGTCCCGCACCCGTCGAGTTCCCGGAACGTTTGCTCCGAGCGGTAGCCGGTGTCGGCCAGCGCCTGGCGCGGTCGGTGTTCGACGTTGTCGCGCACGGCCTGCAGTACCCCCGCCAGTTGCCCGGCGTCGCTGGCGTTGTTGGTCAGCTCGGCCGCCACGATGATGTGGGCGGTCTCGTCGACCGCCGTCTGGGCGTTGTAGCTCGGATCGAAACCGCCGCCGGCGCGCTTCATGATGCGGCTGTCCGGATCCGTGAAGTTCTCCTGCGCCTTGTCCTCGGGCACTCCAAAGTCGCGCTTGTAGCGCCCGCCCTTCGGTTTGCCGTCACCGCCGCGCGGGCGACGGTCGTCATCGTCGCTGCGCCCGCGCGCCTGATCGGCCTCGCGCTGGCGCTGCTCGAGCCGCGCCCGGGCTTCAGCAATCGCCGTCAGCCGCGCCTCGCGCCGCGCGATCTCGGCCGGCACATCCAGCTCGGGCTCGTTCCGCTCGGCGTCGTCGGCGGCCTTGGCCCGATTGAGCAGCGCCTCGATCTGCCGTTTCAACTCGGCCTCCGCCTTCACCATATGGCCGTAACTCATCGCCTTGTGGCGGCTGGCGTTTGCCTTGACCTTGGTGCCGTCGATGGCCACCGTCCCGAGCTTGACCAGCCCCATCTCGCGGGCCAGTCGCACCACCTGCACGAACAACTCGCTCAGCTCCTTCAAATGGACCGCGCGAAAGTCGCTCAGCGTGCGGTGGGCCGGGAAGTTGTCTGCCGCCAGGACCCGGAACGCCACATCCTCGTGCAGCTTGCGCGCGATCTTGCGCGAACTGAACACGCCCGTGGCGTACGCATACAGCAGCACCTTGACCATCATGGCCGGATGAAACGGCTGGTTGCGCGGTCCGCCACCGGCATACCGGGCGTGGAACGCGCTCAGGTCCAACCCGTCGACCGCGTCGCTGATGAAGTACGCCAAGTGGCCTTCGGGTAGCCACTCCTGCAGCGCCTGGGGCAGCAGCATCTGCTGCTGCGGGCAATAGGACAGATAGCTCGTCATCTCGACAGTCTACCGGCCCCGAAACGCCCGCGAGGACTTAACTCACCGACGCTTGGCTTCTGCCGCGCAGACTCCTAGCCCTCGACGTCCGTCTCAGCTGAACCGTCCGATCGCGACTTGCGTCGCTCCCACGAAAACCGACAGGGTGCCCCCGGGGCGACGCGGTGCCAAGGCGTTACGGGTTCCGGAAGGTGACGGGTACCGGCGCGTGAAGCGGCTTCGACGGCGGGTAGGAGCGACGCAAGTCTCGATTCGGGCCGGCGAGAATGCAAGGACCTCGCCGCAACGGCACGGATGCGTCGATTCAGCGTCCGGCGCGGCGCAGCAGCCGGAAGGTTTCGGCGCGCTTGCCGGCACCACGGCGGTATTCCCACACGGTTTCCCATTCGGGTGCGAGCGCGGCGGAGCGGCCGCGGCGCTCGACATGGACCAGCAGCAGAGCACACGGTGTGGCGTCGGCGTCGATCGGGCGTGCGCGCAGGCCGGCGAAATAGTCCATCGACAGCTTCATCGCGTCGGGCAGCCCGGTGGTGGCGATGCATTCCCTCGCCTGTGCGCCGCGCTCGCCGCGCACCGCGATATCGAGCGATTCCACCACCGTGCGGTAGCTGCGTCCCTGGTCGAACCAGGGCATCAGCAACACCACCGCCAGGCTCCACAGCATCACCAGGCCGATCGCCCAGTTCGCCGGCGCACGTGCGGGCGACCGGGGCAGGCGGGCGACGAGGAGGATCCACACCACGCTGATGGCGCCGCCGGCAAGCAGGCGCAGGTTGGCGTCCGGCGGCACGAAGCCGGGGGCGTTGCGCGCGACGTGGCGTGCGAGACCGCTCGGCCAGCCGGCGACCTGGGCGCTCCATGCCAGCCAGACGAGGATGCCGAAGACGGCCAGGCTCATCAGCGAGAACCAGTCGAGCGCGCTCGCGGCGCCGCGGCGCAGGCTGGCCACGCCGCCGGCGGCGAGCAGGGCGAGCGCGGGCACCAGCGGGATCAGCCGGGCCTGCGAGAGATCGTCGATCGCCACCAGCCAGGCCAGCACCAGTCCGGCGCTCGCCAGCGGCAGCAGGATCGCGAGCACGCCGGGCTGGCGGCGCGCGCGCCAGAGCGCCCACAAGGCCAGCGGCCACAGCGGCCACATGAACCAGGCGCCGAGCTCGAGCAGTCGCGGCAGCTCGGCCGGGCGCAGCATCGGGCCGACGATCCACTGCCACTCGTTGCGCAGCCACAGGCTCAGGAGTTCGGGGTGTTGCAGGTGGAGCACGAGCGGCCACAGCGCGGCGGTGGTCAGCGCGAGGCACAGTCCCAGCAGCACGGCGCCGCTCGCGCGCGGGCTGCGGCAGTCGGCGCTCAGCAGCATCGCCAGCGGCAACAGGGGAGCGCTCATCCACAGGCCGCCGAAGCCTGCGGAGAGGAAGGCCAGGCCGCTACCCATGCCCGCCTTCAGGCCCCCGGCGAGCGGGCGTGTCGGCAACTCCGCGAGGCCGGACAGGGTCAGTGCGAGCATGGCGAAGAGGGCGAGCAGGGGCTGCGTCTCGTGCGCATGCAGGACCAGGCCTAGCGTGCCGAGCGCGAGCAGCGCGGCGGGCGTGCGGGCGGCGCGACCATGCAGGGATTCGGCCGCGCGCGCCAGCCACCAGATCGCCAGCGCCACGAAGACGGCGCTCGCCAGGCGGGCCCCGGCGTGCGCCGGAAGAAAGGCCGCGGTGAGCGCGGAGAAGGCCGAGGCGACCCAGTAATACAGCGGGGGATGCTCCACCAGGGGTTCGCCGGCGAGCAGGGGAAACAGCCAGGACTCGCCGCGCAGCATCGCCAGCACGGGCCCGAAATGGCGCGCGTCGTCGCCGCGCCAGGGGTCGTGCGCGGTCAGGCCGACGAGCAGGTACAGGCCGACCAGCAGGGTCAGGCCGACCGTGCCGTAGACGCGGCGCTGGAACAGGGTGGGCGTGGCGGGATCGCGGATCATGCGGGCATTGTGCTTCGGAGTGGCTGCGCGGACCAAGCGCGGCGGAGTGGGCAGGACGGAGAGGGCGCGGGTGCCTGCCGGCGGCGGGGCAATAAAAAAGGCAGCTTGCGCTGCCTTCCTCGGTGCCTGCGGAATCCTGCCACGACCGCCCGGGGCGGTGCGGATCCCGGCTTTGCGACGGCTCAGCTCGCGCGCTGGACGTTGCCGTACTTCTGGCGGAAGCGCTCGACGCGGCCGGCGGTGTCGACGATCTTTTGCTTGCCGGTGTAGAACGGATGGCAGGCCGAGCACACCTCGACGTGGTACTGGGGCTTGCCCAGGGTCGAACGGGTCACGAAGGTGTTGCCGCACGAGCAGGTGACGTTGACGTCGGCGTACTTGGGATGGATGTCCGCTTTCATGGTGATTTCCTGAATCTTGCGGGCGGAGGTTGTGACCGCCCTGTGTCGTAAAGCGCGAGATTATCCGCCAGCCGCCCCGTCCTGACAAGGAAAAACACGTCTGCTGTCGTGCGCCGGGACGGTTTTTCGGGCGGCGACCGGTACAATCGCGCGCCTGATCAATCACCGACGAGGTTCCAGCGTGCGCCTGCTGCTCGCGCCCATGGAGGGCGTGGCCGATTTCGTGCTTCGCGACGTGCTGACCGCGATCGGCGGCTACGACCTCGCGGTGTCGGAATTCGTCCGCGTCTCCGGCACCCTGCTGCCGCGGCGCATGTTCGAGCGCATCTGCCCGGAGATCCTCGCCGGCAGCCGCACCGCCGCGGGCACGCCGGTGGCGGTGCAACTGCTCGGCAGCGATCCCGTCCTGCTCGCGGAGAACGCTGCGCGCCTGGCCGCGCTGAGCCCGCACGGCATCGACCTCAACTTCGGCTGCCCGGCCAAGGTGGTCAATCGCCATGGTGGCGGTGCGATGCTGCTCGACCGCCCGCGCCTGCTGCACGACATCGCCGCCGCAGTGCGTGCCGCCGTGCCCGCAGCCATCCCGGTGAGCGCCAAGATGCGCCTGGGCATCGCCGACCCCTCGCGCGCGCTCGACTGTGCGCAGGCGCTCGCGGACGGTGGCGCGCAGGCCATCGTCGTCCATGCGCGCACCCGCGAGCAGGGCTACCGCGCGCCCGCGCACTGGGAGTGGGTGGCGCGCATCGGCGACGCGGTGCGCGTGCCGGTGACCGCCAACGGCGAGGTGTGGAGCGTGCGCGACTGGGCACGCTGCCGCGCGGTCTCCGCAGCCGAGGATGTGATGATCGGCCGCGGCGCGGTCTCCGACCCCTGGCTCGCGCGCCGCATCCGCGGCGAACGCGGCACCGAGCCGGACGAGCGCGACTGGGTCGAACTGCACCCGCACCTCCTGCGCTACTGGGAGGGCGTGCAGGGGCGCGCCGCCCCGGTGCATGCCTGTGGCCGGCTCAAGCTGTGGCTGGGCATGCTGCGGCGCAACTACCCCGCGGCGGGCCGGCTGCACGAGGCGGTGCGCCGCGTCGTCCACCCCTCGCGCATGAACGAGGAACTCCGCCGCCACGGCATTCCCGCGTGCGACCACCCGCCATCTGCCCGGGCCGACGGGCCCCGGCCGACGAGTCCCGACCGATGAGAGCGGCCCGATGAGCTACGCCAACTCCCGCATCCCGCAGAGCGCCCAGCAGGGCGTCCACGAGGCGCTCGCCGAGCGCGTGCGCAAGCACCTCGAGCATCCCTTCCGGAAGCCCTGCACCGACTACAACCGTGCCGCGCTCGCCGAGGCGCTCGCCGGCTGGGGCCGCAGTGCGCCGCTGATCCTCGATGCCGGCTGCGGCGTCGGCCACAGCACCATCCAGATCGCGCGCCAGTTTCCCGACCACTGGGTGATCGGCGTCGACCAGTCCGCCGACCGCCTCGCGCGTCGCAAGCCCTATCCCGAGGCGCTGTTGCCGAAGAACATGGTCTTCGTGCGCGCCGACCTGGTGGACTTCTGGCGCCTGCTCGACGAGGCCGGGCTGCGCCTCGCGCGCCACTACCTCCTCTATCCCAACCCCTGGCCCAAGATCGGCCACCTCGGCCGGCGCTGGCACGCGCACCCGGTGTTCCCGTGGATTCCCCGCCTCGGTGGCGTGCTGGAATGCCGCAGCAACTGGAAGGTCTACATCGAGGAGTTCGCCTTCGCGCTCGGCCTCGTGCTCGGGCGCGAGGTCGCCTGGGAAGGCTTCGAGGCCGTCACGCCGCTGACCCCCTTCGAGCGCAAGTACCGCGACTCGGGGCAGCCGTTGTACCGCATCGGGCTGGATCTCGCGGCCGCGGGCTGATTCCGCAAGATCGTGCTTGCCCGCCGCGCCGCCTTGGGCCACCCTTGGCGCCGGTCAAAGGAGATTGCCATGAACGGTATGGAACAAAGGGGCGCGGACGCGTCCGCGCTGCGCACGATGAGCGACGAGGATTTCGAGGCGCTGGAAGAGATCCTCACCTCGGACATCGTGCCCGAGGACTGCATGGACCTCGAGATGCTCGACGGCTACCTCGCCGGCGTGATGATCTCGCCGCGGCCAATCCCGGCCGAGCGCTGGATGCCCGGCGTGTGGTCGGCGCACGGCGACGAGGTCGGCTTCGGCTCGGGCAGCGGCCTGCAGCGCGCGATCCGGCTGGTGAAGGCGTATCACAACGAGCTGCTCGCCACGCTCGGCCTGGACGACGAGGACGAGGCGTGCTGGGAGCCGTTCTGCTTCGCGGTCGCCGAGGGCGATGGGCTCAAGCTCGGCGAAGCCTGGATCGACGGTTTCGCTCAGGGCCTGGACCTGTGGCCCGAGGGCTGGGAGGAGGGGCTGGACGCCGAGGCGGTCGAGGCCGTGCGCGAGACCCTCGACGAGGTGCTCGCGCCCTGGGGCGAGGAGGACGCCGCGAAGGCCGACGACGAGACCCGCCTGGGCTGGCTCGCCGACGTGGGCGAGGCGGTCAACGACATCTTCGCCCACTGGCGCGATCTGGGTCTGCCGGCCGCCGAGCCGCTGTCCACCGAGGCTCCGCGCAAGCCCGCCAGCGCCGGCCCCGGCCGCAACGATCCGTGCCCGTGCGGCAGCGGCAAGAAATACAAGAAATGCTGCGGCGCCAACGGCGCCGAGCCCGAGCCCGAGCCCGAATCCGGCGAAGCCGAAAACTGAGCATCCCGGGCGTGCCGGCGCGCACAGGACCGTCGCGCCCGGGGATGCGCCGCCGGAGCGGCGCGAGTCGCGAGCGGGCGCCGGAACAGCGGACGAGCGTTGGCGAGCGTGGATAAGCCGTAGTCGCGACTTGCGTCGCTCCCACAAGGAACCGCCGCGCCCGGGGACGCGCTGCGGGCGCGATCCGATGCGAGCGGGTTTCCCGCTCCGGAAAATATTTCTCAAAATGATTTCAGGTTACTGAAAACAAAGCGCTTTGCACCACTTTCCGGCGCCTCCCGGCGGCGCTAGAATGCGCGCCCCACGGCCCTCGGCCGGTCCTTTCGGCGCTCCGTTCATGGACGAGTTCAACCCCTGCCTCGACTGCGGCATCTGCTGCACGCACTTTCGGATCTCCTTCTACTGGGCCGAGGCGGACGACGCGCCGGGCGGTTTCGTGCCGGCGGAGATGACCGAGAAACTCAACCACACCTTGCGCTGCATGAAGGGCAGCAACCAGGTGCCGCGACGCTGCAGCGCGCTCTCCGGCGAGGTGGGCCGGCAGGTCGCGCGTTCGATCTACGAGAACCGGCCCACCCCCTGTCGTGAATTTCCCGTCTATTTCGAGGACGGTACGCCCAACCCGAAGTGCGACGAGCTCCGCGCCACCATCGGCCTGCCGCCGCTGCCGCAGAGTCCGCTGCCGCGCGCGGCCTGATCGCCGGATACGTCTCGCCAGCCTATCCGCCGCGCGGCCGGCCCACCGCGGCGAGCACCTCGAGCGGGCCATGTCGGCGCAAGCCGTCGATCTGGGCGCGGTCGCGCACGAACAGCGAGCCGGCCCAGGCGAGCGAATTCAGCGACACGTCGTCCCATTTCTCGCGTGTGCGGGGCACCAGCAGCAGCGCGCCACGGCTGACCAGCAGGTTGTAGGGCGGCATCGGATCGGCGTCGCAGGGAAGCTCCAGCCGCTCGCAGGCCAGGCGGTAGGCGGCCAGAAGGACCGATCCGGCGTCGTCCGGGTGCGACCAGGCGGATTCGTCCATCCCCACCGCCGCGTGCGCCCAGGGCAGGGCGAGGTTCTCCGCTGCCGCCCCGGGATGCAGCGGAGGCAGGAAGTCTTCCAGCGCCGAGGCCTGCGCGGGCACCCACTGCAGGTGCTTGTGCGCCTGGCTCGCCCCCGCGATGCGGCCGCCGTTGTAGAAGCCCAGCCCGCCGTGCGCGCCCACTACCGCGGCGAGCGCGGCGAAGTCCGCGCCGCCGAGCGGCGTGCTCTGGTCTTCGAAACGGCGGGTCACGATGAGCAGGTGACGATCGATCACCGGGAACTTGTTCAGCACCACGAGGTGATCCGCGCCGAGGGCCGCCACCGTGAGCGCAGGCTCGGGCGGCAGGAAGGGGTTGAAGTCGGGCCGTCGGGCGGTGACCGTGTCGACCCGCGCCCGATCCTTGAGCGCGAGGGACGATACCCAACGCACCGAGAAGCGAAGGCCGTCCTGCTCCAGCCAGTCGAGCTCGGTACGGATCGGCTGCAGTGCGCCGCTGGCGAGCGCCGCGGCGATCACGTGGTCGGTGCGCTCGAGGAGGTCGTCCGCGCGCGAGCGGGCGCTCGACGGCGGATGGGCGGTGAGCGCTGCGGCGTCGGACGGAGAACGGTGGGCGGGCGCCGAGGCGCTGGCCGGGGCGGCGTCGCTTGCCGGATCGCGGGCGGTGGGCGTGCTGGTCATGGGCGGGCGTGCGGGAGACAATGCCGCCATTTTGACACGAGGCCCGCGCGCGCAGCCGTGGCGGGCAGGAGGGATCGCGATGGCGATACGGTTCGAAGTGCGCGGTGAATACATTCAGCTCGACCAGTTGCTCAAGGCCGCCGGTCTGGTCGAGTCGGGCGGTGCGGCGCATGCCGCGGTGGAAAACGGCCTGGTGAAGGTCGACGGCAAGCCCGAGTCGCGCAAGCGCGCCAAGCTGCGGCCGGGACAGCGGGTGTCGTTCGCCGGCGAGGCGGTGGAACTCGTGGAGGAAGGCGCGGGCTAGCAGGTCTCGCAGACGCGGCGCACGTCGCGATCGGCGCTCGAGCGGCGGGGCCGTGCCCCGGCAACGTGGGGAGCGGCTCAGGGCAGCTGCGGCGAGCGTTTCCCGTGCTTGCGCTGCGCGAGCATTTCCCAGACCCGTCCGCCGGGCAGGTCGCGGCCGGTGAGGATGTATTCGAGGGTGTGCTCGTTGGCGAAGATCAGGGCGACATCCTCGAGCGCGCGGCGGGTGCCGGCGAAGAGCAATTCGTCGCCGGGGCGGAGCTTCTCGTCGGCGGCGGGCGTCATCCGGTGGTCGTCGTCGTCGCGCTCGAGGTAGAGCACCGCGCAGTCGAGCGCCATCGAGCGGTCGGCGGGCGAGCGCAGCAGGCGTTCGAGCGTGATCGTCTCGCCGCGCATCAGGCGGCGATACAGCGCCGGCGCGCTCGACAGGTTGACGCGCTGGCTGCGGATCCGCGGAACCTTCCAGCCGAGGTGGCGGGTCAGGCGATGCAGCAGTGCGCCGCACCACTCCTCGTCACGGCGGCGGATTTCGGCCAGGAAGGGCGCGAGCAGCGGTGTGCTCAGGATCGCGATGCATTCGTGCGCGATCACCCGGCTCGGGACCACGGTGATGTCGGATTCGAAGGCCTCGAAGAGCGCGCGGTTGGATTCGTGGTTCTGGCGCAGGATCACGAAGAGCTCCTGGTTGAGCTCGCGCGCCGTCACCGCGATCGAAAGGTTGTCCACGTCCGAGCTGGTGCCGCACACGATCCCGGTCGCCTCGCGCACGCCGGCCTCGAGCAGGGATGCGGCACCGGTGCCGTCGCCCTGCACCCAGCGGTGGATGCCGTCGGGCTTGGGGTCGATGTCGATGATGGTCACCGGCACTGCCTCGGAGTCCATCGCATCGACCAGCAGGCGACCGAAGCGCCCGTGGCCGCAGACGATCCAGTTGCCGCGCGGCGGATCGCGGCGCTGCTCGACGTGGCTGCCGGGCAGGCCGGTGAGCCAGTCGAAGAGCTGCGAGGCCTTGGGCGCGTGCAGCGAGAGTGCGAGCGTTTCGCTGAAGCGCTCGAAGGGGTTGAGGATGTGGCGGGTGCCGAAGGAGGTCATGTTGGCCGAGGTCGCGGTGTGCTCGGCGCGGCACAGTGCGGGCACCTTCGGCGCCAGCAGGCGCGCGGCGATCGCGATCGCCAGGTTGGTGGCGTCGTCGTTGGTGAGCGCGATGACGCCGATGCAGCTCGCGTGGGTGAGGCCGCCGAACTGGAGCGTCTCGGGGTTTGCGGCGTCCGCGCACAGCGCGGGCACGTCGGCCGAATAGCTGTGCAGATCGAGCTCGCCGAGCTTGGTCTCGTCGACCTCGATCACCACGACGCGCAGGCCCATGCGGTCGAGCGCGTCGCAGATCAGACGGCCGGTCTCGCCGTAGCCGCACACCAGGTAGAAGGGCTCGCGCAGCCGCCGCACCGCGCGCACGAAACCCTGCATCGCGATCGCCTGGCGCAGGCTGCGGTCGGCGAGCAGGCTGAACACCGAGCCCAGCGTATAGGCCCAGCCGATCACCGACAGGTAGATGCTGACGATCACCCACAGCCGCTGCTGGTCGGAGAAGGTGTAGGGAATCTCGCCGAAACCGATCGTGGTCGCGGTGTAGCTGATGAAGTAGAAGGCGTGGAAGAAGCTGAGATAGCTCGTCTCGCCGTCGACGACCGGGCCGGGCACCAGGGTGAGGCCGAGCACCGCGATCGCGAACAGCACGATCAGCAGGATCAGCGGTGCGCGCAGGCGACGCAGGATCAGCAGGAAGATGCTGTGGTGGCGGGCGAGGGCCTGCTGCACGGCGCGGGTCTCGGCGAGGTGGCGTTCAGCGGCGCTGCATGATGGTCTCGGCGATCAGGATGATCACCGACACCACGTTGGCGAAGAGCGCGCCGCCCGAGAGCGAGACCACGCGCGCGGTCATCTCCGGCGTCATCCCCGCGCCCGCGACGTGCGCCGAGTAGCCCCACACCATCGCGGCGGCGACCAGCTGCAGGTCGGCCACCAGGCTGGTGGACAGATGCACCGCGCCGATCTGGGTGCGGTCGCCGAACTTGAGCACGGTGGCGATCAGGCTGACCACCAGCGCGGCGAAGAGCTCGTAGACGTCGTGGTGGACCGGATTGTCGATGTCGCCGACGAAGAAGCCGAAGTTGAGCGTGGCCGCCAGCACGATGAAGAAACCGAAGATGACTTTTTCGAGGTTCATGATCTTCCGTTGGGTGCGCGCGATGACGATGGGGCAATTATGCGCGCGCCGGACCTGCGATGTCGCGCAGCGCCGACAGCAGGCCGGGTGGCCGCGCGGATTGCGGGGCGTTTTGGTCTTTGTGGGAGCGACGCAAGTCGCGATCGGGCGGTTCGCTCAGGCGCCGGCGGTGATCCCGGGCCGAGGCCGGCTGGCACGAGGGCGAGCCTCAGTCGTGGAGGTCGCCGTCGACGTAATACCAGCGCCCGTCCTCCTTCACGAAGCGGCTGGTCTCATGCAGGCGCCGGGCGCGGCCGCCGATGCGGCAACGGGCGAGGAATTCGACCTCCGCGCGGGTGTCGGCGAGCGGGCGGTGGGCACGCACGTCGAGGCCGAGCCATTTCGGCGGCGGCTGCTCGTCGAGCGCCAAGTCCTGCGGGCGGGTGGAGGGATGCCAGCTCGCGAGCAGGTAGGCGGTGTCGCGCAAGGTGAAGGCCGTGTAGCGCGAGCGCATCAGCGCCTCGGCGGTGGGCGCCGGGCGTTCGCCCGCGAGCACCGGCCCGCAGCACGCCCCGAATGCGCGACCGGAGCCGCAGGGGCAAGGGGTGGAGGGGATCATGGGGGGCGAGTATAGCGGGCCGAGGGGAGATGCGGACGCGGGGCCGGAGCGTGCTGCGGGGGGGGCTGCGACGACGCAGGTTGCGATCCGGCCGCGCGGCTCAGCTTCCGCCGAGGATCGCGCGCAGCACGTAGGGCAGGATGCCGCCGTGGCGGTAGTACTCGACCTCGATCGGGGTGTCGATACGGCACAGCAGGGGCACGGACTGCCTCGAGCCGTCGGCGCGCTCGATCTGCAGCGTGAGCGTCCGCTGCGGCGCCAGACCGGCGGCAATGCCTTCCAGCGTGAACTTCTCGCTCCCATCCAGCCCCAGCGCCTGCCAGCTGTCCTCGCCGATGAACTGCAGCGGCAGCACGCCCATGCCGACCAGGTTGGAGCGGTGGATGCGCTCGAAGCTCCTCGCCACCACCGCCTTCACCCCGAGCAGCGCGGTGCCCTTGGCAGCCCAGTCGCGCGACGAGCCGGTGCCGTATTCCTCGCCCGCGAACACGATGGTCGGCACGCCGCGCGCGATCCATGCGCTCGCCGCCTCGAACACCGTGGTCTGCTCGCCGTCGAGCAGGGTGTAGCCGCCTTCGACGCGGCTGCCGTCGGGGTTGGGCGGCAGCATCAGGTTCTTCACGCGCACGTTGGCGAAGGTGCCGCGCACCATCACGTCGTGGTTGCCGCGACGCGAGCCGTAGGAGTTGAAGTCCGTCTTCTCCACACCCTGCCCACGCAGCCAGCGCCCGGCCGGGCTGGTCTCGCGGAAGGAACCTGCGGGCGAGATGTGGTCGGTGGTCACCGAGTCGCCGAGCAGCAGCAGTGCGCGTGCGTCGTGAATGTCGCTCGCCGGCGGGGGCGTCATGCCGAAGCCCGCGAAGAAGGGCGGGCAGGCGATGTAGGTGGAGGGCGGCCAGTCGTAGGTCTGGCCGGTGGGCGCGGGGATCGCGTTCCACAGGTCGTGGTCGCGCGTGAAGTCGGCGTAGAGCCGGCGGTAGCTGGCCGGATCGGTGGCGAAGGGTAGTGCGGCGGCGATCTCGTCCGAGCTCGGCCAGAGCTCGCGCAGATACACCGGCCGACCGTCGCTGCCGGTGCCGAGCGGCTCGGTGTCGAGGTCGATGTTGACCCGCCCGGAGAGCGCGAAGGCCACCACCAGCGGCGGCGAGGCGAGGTAGTTGGCGCGGATGTTGGGGTGGATGCGGGCCTCGAAATTGCGGTTGCCCGACAGCACGGCGGCCACCACGAGGTCGTGCTCGACGATCGCCGCGTTGAAGTCGGGGGCGAGATCGCCGGCGTTGCCGATGCAGGTGGTGCAACCGTAGCCGGCGAGCGCGAAGCCGAGCGTGGCGAGCGGCTCGAGCAGGCCGGCCTTGCCGAGGTAGTCGGTGACCACCCGCGAGCCCGGCGCGAGCGAGGTCTTGATGTGTGGCTTCACGCGCAGCCCGCGCGCGGCCGCCTTCTGCGCGAGCAGGCCGGCGGCGATCATCACCGCCGGGTTGCTGGTGTTGGTGCACGAGGTGATGGCGGCGATCAGCACGTCGCCGTGGCCGAGGTCCACATCCTCTCGTCCGGTGGCGAAGCGGTCGTCGAGCCGGGCGGCCTCGCGGCCGAAGCCGTTCTCGGACACTGGCGCGGAGAACAGGCGCTCGAACTCGTGGCGCATGGCGGGCAGGGCGATGCGGTCCTGCGGGCGCTTGGGGCCGGCGAGCGCGGGCTCGATCGTGGCGAGGTCCAGCATCAGGCTGCGCGTGTAGTCGATCTCGCCCGCGCGCGGCACGCCGAACAGGCCTTGCGCGCGGAAGTAGCCTTCCATCAGCGCGCATTCGGCCTCTTCGCGGCCGGTGGCGCGCATGTAGTCGATGGTCTTCGCGTCCACCGGGAAGAAGCCCATGGTGGCGCCATACTCCGGCGCCATGTTGGCGAGGGTGGCGCGATCGGTGACCGACAGGCTGGCGGTGCCCTCGCCGAAGAACTCGACGAACTTGCCCACCACCTTCTCGCGCCGCAGCATCTCGGTGACGGCGAGGACCAGGTCGGTGGCGGTGGTGCCGCCGGGCAGGCTGCCGCGCAGCTCCACGCCGATCACGTCGGGGGTGAGGAAGTACACCGGCTGGCCGAGCATCGCCGCTTCGGCCTCGATGCCGCCCACGCCCCAGCCCACCACGCCGATGCCGTTGATCATGGTGGTGTGCGAGTCGGTGCCCACCAGGGTGTCGGGGAAGCACAGGCCATCGCGCGTGCGCACGCCGCGGAAAAGGTGTTCGAGGTTGACCTGGTGCACGATGCCGATGCCCGGCGGCACCACGCGGAAGCTGTCGAAGGCCTGCATGCCCCACTTCATGAACTGGTAGCGCTCGTGGTTGCGCTCGAACTCGATCTCCATGTTGCGGCGCAGCGCGTCGGGCGTGCCGTAGTGGTCGATCTGCACCGAGTGGTCGACCACCAGATCGACCGGCACGAGCGGCTCGATGAGCTTGGCCTCGCGGCCCTGCGCCACGGCCACGCTGCGCATCGCGGCGAGGTCGGCGAGCAGCGGCACGCCGGTGAAGTCCTGCAGCACCACGCGCGCGACCACGAAGGGGATCTCGGCGGTGCGTGGCGCGTCGGCCTCCCAGTTGGCGAGTTCGCGCACGTGCTCGGCGGTCACCTTGTGGCCGTCGCAGTGGCGCAGCACGGCCTCGAGCACGATGCGGATCGACACCGGCAGCCGCGAGATGCGGCCCACGCCGGCCTCTTCGAGCGCCGGCAGCGAGTGATAGGAGAGGCGGGCGGCGGACGCGGGCAGGGGGCGGAGCGTATCGAACGGGGTGGCAGACATCGTGGATCTCCTTTTCCTGTTGGGACCAATACAAACGATCGCTGCGCGGCGGGGAAGTTCCTGCAGGCGCAAGTCGTGCGTTCCCGTGGGAGCGACGCGAGTCGCGATGGCGTGGTGGCGACGGGCGACGGCGGGGTGCAGACGCTGCAATCGCGACTTGCATCGCTCTACGGCACACCCTCTGCGGGATCGTCCGCAAGACCCTGCCGGTCAGCGAACGCATGCCGCGCGCGGGGATATCCCCCGCAGCGTGACGAAGGCGTAGAATCTTCCGGCTCGAATGTCGGGCGACGAGCCATGGTGTTGCACTGCACCGCAAGTCTTATAAAAGACATATAATCTCGCCCGTTCCGGTGGGGCCGACCCGTCCGGAGTCCCGATCACCGTCACATAGTGAGGAAGTCGCCGTGCTTGAAGCCTACCGTGCCCATGTCGCCGAACGTGCCGCCCTCGGCATCCCGCCGCTGCCGCTCTCCAAGCAGCAGGCCACCGAACTCGTCGAGTTGCTCAAGAACCCCCCCGCCGGCGAGGAGGCCTTCCTCGTCGAGCTGCTCACCTACCGCGTCCCCGCCGGCGTGGATGACGCCGCCAAGGTCAAGGCCGAGTTCCTGGCCAGGGTCGCCAAGGGCGAGGAAGCCTGTGCCCTGGTGTCGCGCGCCAAGGCCACCGAGCTGCTCGGCACCATGCTGGGCGGCTTCAACATCAAGCCGATGATCGATCTGCTGGCCGACGCCGAAGTGGGCGCGGTCGCCGCCGAGGGTCTCAAGAAGACCCTGCTGATGTTCGACTACTTCCACGACGTCAAGGAGCTGGCCGAGAAGGGCAACGCCAACGCCAAAGCCGTGATGCAGTCGTGGGCCGACGCCGAGTGGTTCACCAGCCGCCCGGAAGTCCCCGCCTCGCAAAAGCTCACCGTCTTCAAGGTCACCGGCGAGACCAACACCGACGACCTGTCGCCCGCACCCGACGCCTGGTCGCGCCCCGACATCCCGCTGCACGCGCTGGCCATGCTCAAGAACCCGCGTCCGGGCATCACCCCGGAAGAAGCGGGCGTGCGCGGCCCGGTCAAGTTCCTCGAAGAGCTGCGTGCCAAGGGCAACCTGGTCGCCTACGTCGGTGACGTGGTCGGCACCGGTTCCTCGCGCAAGTCCGCCACCAACTCGGTGCTGTGGTTCACCGGCGAGGACATCCCCTTCGTCCCGAACAAGCGTTTCGGCGGCGTGTGCCTCGGCTCCAAGATCGCCCCGATCTTCTTCAACACCATGGAAGATGCCGGCGCGCTGCCGATCGAGATCGACGCCGGCCAGATGGACATGGGCGACGAGATCGAGCTCAAGGTCGACCACGCTTCCGGCAAGGTCACCGCGCTCAAGAACGGCGCCGTGATCTCCGAATCGCAGCTCAAGACCCTGGTCATCCTCGACGAAGTGCGCGCCGGTGGCCGCATTCCGCTGATCATCGGCCGCGGCCTCACCACCAAGGCGCGCGAGGCCCTCGGCCTGCCGCCCTCGACGCTGTTCCGCCTGCCGCAGGCCCCCGCCGATACCGGCAAGGGCTTCAGCCTGGCGCAGAAGATGGTCGGCCGCGCCTGCGGCATGCCGGAAGGCCAGGGCATCCGCCCGGGTACCTACTGCGAACCCAAGATGACCACCGTCGGCAGCCAGGACACCACCGGCCCGATGACCCGCGACGAGCTCAAGGACCTCGCCTGCCTCGGCTTCTCCGCCGACCTGGTGATGCAGTCCTTCTGCCACACCGCCGCCTATCCGAAGCTGGTCGACGTCAAGATGCACCGCGAGCTGCCGAGCTTCATCAGCACCCGCGGCGGCGTCGCGCTGCGCCCGGGCGACGGCGTGATCCACTCCTGGCTCAACCGCCTGCTGCTGCCCGACACCGTCGGCACCGGCGGCGACAGCCACACCCGCTTCCCGATCGGCATCTCCTTCCCGGCCGGCTCGGGCCTGGTCGCCTTCGCCGCGGCCACCGGCGTGATGCCGCTCGACATGCCGGAATCGGTGCTGGTGCGCTTCAAGGGCAAGATGCAGCCGGGCGTCACCCTGCGCGACCTGGTCAACGCCATCCCGCTGTACGCCATCCGCCAGGGCCTGCTGACCGTCGAGAAAAAGGGCAAGAAAAACATCTTCTCCGGCCGCATCCTCGAGATCGAAGGCCTGCCGGATCTCAAGGTCGAACAGGCCTTCGAGCTCACCGACGCCTCGGCCGAGCGCTCCGCCGCCGGCTGCACGGTCCACCTCAACAAGGCGCCGATCGTCGAGTACATGAACTCGAACATCACGCTGATGAAGTGGATGATCGCCAACGGCTACCAGGACGCCCGCACCCTCAAGCGCCGCATCAAGGCCATGGAGGACTGGATCGCCAACGGCACGCTGCTGTCGGGCGACGCCGACGCCGACTACGCCGCCGTGATCGAGATCGACCTCGCCGACATCAAGGAGCCGATCGTCGCCTGCCCGAACGACCCGGACGACGTCAAGCTGCTGTCCGAAGTCGCCGGCGACAAGATCGACGAGGTCTTCATCGGCTCGTGCATGACCAACATCGGCCACTTCCGCGCCGCCGGCAAGGTGCTCGACGGCAAGTCCGACATCCCGACCCGCCTGTGGATCGCCCCGCCCACCAAGATGGACGCGATGATCCTCAACGAGGAAGGCTACTACGGCGTGCTCGGCAAGTCCGGCGCCCGCATGGAAATGCCGGGCTGCTCGCTGTGCATGGGCAACCAGGCGCAGATCCGCAAGGGCAGCACCGCGATGTCGACCTCGACGCGCAACTTCCCCAACCGCCTCGGCATCGACACCCGCGTCTATCTGGGTTCGGCCGAGCTGGCCGCGGTGTGCGCGCTGATGGGCAAGATCCCGAGCGTTGCCGAGTACATGGCGCAGGTGGAGGTGGTGAACAAGAAGGCCGCCGACATCTACCGCTACATGAACTTCGACCAGATCGAGGAATTCCGCTCGGTCGCGGATACGGTGGAAGTCTGATTCGGTAAGCGGCTCGAGCGCCGGGACGGCTGAGAGGCCGTCCTGGTGGAGAAACCCCTCGTCAGCGATGGCGGGGGGTTTTGCTTTTGGGGGCGCCGGTGCCCCGGGCAGCGGAGGCTGCTGCGCGATCAGCCCAATTCGGCGACCGCCGCGCTGATCCAGGTCTCCCCCGGGTGCTTTTCCACCACGATCCGCGCGCCCTCGAGGCGGTAGGTGAGCTGGCAGTGGTGCCTCGGGTTGGAAAGCACGCCCGGGTTGAAGATCGCCACGTTCTCGCCCCCGCGTCGGCGGACCGACTGGATGAGCAGGCCCGGGTGGCCCTCGCGGTGAATCCGCGCGCCCACCGACTGCGGCAAGCTGTAATCGGACGGGTGCAGCAGGTCGGCGTAGTCGACAGCGGCCTCGCGAAAGTCCAGCAAGGCGGCGCTGCAGGCCACCCGATAGACCTTGCGCTCGGCGATCACGGTCTCGCGCTCGAACCCGGCATCGCACAGCAGGCCCCGGTACCAGTGATAGGCCGACTCGAAGACCGTGGTCTCGACCGAGTCCGAGCCGTACCACACGCCGAAGGATCCGTCGGAAAACCGGCTTGCCTGCCAGTGCTTGAACGGCCACAGGATGGCGTTGAACCAGGCCGCATCTTCGAAGGGGCGGTCGATGATCGGCGTGTGCGAGCGGTACGACGGCGGCCGAACCTCCGCCTCCACCTTCTGCGCCAGCAACCACCCGGTCGGATCGTCCGTCAGGTCGTCGAACAGGTCCTGCGACTGGCGCAGCGACACGATATTGCGCGCCACGTCCTGATGGACGTCGGCCAGCGAGACCTGCGCGAACGGCGAATTCATCGTGCGCCCGGCTCACAGGCCACGAGCGTGGTCGAGGTAGCCCCGCACCATCAGCAGCCCGGCAAAGCCCCATTCCTTCACCACCTCGACCGGGCTCAGGTTGTCGAAGGCCTTGTTGCGGGTGCTCATCCAGCGATAGGCCAGGTCGCGGTTGTGCGGAAAGAGCAGGCGCAGACTCTTGTGGATGCCGAGCAGGTGCCCCACCCGGTCGTACTGGTCGCGGCTGGTGCCGATCGGCTTGCCGCTGCGGTAGTTCGACAGCGCCGCCCGGTTGCTGGCGGCGATGCCGAGCAGCGCGGCCTGGTCCTCGGTGCTCAGATTCCAGTGATCGAGCAGGGTCATGACCATCCTGGCCAGCGCACCGCGGTCTTCCGATGCGTTCACTTCGCGCTCGGCGATGGCGCTCATGGCGGGCTCCTCGCTTGGTGGTGATCGGTACTTCGAGGATAGTGGTCTGTTTTAAAGAAAACAAGTGAAGTGTTAAAGATAACGCCTGAAGCTAGGCCGCCGTTTCAAGTCGAGCGTCCTCCAGGTAGCCGAAAGGCCGTTCGCAATCGGTCGCCAAAGCTGACGATTCCGGATCGCACCGGTTTCTGCACGTGGGGATCGCGAAGCGGGTCGCTCCCAGCATGCAGGCCGTACGCGCGGCGAATGGGCGAGGAGCAGACCGGGGCTGAGCACGCGTGCCCGAGGGGATGCGCGATAATCCCGCCATGAACCCACGCCGCCTCCCCTCCCGCATCGTCTGCCTGACCACCGAGACCGTCGAAGTCCTCTATGCCCTGGGCGAGGAGGACCGTATCGCCGGCATCAGCGGCTACACAGTCATCCCGCCGCGTGCGCGCAAGGAGAAGCCGAAGGTGTTCGCCTTCTCCAGCGGCGACCTGGAGAAGATCCTCGCGGTCGCGCCGGACCTGGTGCTGGGGTTCTCCGACATGCAGGCGGACGTGGCGCGTGACCTGATCAAGGCCGGGGTGGCGGTGCATGTGTTCAACCAGCGCAGCGTCGACGGCATCCTGGCGATGGTCGAGACGGTGGGCCGGCTGGTTGGGGCGGAGGCGCGTGCGCTGACCCTGGTGGCCGAGCTCGAGGCGACGATGGACGCGGTACGCGCGCGGGCGGCGGCGCTGCCGCGGCGGCCGCGGGTGTATTTCGAGGAGTGGGACGAGCCGCCGATCAGCGCGGTGGGCTGGGTGTCGGAGCTGATCGGGATCGCCGGCGGTGAGGACATCTTTGCCGAGCGCGCGCGCCATCCGGGCGCGGCGCAGCGCATCCTCGCCGATCCGCTGGAGGCGGCGCGGGCGGCGCCGGATATCGTGGTGGGCTCGTGGTGCGGCAAGCGCTTCCGCCCCGAGCGTGTGGCTGCACGTGCGGGGTGGGAGGACGTTCCGGCCGTGCGCGACGACGAGCTGCACGAGGTGAAATCCGCGCTGATCCTGGCGCCGGGGCCGGTGGCGATCCGCGAGGGGCTGCCGGCGCTGGCGGAGATCATCGCGCGCTGGGCTGCTCGGCTGCACGCCTGAAGCGGCGCGGTCGCGCAGCGCGGCAGGCAGTCCGGTACCGGAGTCGTCCGCACACGCCTTGCCGGGCAGCGTGGCGCCGGATTGGCTCACGTCATCGAGACCGGCCGACGAGGCAGTGCGCCCGCCATGTCTCGCTCGGCATGCGGGTGGCGTCCTTTCTCGGTGCGCTCGCGATGTTGGCGAGCGTGTTCTTCCTCTCCCACCTGTTCCGGGGCTTCTTTCCCGAGACGGTGCAGGTGGCGATCCTGATCGGTGCAAGCCCCGCACCGGCGCCTCACAGGCTTCGTCACCAGCGCCCTGGCGATCTGGTTCGGCGCGCGCCGCGCGTGGAACGACATGGTCAACACGGGAATCGTGTTCTTCATGCTCTTCCGATACACCAAGCTCTTCGACAGGTGGTGGGACATCATGCCGAAATGGCTGTTCTTCCTCGTCGTCGCGCTGGCGGCGATCCTGGTCCTGCGGGTGCTGCGGCGCCCGTGCGGACGGGGGGTGCCGGCATGAATCCGCGCGCGCTCACGCTCGCCGTCGGGGCGATGATCATCCCGGGCGGCTGCGGACTCGCGACGTTTGAGCGGTCTTGGCGCAGCGCGATGCCGGGCCGCTGTCTAGACTGGAAGTGAGAGAACAACGCCAAAGGAGTCCGCCATGAATACCGTCCTGACGAGTGCCTCCGTCCCCGCGGGTGCGTCCGTCCAGGCGGCGGATGCCGCGCGCCAGAACAGTGCGGCGGCGTCGCGCCTGCAGCGTCAGGCGCCAACCACCGAGTCCGAGCTGCGCAAGGATCTCCATATCGGCATCCTGCAGGCTTCGATAGAGGTGTCGATCCGCTCGGGAGATCAATCACAAGCGCTGTTGTTGCGCTCGGCAATCGAGGGCATCAACGAGGCGCTTGCACCCACGCTGGGTCCGCAGGCCATCCAGAACTCCATGGACCAGGATCGTTCGGCCGAAGCCACCGCCGGGCGCATCGTGTCGATGTCGACCGCGTTCTTCGAGGTCTATGCCGCGCGGCGCCAGGACGATGCCCCCGAGACCGTGCTGCGCGACTTCATTGACGTGATCCGTGGCGGTTTCGAGAGCGGCTTCGGCGAGGCGCGCGAGATCCTCGAAGGCCTGGGCGTCTTCAAGGGCGCGGTCGAGGCCGACGTGATGAAGACGCGCGAGCTGGTGTTGGAGGGGTACGACCGCTTCATCCAAGAGCGCCTGCCCGCTGCGGCTGAGCCGCAGTAGGTGGTCTGGTGGAGATGCAGGCTTCGGCCATGCTGCACCGCACGCGCCGGAAGTCTCGTCGAATGTCCCACGGCGGCACTTCCTGCCGCGTTGACAGTGCTGAATCGCGCGCGCTATAAAATCGCGAGTTCCGCAGGTCATGTCGCAACCCGTGGCGCATTCCGACCATTCCAAGGCCACGGTTCCACCCATTGCAGTACAAAACCGGAGGGGGTCAAGTGAATAAACAGGAACTGGTTGCAAGCATTGCGGAGAAGGCTGGCATGACCAAGGCGGATGCGGCGCGCGCGCTGGACGCGACCGTTGCCGCGGTGACCGAGGCCCTGCGTCAGAACGAAACCGTCACCCTGGTGGGCTTCGGCTCCTTCTACGTGGGCGAGCGCGCCGCGCGCACCGGGCGCAACCCGCGCACCGGCAAGAACATCAAGATCAAGGCGGCCAAGGTGCCGAAATTCCGCGCTGGCAAAGGGCTCAAGGATTCTGTAAACTAGCGGACTTTGCTGCTCCGGCATCCGCGCCGGGGAAAGCGCGGGTGCTTAGCTCAGTCGGTAGAGCGTCGCCCTTACAAGGCGAATGTCGGCGGTTCGACCCCGTCAGCACCCACCACCGAATGCGCCGATTTCTCGGCGAAACGAAAGGCCCGGACCGCGTACCGGGCCTTTTTGTCGTGGATGATCGAATGGTCGCGCGCCCTCCGTTGCGCACCCGCCGCCCATCCCCCATCCGTTCCCGCTGACTCCCGCACCCTCGCACCCATACATTTTGTAATGCCGCGAGTCCTCGCCGAATCCGGGATACGGTTTAAAATATCATTTTTTGATGTAATGACCGGCTCGTGCGGATGCGGGTCGATGCCGCAAGGGCGAGCGCCCACCCGCACGGTGCCGTGCTTGCCGGACAGTGCAGACGGGAGTCTGCCGCCTGCCTGACCGACCGGTGGGCACCCCTCGTTGCGCCTCGCCGCTGGAGCCTGCCGATGTCCCTCGCCCGACTGTTCTCCCTGCCTGCCGCCTTGTCTGCGGGGCGGCGCGAGATGGCACTGGGGACGCTGGGGGTGGCGGTAGGGTTGGGTTGCACCGAGTGGATCGGCTTCCTCGCGCTGGGCGGGCAGGAACCGTGGTTCATCCTCCCGATGGGGGCGTCGGCGGTGCTGCTGTTCTGTGTCCCGGCGAGTCCGCTCGCGCAGCCCTGGCCGAGCCTCGTCGGCAACCTGGTGTCGGCGCTGATCGGGGTAGGCTGCTATCGCTGGCTGGGCGAGACCGGGACGGCCGTCGCGCTCGCCGGCTGCCTCGCGGTGGGGGCGATGTTCCTGCTGCGCTGCCTGCATCCGCCGGGCGGAGCGGTGGCGCTGACGGCGGTGCTGGGTGGTCCGATGGTGCATGAACTCGGCTACGCCTTCGCGCTGATGCCCGTGCTCGTCAATACGCTGGCAATGCTGGTGGTCGCCTTCCTGTTCAACAACCTCGTGGGACGGCGCTATCCGCACCTTGCGCCCGCGCGTGCGCAGGCGCACGGCACGGCCGATCCGCTGCCGAGCAAGCGCGTCGGCTTTCGTGCGGAGGACCTCGACGCGGCGCTGGCCTCTTTCGGCGAGGTGCTCGACGTCGATCGCGACGACCTCGAGGAGATCATGGTGCGCGCGCAGATGAACGCGCGCCGGCGCACCTGGGGCGCGCTGCGCTGCGCCGACATCATGTCGCGCGACGTGGTGAGCGTGGGTCCGCAGGCCCCGGTGGGCGAGGCCTGGGCGCTGCTCGCGCACCACCGCATCAAGGCCTTGCCGGTGGTGGAGGAGGGCGGCCGGCTGGTCGGCATCGTATCGGTGCCGGACTTCTTCATCGACCGCCACAACCCCGAGCCGCAGCCGGTGCCGCGCATGCGCACCGCCCGCGTGGTCGCCGAGATCATGAGCGGGCGCGTGCACAGCGCCCGCCCCGGGCAATCGCTCGCCGACCTGGCGGGGGCCTTCTCGGACGGCGGCCTGCATCACCTGCCGGTGGCCGACGAGGACGGCAGGCTGGTCGGCATGATCACCCAGTCGGACGTGGTGGCGGCGCTCTTCGCCGGCGAGCGCGGGGCTTAGCGGACGCCGGCGGATCGACCCGCGCGCAGGAGTAGGATTGCAATGGAATGCCTGACAGAAGGGAGGAACCCGAAATGACGGATCGCACGAATGCCGCGGGCGGCGAAACCCGCGTCGAGAAGCTCAAGTCGATGCTCGACTTCCAGCACCAGGCGATCGTGAGCCGCATGCTGGTGAAGAATGCCGCCGGCAGCGTCACGCTGTTCGCCTTTGACAAGGGAGAGGGCCTCAGCGAGCACACCGCGCCCTTCGATGCGCTGCTGATCGGTGTGGAGGGCGAAGCGGAAGTGCGCGTCGACGCCGACATCCATCGGCTCGGCGAGGGCGAAACGTTGCTGATCCCCGCCGGCGCGCCGCACGCGGTGGCGCCGCGCGCGCAGTTCAAGATGTTGCTGGTGATGCTCAAGGGCGAGCGCAAGGCCTGAGCGGGGAGGTGGCGCACCCGGCCGCCTGCCGGGTGCCCGCGCGGGCAGTCGAGCGCGCCCGGAACCCGGGCAGCGTATTGGAGAGTGTGGTCATGGCGAAGAAATTTCCCCTTCATCCGAAGAACCCGGAGCGCATCTGTTGGGGTTGCGACAAATATTGTCCGGTCGATGCGCTCGGCTGCGGCAACGGCTCGGGACGCACCCAGCACCCGATCGAGCTGCTCGGCGACGACTGGTACACCTATGGCGACTGGGGCATCGACCCGGAGGATCCCGCGACGCCGGGCAAGAAGAAGGCGGCGTGAGCAGGCGGGCGAGGGCGCTGCGCTGCCTCTTTCATGCGCCTGAAACCTCGATGGAAGAGCATCAGGAGGATCGCGGCGAATGCGATTGCGAGCGGGATTTCCACCACTTGGCTAACGGGTGGCACAGCGGAATGTTGCGGTGCAACAAAAAAGTGTTGACGGTGGAATTCCCAACGCTATAATCGGCTCCATTGTGCGGTGCAGCAAAACGAAGCCGGAATGGTTTCGGGCAACAAGGCCGCATGGACCGCGAGTTTCTTTCGCATCATCGACTCCACTGCAACTCACCAAGGAAGCCAGCCATGACCAAGATCCAGACCCCCGAGCAGTTCGCCGCCGTCGGCCAAGCCAACCTCGAAGCCATGATGTCGCTCGCCAACAGCGCCATCGCCCGTGCCGAGCGCCTGGCCGAACTCAACCTCAACACCGTGCGTTCGGTGCTCGAGGACAGCGTCGCCACCACCCGCAAGCTGGCCGAAGCCAAGGACCCGCAGCAGCTCGCGAAGCTCCAGGGCGAGCTGACCAAGCCGATGCTCGACAAGGCCGTCGCCTACGCCCGTAGCGTTCAGGAGATCGCCACCGAGGGTCAGCAGGAAGTGTCGAACCTGTTCGAGAAGCAGATCGCCGACCTCAACAAGCGCTTCCACGACATGCTCGAGCAGGCCGCCAAGCAGGCGCCCGCCGGTTCGGAAGGCGTGTTCGAGGCCGTCCGCTCGGCGATGAACACCGCCAACAGCCTGTACGACAACGCCAGCAAGGCCGCCCGCCAAGCCGCCGAAGTCGCCGAAGCCAACATGGCCGCCGCGACCGAAGCCACCGTCAAGGCCGTGAGCGCCGCGACCAAGAAGTGATCGCAGCGCGCGGAGAGGCGGTCGCTTCTCCACGCAACAGAAAAGGCCGCCCGGCATTGCCGGGCGGCCTTTCTTACATGGTGCCCGGCTCGCCGCATGGAAGCCGCAGCGGCCGGCCGGGCCTGCCGACGGGCCTCAAGCGGCCAGGGCTTCCTTGACCCAGGCGTTCGCCTGCTTGGCGTCGAAGCCGCTGCCGTATTTGGCCTTCAGCGCAGCCATCACCGCGCCCATCTGCTTGGGCGAGCGCTCGGCCAGGCTGGCGACCGCGTCGGCGATGAAGGCCTTCACCTCGGCCTCGGTGGCCATCGGCGGCAGGTAGGCCGTCAGCACCGCGCACTCGCGCTCGAGCACGGCCAGGCGGCCGCTGTCCCTGATCACGGCCGCGGCTTCCTGGTTGTTCTTGAGGAACTTGCGGATCGTCTGCTGCACCTCGTCGTCGGTGCTCTCGCGGTTGCCGGCGTTCTTGCCGACCATCTCGGCCTCGGCGATCAGGGTGGACAGCAGGGTGGCGCGCACGCTGTCGGCAGCCTTGCGCGCGAGCAGGGAGTCTTTCTTGAGTTGGGCCAGCAGGCTCATCGGGGTCTCCGGTGGAATCGAGCGGGGGAGGCGTGCGACGCAGGCCTCCGGTCACGGAGCGGCGTGCAGGACGCCGGTCGGGGGCCGAGTCTACCGCAGCCCGTACCGCCACAGCGCCCGGATCGCGCCTCGCAGCCTGCGGTTCCCGCTGACGCGGCGCACGTTGCCGAAGCACGCCTGCCGCAGTCGCGCCGCCCGCTCGCGCTGCCCAGGCCCGGCTCAAGGGGAGGCGATTGACGGCGCCGCTCCCGGGGACGCAGACTGCTGGCAGACCTTCCGCCAGATCTGACAGGACATGCCGCCCGACCCCCGCCCGCTGCCCGAGCTGGTCTCCTTCCTCGAGACCTTCCCCGAACCGCACATCCTGTGCGATCGCGACTACCGCATCCTCGCCGCCAACGCCGCCTACCGGCGCTCGTGGCCGGAGGCGCGCAGCGTGATCGGGCGCACCTGCTACGACGTGTCGCACCACTACAGCGTGCCCTGCGACCGTGCCGGCGAATCCTGCCCGCTCGCGCGCAGCCTGCAGTCCGGCCAGCGCGAGCGCGTGCTGCACCTTCACCACACGCCGCGCGGCGAGGAGTACGTCGACATCGAGCTCTCTCCGGTGCGCGACGCCGGCGGAGAGATCGCCTGGTTCATCGAGAAGATGGAGCCGCTGCACGTCGCCCGCGGGGTGTCCGACCATCGCGGCCTGATCGGACGTTCGCCGGCCTTCCAGCACATGCTCGAGCTCATCGCGCGGGTCGCGCCCTCGGACGCGAGCGTGTTGCTGCAGGGCGAATCCGGCACCGGCAAGGAGCTGCTCGCGAGCGCGGTGCACGAGGCGAGCCGGCGCGCCGAGGGGCCCTTCGTGGTGGTGGACTGCTCTGGCCTGCCCGAGACCCTGTTCGAGAGCGAGGTCTTCGGTCACGAGCGCGGCGCCTTCACCGGCGCCACGGCGCGCAAGCCCGGGCTGGTCGAGGCGGCCAGCGGCGGCACCCTCTTCCTCGACGAGGTCGGCGACATTCCGCTCGCCATGCAGGTCAAGCTGCTGCGCCTGCTCGAGACCGGCACCTACCGCCGCGTCGGCTCCACCGAGCTGCGTCGTGCCGACATCCGCCTGGTCTCGGCCACCCACCGTCCGCTCAAGCGCATGATCGCGGAGGGCGGCTTCCGTCAGGACCTGTACTTCCGCATCAACACTTTCCCGATCACCGTACCGCCGCTGCGCGAGCGTGAGGGCGACCTGCCGCTGCTGATCGACTCCCTGCTCGAACGTGTCGCGCCGAAGCGCAAGCTGTCGCCGAGTCCGGCCGCGCTGCGCGTGCTGAGCAACTACGCCTTCCCGGGGAACGTGCGTGAGCTGCGCAACGTGCTCGAGCGTGCCAGTCTGATGTGCGACGGCGAGCTGATCGGGCTCGAGCATCTGCCCGAGGAGGTGCTGCATCCCGAGAGCGAGAGCGCCGAGTCACGATTTGCCAGTGGAGGTCCGTTGGCCGCAGCGATCCCGGTGCGCGATCCGCTGGATCTCGAGGAGGTGCAGCGCCAGGCCATGTTGCGCGCCGTGCGCGCGCATCGTGGCAGTCGGCGCGAGCTGGCTCACCGGCTGGGGATCAGCGAGCGCACGCTGTATCGGCGGCTGAAGTCACTCGGCCTGCTCGAGGGCCAGGCGATGCGCGGCGGGGATGAGGAGGGTGGGGGGGCGGCGCGCTGAGTGGGGGGGCGCGGGAAGCAGCACCGGATCGCGGCACTTGGTCGCGGAGGTGCCGGGTTGCTGTCAGCTGTGGCAGTACCATCGAGGGGGCGGCAGCCTTTGGCAGTATCAAGGCGCCCAAATACGACAACTATGCCCGACAGACCGGCCTTTTCTGGAGCTGGTACGCCGATTGCTTTGTAGAGCCCAGAGCGAAGCAGGCCGCGTCGT
The DNA here is from genome assembly GCF_000831325.1 of Thauera sp. SWB20. NCBI lineage: Bacteria > Pseudomonadati > Pseudomonadota > Betaproteobacteria > Rhodocyclales > Zoogloeaceae > Thauera > Thauera sp. SWB20. The sequence goes on along the minus strand of NZ_JTDM01000013.1, from coordinate 36,523 downwards.
GATCGCTGCATGATCGTCCCCCCTCGACGGTCTTGCCCCTGGCAGCGCAGTTCCGATGGAGTGCCCCCCGGCCGCTTCGCCCTTTTTTCCGCCGCCCGCCCGGGCCGCCGGCGCGCCGGTCGAGGCCGACGTCTCCAAACTTGCAGTCGGCGACATGGTGACCGTGGAGTGGCGTGGCAAGCCGGTGTGGATCCTGCGCCGCACGCCCGAGATGCTCGCCACGCTCGAGCACAATAAGGCCCGCCTCGCTGACCCTGTCTCGGGCGAACCGCAGCAGCCCGAGTACGCCACCAACCGGCAGCGCTCGATCAAGCCGGAATACCTCGTTGTGATCGGCATCTGCACGCACCTGGGCTGCTCGCCGTCCGAGAAGTTCGCCATCGGCACCACCGAGGGCATGACCGCCGACTGGCCCGGCGGCTTCCTGTGCCCCTGCCACGGCTCGATCTTCGACCTCGCCGGCCGCGTCTATCTCAGCCAGCCGGCCCCCACCAACCTCGAGATCCCGCCGCACAAGTGGCTCTCCGACGGCCTCGTGCTGATCGGCGAGGACGACCACGGCATGGCATGAACGGGGCTGCCGCTCCTGCAGGGCTTCCGAAGCGCGGCACTTCCGCGCAAGCCATTCTGCTCCGCGGGGCGATTTCTCCAGCGGCCTGCGTTTGCGCACGGTCAAGGGCTGCGCGGGCGATCGGCGGCACACTCGCGCCTCGGCAACTTCGCCAGCGGCATCCGGCTGCGCCGCTTTCACCGTCCATCCACTTTCGCTCCCCGCATGAACCCGGTTCCCGCACTCGTCTCTCCCTGCGTTCACTCTCCGGTGCTGGATCCGGTCGATGAGCCGCACGCGGTTTCGCCCTTCGGCGAGCGCCGCTACAACGCCTGGAACGACCACGTGAAGCGGCGCTGGGGTGGGCGGGTGCAGAAGGTCTCGGTGGCGGCCGGCTTCACCTGCCCGAACCGCGACGGCACCCTGGGCAGCGGCGGCTGCACCTTCTGCAACAACGCCGGCTTCACCCCCGGCTACCTGGATCGCCGCGACCCGATCGGCGAGCAGATCGACGCCGGGCTGCGCTTCCTCGACCGGCGCTATCCCGGCACCGCGCGCTTCATCGCCTACTTCCAGACCTACAGCAACACCTACGGCGAGTTCGCGCGCCTGCGCGAGAGCTACGAGGCCGCGCTCGCGCACCCGCGCATCTGCGGGCTCGCGATCGGCACGCGGCCGGACTGCCTGCCCGACGTAGTACTCGACTACCTGGCCGAGCTCGCGCGCGAGCACATCGTGGAGCTCGAGATCGGCGTGGAGTCCTGCGACGACGAAGTCCTGCGCCGGATCAACCGCGGCCACGATTTCGCCTGCAGCGAGGAGGCGATCCGGCGTGCCGCGGCGCGCGGCCTGGGGGTGACCGCCCACCTGATCCTCGGCCTGCCCGGCGAGACGCGCGCCGGCATGCTGGAAGCCGCGCGCCGCCTGTCCGCGCTCCCGGTGGCGGCGCTCAAGCTGCATCAGCTGCAGCTGGTAAGGGGCACCGCGATGGCACGCGACTGGGAGCGCGATCCCGCGAGCGTACCCTTGCTCGCCGAGGACGAGTACATCGCGCTGCTGGCCGACTTCGTCGAGCGGCTTGCGCCCACGATCCTGCTCCAGCGCCTGGGCAGCGAGGTTCCCCCGGCGTTGAAGCTGGCGCCGCAGTGGAACATCCGCCTCTCCGAGCTCGCCCCGCGGCTGAGTGCAGAGCTGGCGCGGAGGGAAAGCTGGCAAGGCCGCCGCTACCAACCCGCTTGCTGAGTGTCGGCGGCAGGGCCAAGGACGGAAGCGACGCGAGTCGCGATCGGAGCGCATGAGGTTCGGGAACGCCCGGCGGGATCTCGTACGCTGGAATCGCACTTGCGCGAGACCGCGGCGTCTCCGGAAGCGCACCGTGGGAGCGACGCGAGTCGCGATCGGGCGCAGGAGATGCGACGACGCCCGGTGGGACCGCGGGTTCCGCAATCGCGCCTGCAGTCTTGCCGCCTCAGCGCCTGAAGTCGTTGTGGCAGGCCTTGCAGCTGTCCTGAACGGCTGCGAGGGCGGTGCGCGCCTGTTCCTCCGAGCGCGCCGCAGCGGCGGCGAGGAGGCGGTCGGTGGCGGTGATGAACTCGCTGCGACGGCGCTCGAACTCGGCGGGCTTTTCCCAGACGGCCGGGCGGGCCTTGGTGGGGGGGTAATTGCTGCCGGGGCCGAAGTGCTTCCACGGCGCGTCCCGCTTCGCGGCGAGCTGCTCGGCGAGGCTGGCGAACTGGTCGGCGTCGAAACGCCGGTCCTTGAGCATGGTGTTCATGGGCTCGGTGCTGCGCAGCATGGCCTTGAAGGCGTCGCGGCGCTGGGTGACCGGCTTGTCCGGGTGGGTATCGGGCGGCTCCGACGAACAGGCGAGCAGCAGGACGGCGGGCAGGGCGAGGAGCAGGATGCGGGCGAGGGGCTGTCGGGACATTTCGGGCGTGAGGAGTCGGGAGTGATGCGTCGGGTGCCGGTCTAGGCTCTTGCGGAACTCGAAGGCGAGGCGGGAAGGGGCGGATTCCCGGCACGAGGGCGCGCGGCCGCCGGCCGATGATGCCGCAGCACGATCGTTCGACGGTTTGCAAGGCAAGAAGAATGCCAAGCTGCGGGAAAGTTCCCGCGGGGCTTGCGCGCATAATCGCGCTCGCAGGCCTTGTCCGAGGAGCTCCTGATGAATTCTGCCGTTCCGACGTCGGCCGGACCCATCCCGTCCGATCTTCCCACGTCTCCCGCCAAGTCCGCTCCCACGCTCCCCGCCACCTTCGCCCCGACCACCGGCCTGCCCGACCTCGACGCCATGCTGCGTGGCGTGGCGCGCGGCGACAACATCGTCTGGCAGGTGCAGGCGCTGGACGACTACCGCGCGCTGGTGCTGCCCTATGCGGCCGCGGCGCAGGCGCAGGGACGGCGGCTGATCTATTTCCGTTTCGCCGCGCATCCTCCGCTGCTCGCCGGGGACAGCGGCGCCGAGCTGTTCACCCCGCGTCCCGAGGACGGCTTCGACGCCTTCGTCGATCAGGTGCATTCGGTGATCGAGGCCGCCGGTCGCGAGACCATGTATGTCTTCGACTGCCTTTCGGACCTCGCCGACGCCTGGCTGTCCGACCGCATGCTCGGCAACTTCTTTCGCCTCACCTGCCCGCGGCTCTTCGACCTCGACACGGTGACCTACTTCGGCGTGCTGCGCCATCGACATGCGCGCGCGGGCATGGACATGATCACCGAGACGACGCAGTACCTGCTCGACGTGTTCCGCTGCCGCGATCGGCTCTACATCCGGCCGATCAAGGTGCAGCACCGCTCGGCCGCGGCGATGAACCTGATCCACGCCTGGGAGCCGGGCGATCGCTTCCGCGCGGTCGCCGACAGCGGCACGGTGGCCGAGATCCTCGCCGGCTCGGGCTGGCAGGGGCTGGAGGACGAACAGATCCGCAGCCACTGGCAGCGCCTCTTCGATCAGGCGCGAACCTTCGCCGCCCTGCGCGCGGCCGGGGCGCCCGAGCTGGCCGGCGAGGCCGCCGCCTTCGCCCGCCTGGCGGGCCTGCTGTTTCCCGACGAGGCGGGCCTGCAGGAGCTGATCGCGCGCTACCTGAACCTCGACGACCTGCTCGCGGTGCGCGCGCGCATGATCGGCATCGGAACCATCGGCGGCAAGGCCGCGGGCATGCTGATCGCGCGCGCGATCGTGCGCCGCGACGCGCCTGCGCTGCACGCCCGCCTCGAGGCGCACGACTCCTTCCATGTCGGCAGCGAGGTCTTCGACACCTTCTTCGTGCTCAACGGGCTGTGGTGGGTGCGCCGCGGCCAACGCGACGCCGCGGGCTTCCTGCGCGGGCTCGACGGCGAGGACGGCGCGCGTGCGCGCATCCTGCACGGCCGCTTCCCCGAATCGACCCTGCGCCAGTTCGAGGGCATGCTGGATTATTTTGGCGAGTGGCCTTTCATCGTGCGCTCCAGTTCGCGCCTGGAGGATCGCTACGGCAACGCCTTCGCCGGCCAGTACGACAGCGTGTTCTGCGCCAACCGCGGCACCCGCGAGGAGCGCCTCGCCGCGCTGCTCGACGCCGTGCGCCAGGTGTATGCGAGCACGCTGTCGGAGTCGGCGCTGCGCTACCGCCAGCGCCGCGGCCTGCTCGACGAGCACGAGCAGATGGCGCTGCTGATCATGCGCGTCTCGGGCACCGCCGGCGGGCGCTGGTTCAACCCGCACGCGGCCGGCGTCGGGCTGTCGGTCAATCCCTATCCGTGGAACCCGCGCATCGACATGAGGGCGGGCGTGGTGCGCCTGGTCGCCGGTCTCGGCACGCGTGCGGTGGATCGCGCCGACGACGACTACACCCGCCTGATCGCGCTCGATGCGCCCGAGCTGCGCCCGGAGACCAGCTTCGGTGCGATCGCGCGCCATGCCCAGCGCCGCATGGACAGCCTCGACCTGGAGCGCGGCGAGGTGGTCTCGGGCCCCTTCGCCGAGCTGGTGCGCGGCCATGCGGATTTTCCGCACGCGCTGTTCACGACGCGCGAGGCCGAGGACCGTCCGGCCTTTCTGACCTTCGACGGGCTGATCGCCCACACCGATTTCGTCGCCGACCTGCGCACGCTGCTGCGCGCGCTGCATACCGCCTACGCGCATCCGGTGGAGATCGAGTTCGCGCTCAATTTCGTGCCCGACGGCGGCTATCGCATCAACCTGCTGCAGTGCCGGCCGATGCAGGTGCGCAGCGTGGAGGGCGTGCAGGGCGTGGAGCCGCCGGCCGGCGCCGCGCGCCTGCTGGAGGCGCGCGGCGCGGTCATCGGGCCGAGCCGGGTGATCCGCCCCGATCGCATCGTGCTGGTGCGCCCGGCCGCCTTCGCCGCGCTCGATCAACCCCGGCGCCTCGCGGTGACGCGCGCGCTCGGCCGCCTCAACGCGCTCGCCGGCGGACGCTGCGTGCTGATGCTCGGCCCCGGGCGCTGGGGTTCCAAGGACCCCTTCCTCGGCATCCCGGTGCTGTTCTCCGAGATCAATCACGTCGCCGCGCTGTGCGAGATCGTCGCCATGCACGAGCACCTGGTGCCCGACGTCTCGCTCGGCACCCACTTCCTCAACGAGCTGATCGAGGCCGACCTGCTGTACTTCGCGCTGTTCCCCCGGATGGCGGGCAACGTACTCGACGAGGCGGCGATCCTGCGTTGGCCCAACCGGCTCGGCACGCTGCTGCCGGACGACGCGGACTGGAGCACGGTGGTGCACGTGGCCGAGCCCGCGCAGGCACCCACGCTGTACGCCGATGCGCCCGGGCAACGTGTCGTCGTGGTGCAGGACACGGTGGCGGCTTGATTCAGTTCAAGCGCTTTCAGGGGCCGCCCGGGTAGGATGGCGACCGTTCGCATCCAACCGGAGATCGTGCATGCGCCTCGCCTTCCTGAGCGCCGCCATCGCGGCGCTGTGTGCCGCCCCTGTTCCCGTTCTCGCCGCCGACGACACACGCCCGCAACCCAGGCTGCAGGCATCGGCCGACGAGCTGCCGCGCCCCGCCGACGAGAAGCTGCGCGCCGGCATGCTGCAACTGCGCGAGACCGTCGCCGCACGCGTGTCCGACCCGGCCATGGACGAGGCTGCGCAGGTCGCGCTCGCCGGCGAGATCCTGCGCCAGGTCGCCATGATCAGCGAGGGGCGCGACTTCCACAGCCGTCCCGGCCGCCACCTGCAATGGCTGCTCGGCGACATCAGCGATGGCGCCGGGCTCATGCGCGATGCGCCGCGCCTGCAAGCCAAGCGGCTCGGCCTGCTGCGGGTCGCCGAGACGCTGAACTTCTACGGTCGCGAGTACGACCACCCGGGGTGGGAGCCGATCAGGCCGTGAGGGGCCGCGCGGAGGCGACGGCGCGATGAAGCCGGCGCTGCGCATCCTGGCTGGTCCGGCGGCGCGTGCGCAGTTGCGCGAGCGCGGTTTGGCGCCCGCCGACGTCCTTGCGATCCCCGGCGCGGCCGGCGGCCCCAAGGGCCTCATCCTCAATCCGCTCGATCGCTTCGTCTTCGGCCATTGGCTGGCGGGCGCGGGTGCGCCGGTGCACCTGCTCGGCGCCTCGATCGGCGCCTGGCGCATGGCCAGCGCATGCCTGCCCGATGCGGACGCCGAGCTCGCCGAGATGGCGCGTCATTACATCGAGGAGAGCTATCTCGACGCCGAAGAGGTGCAGAAGGCGCGCGCCAGCGGCCGCCCGGTGCGCCAACCCGGCGCGGCGGCGGTCAGCCGCGCCTTCCGCGCGCGCCTCGCCAGCCATCTGGGCGGGCGCAGCGACGAGCTGCTGCACCACCCCCGATACAGGCTGCACCTCTTCACCAGCCGCGGCGTGCATCCCCTGCTGCGGCGCGAGGGCCGGCTGCGCACGCTCGCCGGCTATGCGGGCGCCTACGCTGCCAACCTGCACAGCCGCGCCCGCATGGGCGAATGGCTCGAGCGCGTGGTGTTCTCGGATCCGCGCGACGCGCTGCCCTTCGCCCTGGACGACTACGCCGGGCGCGTCTGCGCGCTCGGTCCGCACAACGCCTTCGAGGCCTTGGTGGCGAGCTGCTCGATCCCGTTCTGGCTGCAGGCGGTGCACGACATTCCCGGCGCCCCGCCGGGTGCCTACTGGGATGGCGGCATCACCGACTACCATCTGCACCTGGATTACGCCTCGTTGCTGCGCGGGGAGGGGAACAGCCTTGCGGTAGCGCAACGCGCGGGCGAGCGCAGTCCCGGCAGGATGGCCGGGAATGCGGGTAGCCAAGAGGACGGCGAGACGACGATGGGGCGGCGGCCGCGCAACGAAACCCGTGCAGAGGCGCCCCGGCTCGTGCTCTACCCGCATTTCCAGCCCAGCGTCGTTCCGGGTTGGCTGGACAAGTCGCTGCGCACGCGCCATCGCGCTACCGCGCGCCTGGACAACGTGGTGCTGCTGGTGCCGGACGCCGAGTGGATCGCCCGCCTGCCCAACGCCAAGCTGCCTGATCGGCGCGACTTCAAGACCTATGGCGCCGACCACGCAGGACGCGCGGTGGTGTGGCGGCGCGCGATCGCGGAAAGCGAGCGGCTCGCCGACGAGTTCGCCGCGCGCGTCGCGGGAGGCCGTCCGATCGAGGCGGAAGCGCTCGGCGAAACCTGACTCAGCCCGCGCCGACCATCAGCTGAGCGCTGGTGCAGTCGCACGGCGCACTGCAATCGGCCATGTCTGCCTGATGGACATGGGGCCGCAGCACATGGCACAGGCACAGGCTGCGCTCGCTGAGGAGGGCCAGGATGAGCTCGGTCTGGCGCGGGGGCGGGTCGATGACCACCGCCTCCTGCTCGTCGAGGTCGGCGAGCAGGTAGCCGATCGGGCCGGAGTCGGGGCTGTGCAGGGGATGAAGGTACGTGGCGGCGCGCGCCCGCTCCAGCGGGCGGATTCGGTTGTCAGGCGGCCTTGCGCAGGGCGGTGACCCACTCGATCATCTTGCGGTTGGCCTCGGGCATCGGCGCCTCGAGGAAGCTGATGACGAAGCGGTCGGGCAACTCGGCAAAGCCGATCGAGCGCGGGCGGACCGCCATCATGTTGGGATCGAGCAGCTTCACGCCGAAACAGAAGATGAGATTCTTCGCCGCCAGGATGTCGGGGCGAATCTCGCCGCCGATCAGCTTCGTGTGGCTCAGATGGTCGAAGGTCGCGATCAGGCGCACGGTGGGGTCCGCCTCGGCCTTGGCCTCGATCGCCGCGAGCAGGTCGTCGAGGCGGACGTGATCGGTTTCGTTCTTGCCGAGTTCGAGCACGTGGATCGGGTACTTGTCGGCGAGCAGCTTGTTCTGCATGGAACACTCCCTGGGGTCGGCGGGGGGGCGGATACGGCGGTGCCGCATTCCGGGGTGGATTGTCCGACGGGCCCGCTGCGCTCGCATGGATCGTGCGGGCCGCGCGAGCCTCGTCCCAAGATGACTAACAGGAATCGTGCCAGCGTCGTGCGATGGCGGAAGCGGCGTCGTTGCCGGCGATCCGGCGGTCGAGGCGGGCTCGCCGCGTGCCCACTTGCGCCAGCGTGGCAGCTCGGCTGGCGCTACTGGCAGCGCTGGCAGGCTAGTGTCGTCCTGCGCCCGCCCGCACCCTGCTCGCGACGGCGCTTGTCCGAACCTTCGGGCCTTGAAGTTGCCGGGCATCCGCACCGCGACGACTTCGCCGCGCGCGGCGAGCACGCCAGCGGCCGCGGCCTTGGCCTCGACGATCACCTTGCGACCCTTGACCTCCTTGAAGCGCCCATGGATCTCGAGGACCGGGCCGAGCGGCGTGGGTCGAGGTCGTCGCCCCACAGCGCGGCGGTGATGAAGCGCAGCGGCGGCTCGCTGCCTCTCGGGCGCTTCTCGGGGTAGTCGTCCTGGAAGGCGAGCATGCGGGAGACTAAGGGATGGTGAGGGAAGGCTTGCATCCTGTGGCCGCGTATGGCCCTCGCCCATCGCGATCGAGGACGCGCGTCGCTCCCGCAAGAAAGGCCGCCCCGCAGGCACCTCGCGCCGCGGCGCTCAGCGCGGGCGGGCGCGGTAGCGCTCGATCAGGCCGCGCGTGCTGGCGTCGTGGGCGTCCGCCGAGGGGGCGGCCGCGTGCGGGTCGAGCTCGGCGAGCACGCGCGACGCAAGCTGCTTGCCGAGTTCGACGCCCCACTGGTCGAAGCTGTTCACATCCCAGACCACCCCCTGGACGAAGGTGCGGTGCTCCCAGGCTGCGATCAGGGCGCCGAGCGTGAAGGGGTCGAGCCGATCGAGCAGCAGCACGTTGCTCGGCCGATTGCCGGGGAACACGCGGTGCGGGAGCAGGGCAGCGATACGTTCCTCGGGAACGCCGGCCGCGCGCATCTCGGCCTCGGCTTCGGCGGCGGTCTTGCCGCGCATCAGCGCTTCGGCCTGCGCCACCAGATTGGCGAAGGCGATGCGGTGCAGGGCCTCGTCCTCTCGGCCGGGATCGAGCACGCCGATGAAATCCACCGGCACGAGCTGCGTACCTTGGTGCACAAGCTGGAAATAGGCGTGCTGGCCGTTGATGCCTTGCTCGCCCCACAGGATGGGGCTGGTGCGGCAATCCACCGGCGTGCCGTCGCGGCGCACCGACTTGCCGTTGGATTCCATGTCGAGCTGCTGCAGGTAGGCGGGCAGGCGGTGCAGGCGCTGATGATAGGGTGCGACGAGCTGGCTGGCGGCGTCGAGGAAATTCACGTTCCAGATGGCGAGCAGCGCCATCAGCACCGGCAGGTTGGCGGCAGGCGGAGCGGTGCGGAAATGCTCGTCCATCGCGTGCGCGCCGGCGAGCAGTTCGTCGAAGCGATCGGGGCCGAGCGCGAGCGCGATGGGCAGGCCGATCGCGCTCCATAGCGAGAAGCGCCCACCCACCCAGTCCCAGAAGCCGAACATGTTTGCGGTGTCGATGCCGAAGTCGCGCACCGCTGCGGCATTGGTCGACACGGCGACGAAGTGGCGCGCCACCGCGGCTTCGTCGCCGAGCGCGCCCACCAGCCAGGCGCGTGCGGCGTGCGCGTTGGCGAGCGTCTCCTGCGTGGTGAAGGTCTTCGAGGCGACCACGAACAAGGTGCTGCGCGGATCGCAGCGGCGCGTCACGTCGCCGATGTGCACGCCGTCCACGTTGGAGACGAAGTGCACGCGCGGGCCGTCGCCGGCGTGGTCCGCGAGCGCCTCGCACACCATCGCCGGACCGAGGTCGGAGCCGCCGATGCCGATGTTCACCACGTCGGTGATGCGTTCGCCGCCGTGGCCACGCCAGTCGCCACCGCGCACCTGCAGGCAGAACGTGCGCATGCGCGCCCGCACCGCATGCACCTCGGCAGCGACGTCCAGGTCCCCGACTGGCCAGTGTGCCCCCGGCGGGCAGCGCAGGGCCACGTGGAGGACGGCGCGGACCTCGGTGGTGTTGATGCGTTCGCCGCCGAACATCGCCCGGATGCGACTGGCGAGATCGGCCTCGTCGGCCAGGCGCAGCAACAGCACCAGCTCGTCGTCGTCGAGCAGGTTCTTCGAGTAATCCAGGGTGATGCCGCAGGCGCTGGCCTGCATGCGTGCGGCGCGCCCGGGATCGGCGGCGAAGCGCTCGCGCAGGGAGCGCGGGAGATGGGTGCGACGGCGCTGCTGGAGCGATTTCCAGGCGGCCAGGGAGCTGGGGGCAGGCATTGGAAGGGACCGGAACGGCCGATGCGAGGAAGATGGATGCTTGTCGAGGATCTTACCTAGCGCGCGCGTGCCTGTGTGCACCGGAAGCGCCGCAGGGCGGGACTTTCGGCACGCTGCGCGCGCGCACGGAATGCGGCCGTCCCTACGCGCGTATGGGCGCTTGATATACTCGCCGCTCCCCGAACCTTTGCGAGTCGCCCTCCGGCATGCCGCTCAACATTCCGAATGCGCTGACCTGGGCGCGGATCGCCATGATCCCGGTCTTCGTCGGCCTCTTCTATCTCCCCGAATCGTGGATGCCGATCGCGACCCAGAACCTCGTCGCCACGGTGATCTTCGTCGCCGCCGCGGTGACCGACTGGTTCGACGGCTACCTCGCCCGCGCGCTCGGCCAGACCTCGGCCTTCGGCGCCTTCCTCGACCCGGTTGCCGACAAGCTGATGGTGGCCGCCGCGCTGATCCTGCTGGTGCAGCTCGGTCGAGTGGATGCGCTGATCGCGGTCGTCATCATCGGTCGCGAGATCACCATCTCGGCCCTGCGCGAGTGGATGGCGCGGGTCGGCCAGTCGGCCAGCGTCGCCGTGGCCTATGTCGGCAAGCTCAAGACCACCGCGCAGATGGTCGCGATCCCGATGCTGCTGTTCGATGCCTCCCTGTACGGTCTCGACCTGCGCCTGGCCGGAGAAGTGCTGATCTACGTCGCCGCCGCGCTCACGCTATGGTCGATGGGGTACTATCTGCGGCGCGCGATGCCGCTGCTGCGCGAGACGGAAGAATGAAGCGGATCGCGAGAAAGCGCAGATAGGGGTTGACGAGCTAAGAATTGTGTCTATAATGGCGGTCTTTCCCGGGCGGGAATAGCTCAGTTGGTAGAGCGCAACCTTGCCAAGGTTGAGGTCGCGAGTTCGAGACTCGTTTCCCGCTCCAAAGAATTCGCAGGCTGGGCAGTGCCCAGCCAAGTGGCCCCGGGGCATTGGGGCAGCTGGCCGAAACGGTTGTGGCGCGATGGCAGAGTGGTTATGCAGCGGCCTGCAAAGCCGTGTACCCCGGTTCGATTCCGAGTCGCGCCTCCAGTAGTAAAAAAGTTGTAAAGAAGTATTGCGATGCGGTGCAAAAGAAGCTAGAATTTGCGCCCTGTCGTCAAAGCGGGAATAGCTCAGTTGGTAGAGCGCAACCTTGCCAAGGTTGAGGTCGCGAGTTCGAGACTCGTTTCCCGCTCCAGATGCACTGCTTCGGAGTTCCACTGAATTCCGCAAGTGGTTGAAAAAAGGGACTTCGGTCCCTTTTTTCATTCCAGCGGCGTCCGCTGGAAGCCACCCCCAGCCACGGATTTTTAGTACATTTTCCAGTACATCAATCGGGGCGAGCGGCGGTTCGGTTTCCTCCGGGTGTGGTCCCGCTGCTGGCGGTACATCTCTCCTCAATCCAACGAGACGGGGAGATGTACGATGCCTCTCACAGACACAGCAATCCGTCTGGCCAAACCCACCGGCAGGGACTACACGCTCAAGGACGGGGACGGCCTGGCGCTCTTCGTCGGCGCCAGCGGGGCGAAGAACTGGCACTTCCGCTTTTCCTGGGCCGGCAAGCAACCCCGCATCTCGCTGGGCACCTACCCCGAGATCAGCCTCAAGGAAGCCCGCGAACTCAGGGATCAAGCCCGCGCGCTCGTCGCCAAGGGCGTCGACCCCCGCATCCACCGTCGGCAGGAACGCAAGGCGGCGCTCCTCGCCGCCTCCAACACCTTCGAGGCGGTATTTCGATCCTGGCGCGACTTCAAGGCGCTGAGCCTCAAGGCCGGGCGCCAAAGCACCCTGTCGCAGGTCGACCGCATCTTCAAGAAGGACCTGCTGCCGACGCTGGGCCCGCAATCCATCTTTGAGATCACGCGCGCCGATTTGCTGGAGGTCCTGCGCAAGATCGAGCGTCGCGGCGCACACACGACCGCCGAGAAGTGCCGGACCTGGTTCAACCAGCTCTTCCGCTACGCGATGGTCGAGGTCGAGCTGCAGAGCAACCCGGCGGCGGATCTCGACATCGTGGCGATGCCGAAGCTGCGCGTGAAGCACAACCCCTTTCTGCGCATGGAACAGCTCCCGGCGTTCCTGGTGAAGCTGCGCCACTATGGCGGCGATCTCAACACGCAACTGGGATTGCGCCTGCTGTTGCTCACCGGCGTGCGTACCGGCGAACTGCGCTCCGCGGTGCCGGAGCAGTTCGATCTCGAGCGCAGCCTTTGGATCGTTCCCCCGGAGAACGTGAAGCAACTGCAGGAGCAGATGCGCAAGAAGAACAAGGACTGCACGGAGATTCCGCCCTACCTGGTGCCACTGCCTCGGCAGGCTGTTGCGATCGTACGGGAACTGCTCCGCGCCAAGTCCCCAGCCCAGCGCTACCTGCTGCCACACCGCAGCAAGCCTAGGGAGCGCATCAGCGAGAACACCCTCAACGCCGCGCTCAAGCGCATGGGCTACAAGGACCAGCTCACGGGCCACGGTATCCGGGCGACGGTCTCGACCGCACTCAACGAGTTGGGCTACCACAAGGACTGGGTGGAGGCGCAGCTTTCCCATGCCGACACCAATCAGATTCGGGCGAGCTACAACCACGCCGAGTACGTGGAGCAGCGCCGGGCCATGATGCAGGACTGGGCGGACCGCTTGGACCAGTGGGAGATGCAAGGCCTGCAGGCCGATCCGGAGATGGCGCCCTCGATGCCGCGGGACCGTCGGCTGCCGCCCGTTCCCGCCGTCGAGCCCCTTCCGATCCGCGACGGTCATGTGGAGAGCGCACCCGCCGAGGTGGCGGCAGGCGAGGGCGATGAGTTGGAGAGATCCCCGGTGCTCACGCTCGTCGCGCGCAAGGATCAGCGTCCTCAGCCGGTCTTGACCGACATCCAGCGCGAACGGGCCCTGGTGCTGGCGACCTTCGAGTCGCCCCACAACCTCCCGCTGCCGGCGTTCGCCAAGCTGGTGGGCAAGTCGCGCCATCAGATCAACCGAGACATCCAGGCCCGTCGCCTGCTGTCGCTCAGCATGGGCAACCGGGGGCAGCGCATTCCGGACTGGCAGCTGGATCCGGTGCGCCAGGACTTCACTCGTGCCGTCCTGGCGCGCGTCGGCGACCTCGACAGCTGGATGTTATATCGCGCCCTGTGCGAGCCGGTGGATGCGCTGGGCGGACTGTCCCCGCTGGAGGCGGTGGTCGCCGGCGCCGCCCGCGACGCCATGCATGCGGTGCTTGGCGTCCTGGGTCTGCTCGGCGAGCCAGAACGCGCGGTGACGGCACTGAGGCAGGTGGTCTAGTGCGAATCCGGTGATGACGCCCCGTCCAGATCGCCCATGCGCATCGAACCGACGCGCATGGCGCGCCGGGCGAACCGGGACACGCTGTCGCTGGCTTCGGCTTTCGGCCGCAGCAGGTAGGTGATCAACTGCGGCGATAGCCCGGCCAGCGGTCGCATCACCACGCCGAGCGGGCGATAGGCCACGATCTGTGTGGCCGGCGCCAAGCCGGTGCCGTAGCCTGCAGCCACGAGGGTCATCATCAAGGCGGAGGACGCGACGCGCTCGGCCACGATTGGGGCGTCGGTCACGTCGTGAAGGATGCGATCGACTTGCCGATGGATGCCCGTGCAGGCTGTCGGATCCCATAACACCATCGGGTAGCGCAGCGCCTCGGGCAACGGGATGTGCGTGTAGGCGAGGAGGGGAGAGCGCGCCGGCACTGCGAGCGCAAGCGGCTCCCGCCAGATGGGCTCGGCAGTCAATCCGCTGCGCTCCTCTCCTGACGTTGCCAACCCGACATCGTACAAGCCAGTCAGCAAGCCCTCGATTTGGCGACCAAGGATGGCTTCGGAGAGCGAAAGCTCAACGTCCGGCTCCTCGCTGCGTTGATGGGCCAGAAGATGAGCCAGTGGTGGCTGAACACCGGCATCGCTGATGGCAAGCCGGAGCCTGGAGGCGCCGGGAGCATGCGTCGACATTGGCATCGTCCAAGTGGATGATCTCCCGGAGATTAGCATTAGTGAGTTAAATTTAACGTGGTTTAAGATGTACTGATCTTCGACGCTTCTGCCGATGCAGAAGCGTCCGATACAACGCGGCCGTCCGGCCGGCTCCACCTCTTTCGAAGCTGAGCCCGCGCTCGCCTTTGGCGCCGCCGTGCGGGAGGCCCGGACCGCTCAAGGTATGGCCCAGGAGACGCTCGCACATCGTGCCGGGATCGAACGATCCCACATGGGCAAGATCGAGCGTGGGGAACACATGCCGACTCTGGCCTTGATCTTCCGAATCGCGCGAGCGTTGGGGTGCAGTGCGACGACGCTGATGGCGGAGACCGAGCAGAAGCTCGGAGAGCTCAAAGACGGGCAAGGATGATGGCGCAGTGGCGGGTTGGTTCAAAGCCGGAAATCCGCACTTCCTGACGGAGCGCAGGCTCAGCCTTGACGCGCACGCTGGGGCAGGGCGAGATTCACTGAGCAGCGAATATTCACTCTGAGTCGAACATTCGGTATAGTGCCGTTATTCGCTGTACAGGGAATAACGGCTGCCATGTTCCAGTCCCGCGCTATTGAACGCGTCCTCATCGAGCAGTTCCTGGAGTCGCTCCGGGGGCTGCCGGGGGTGCGCGCCGAGCCAGATGCGCTGGATTCTGCCGCCGAGATCGCTGATCGGGGATTCGATGCCAAGGTCGACCTGAGTGTCGCGGGCAAGTCGCTCGTCCTGCTACTAGAGATCAAGAAAGCCGTCTATCCCCGGGATGTACGCCAACTGCTTTGGCAGCTCAAGGCCCTGAATCTGGGACAGTACGTCGCCGATGCGCAGTCCCTGCTCCTGGCTGAGTCCATCTCCCCCGGCGCTAAGGAACTGCTTAGGGCCGAGCACGTTGGCTACTACGACAGCGGAGGAAGCCTGTTTCTGTCGGCTCCAGGCGCTTACATCTACATCGACAAGCCGCCCCCGAAGCCATTGGAGAAGTCGGTGCGCTCGCTGTTCTCCGGGCGACGCGCGCAGGTGTTGCACGCACTTCTGGTTCATCACGAGGACTGGTTCGGTGTCACCGAGGTAGCCGAACAGGCCCACGTCGCGCCATCGACCGCTTCGGATGTGCTGACCGAGTTGGACAAGTTCGACTGGCTTGTGTCGCGCGGGCAGGGGCCCGGCAAGGAACGCCATCTGCGCGAACCTGGTGCGCTGCTCGACGCCTGGGGCAAACAAGTCGCTTCCTCTCGCTCGCCGGCACTGCGTCGCTACTACGTGCCCGGTTTGAAGGCTGACGCTCTGATCGAACGGCTCGGGCAAGTCTTTGACGCGCACCGGGTCGACTATGCGGTGAGCTACGAAGCCGCAGCCCAGCGCTATGCACCGTTCCTGTCCGGCATCTCGCAGGTTCGCACATGGATGCTGCCCGGCTCCGCTGCTGACGCGGCGATAGCCGAACTGGATGCACGCGTCGTGAGCGAAGGCGCCAACCTCGCGGTCATCGAAACGAAGTCGGCTGGGGAGTTGCTGTTCCGCCAGCAGGTCGGCGGCGTCTGGCTGGCAAGCCCCATCCAGATCTATCTCGATCTGTTGCGCGGAGAAGGTCGCGCCAAAGAGATGGCCGAACATCTCCGCAGGGAAAAGATCGGTTTCTGATGGCCAAGCCCAAGACACTCGATTGCTACAGCGACCAGTACACGCAGGACTGCGAACGTGTCCTCGTGACGCTGCTGCGTGGGCTTGGACCTTGGAAAGAGTCGGTCTATCTCGTCGGCGGTCTCACACCCCGGTATTTGGTGAGGGCGCGGCCACCCGTCGTACCGGCGCACGCCGGAACGCTGGATGTCGATATCGTGATCGACCTGCAGATCCTCGCCGACACTGAGGCGTATCACACGCTCGAAGACAACCTGAGGAAGATGGGCTTCGAGCGTGCCGAGAACGACAAGCGGCAGAAGCTCTCCTGGCGCTGGCAAACCCGCACCGAACACGGTGCCCTCATGGTGCTGGAACTCCTGGCGGATGCGCCGGAGATCGCTGGCGGCAAGGTGCAGCCGCTCCCAACCGATGGCACGATCTCGGCCCTCAACATTCCGCATTCGTCCATTGTCTTCGACCTGCATCAGATCAGCGAGATCGAGGCGGAACTGCTTGGGGGCGATGGCATTGCCGTCGAGAGGATCAAGCATGCCAACCTGGTCAGCTTCACTTGCCTGAAGGCATTTGCCTTCGACCAGCGCTTCGAGCGAAAGGACGCGCACGACCTGATTTACTGCATCGAGCATGCACCCGATGGAGGCGAGGCGGTCGCTGAGGCGTTCAGAAAGGAGCGTGAAGGGAAGCACGGCGAGGTGGTCAAGAGCGCACTTGCCATTCTGCGGTCCCGGTTTGCGCAGGTTGGCGGGACCGAGGGCTATCGCAAGGATGGGCCCGTCGCGGTGGCCAAGTTCGAGTTGGGCGAGAGCGACGAGCCGGGGCAGCGCGAGGCGCGAGCCTTGAGGCAGCGGCAAGCGAGCGATGTCATCGATCGGCTCCTCATCCGGATCGGCTAATGGGAGAGGGTGGCATGAATTTTCCGGCAGACATCAGAGGGTGCGCGCCGCGGGGTAGTGCAAGAAAGGGGCCGATGACAGAGCACGGATCTTTGACCCATGCCGCCGAAGGCGCGGCGCTCGGCTTCTACTTTCAGTCGCTCCATGCGCTGCGTGGCATCCTGGAGCAGCCCCATGACGACGCCGCCGTGTGCCTCGAGCGGCTCGACGACGTGGAATTCGTCTCGAACGGCGAGCCGCTTTTGGTGCAGCTCAAGCACTCGATGAGCGAGAAACCGGCTGCTGTGACGCTGGCCTCGCGTGCGCTCTGGCGCACGTTCAAGGCATGGATCGACGTGCTGCCGAAGGTGGTTCTGGAGGCAACGCGATTCCAGCTTGTTACGGTGGCATCTCTTGATGCCGAAGGCGTCCTGGGGAGTTTGCTCACGGAGTCCGCCGATCGCGAATCCCTGCATGTCAAACTGCTGCAGGAGGCGCGAAGGGTTGTGGACGCGCACGAGGCGGCTAAGCACGCTGGAACCCCACCCCATGCGGATAGAGTAGGAGGCTGCATGGCATTCCTCCAACTTGACGAAGACACGAGGCGCTCCCTGCTGTCCAAAATCACCGTGCGGCCGGGCAGCAGCAATATCACGGCCATCAGTGGTGAAATTGCGGACTGCCTGGTGAATTTCCCGCCGCAACAGCGCCCTGTCCTCTGCACGCGCCTCATTGAGTGGTGGGACCTGCAGGTCATCTTCACCCTGTGCGGCAAACGGGAGCGTTTCATTACCAAGCTCGAGGTCCAACTGAAGATTGCCGAACTCGCCGGAGAAATTGAGCGCGACGAGCTACTGCCGGATTTCGAGACGGCTCTGTTGCCCACGGACCATGTTCCGGATTCCATGCTCACGCGCCAGATCGAGCTGGTAGGTGGAACTCCCAGTGATGTGCGGCTAGCCGTTCGTGAAGAATGGCGGGCGCGCTCGCAGCGGCACAAGTGGATATCGGAGCGCCTTGACATGGCATCGCGCATCGTCAAGTACGACAGCTTGCTTCAGGAGAGGTGGCAGGATAAGCACGAGCGAATGTGCGAGGAGTGCGGCGAAGAGGAGGAAACTCACAAACGCCAGTGCGGGCACCAACTTCTGCGCTGGTCTTATGACCTCGCGCACACCGAGGTGCGACCCTTCGCCCCCAACTGGAGTGCGACCTACTATGTGCGCGGCAGCTATCAGGTGTTGGCCATCGACTTGCTGGTCGGCTGGCATCCGGACTTCAGGAGGCTTCTGGGGTCCAACTCATGAACCGCGCGCACGACATCTATGCAGAGACAAACCCAGCGTACTGCGCTGCCGTGCTCGCTCAGTTCTGCGCGTCGCATAACGAGCACCGGGGGCGAGCCCCAGCGCTTGCTGTGGCCTATCTGGTGCTCCCCATCGTGCTGTCCGAGGATCTCGCCGAAACCTTCGACAAGTGTGTCAAGAGCACGGGTCTTCTCGTGTGGCTGGATCGTAGTCCGCGCATACGAGTTGGCTTGTCCGGGCGCGTGAACGCCACTTTGCCGGTGTCCACGGAGGCCATTCGCTTTGGGTGTATCGCCGGACTGCTGCGCTTGGAAGGCGAGGGGGCTATCGCCTCGTCGCACAGAAAACTGCCTGCGGCGGTTTCATCCGGTGTCGCTGGTCCGGCGCTGAAGCGAGCGCGGCTACTGGGTTCCTGGTTTGCCGAAGCCGGGTCTGCGCGCGCCGTGATGGAGGCTATGGGAGTATCAGTATGACGCGATGGAATATTGCACGTATCTTCTACCTCGGGATCGAAGGAGCGTTCCGAGAGATCGAGTTGGACGCCGGCAAGGTCAATGTGATCGCGGGTGCGTCGGGCACAGGCAAGTCCGCCGTGATCAAGACGCTGGATTACTGCCTGGGCTCTTCGAGCTGCGAACTGCCGGTATACGTACGACGACACTGTGTCGCAGTGGGGGTCAAGTGGGTGCGCGGGGCTGACGAGCTGATCTCCTGCCGTCTCGTGCCGCCAGTTGGGCAGCGCAGCAGCGATCACATGTACGTGACGACGGGGCGCGGCTTGTCAGTCCCTCGCTTGGTGGAACAGTTCGAGGGTCGGACCAATGTGGAGGCGGCCAAGACCCGGCTGGAGGAGGCATTCGGGATCGGTGACGTTGGTCAGCCAGATTCAACGGTGCCGGGACGGGAATCGCGTGATCGCGCGACGGTACGCCACGTTACGCCGTATGTGTTTGTGACGAAGGAGGTCATCGACAGCGAGACGGTACTGCTTCATGGGCTGGATGACAGGCGCAAGGCCGGCCACATCATCGCGACTCTACCGTATTTCCTTGGCGTGGTGACGGAGTCGACGGCCGCAGATGAGCGCCGGCTGAGGCAGGCGCGCAAGGCGTTAGACATTGAGGTCGCGCGAGAGAACGCGCGCAGGTCCAATGAGAGCTTGGTGAAGCAGCGCATGCGCATCCTGCTGACCGAGGCGAGCCAGATTGGATTGGCCGCTGCCCCATTCGAACAGGCCGACGAGTTCGAGTTGCTGGCGATGCTGCGAAGCGCGATGTCCTCAGATGCGAAGGCGATGCAGTATCCTAGCGAGGGGGAACTGGATGCGTTGCATGAACGCCGCCAGTCGGTGCTGTCAGAGCTGAACCAGACCAAGCGCAGGCACCGGGCGATGATGACTGCGGCTCAGGAATCGCTTAGCTATCAGGATGCGGTGGCCAAGCAGCACGACAAGCTGCACATCGCAGAACACTTAAATCTGTTGGAGGTTCCCTCGACCTGTCCGATATGCCAGTCGGACACCACGGCTGGTGCGTCCGCGGCGTTGGCGCTCAAGCGTTCCCTGGAAACGATCCGCGCCGAGGCCAGCGAGGTCGGCCGTATCCGACCGCAACTCGACGCTTCGGTAAGTATGCTCGCGGAACGGATACAGACCCTGAGCTCCCAACTGCGGGAACTGGATGCGCGCATTGCTTCGGCCCTGAGTCAAATCCAGGAGGGCAGGCGCCTTACTGATCTGGCGCAGGCCCAGGCGTATTTCCGAGGCAAAGCTAGCTTCTTCCTGGAAACGCTAGACGACCAGCTGCTGCGTCCTGGGAAGGACCTGAGTGCGTTGCGCGAGGAGATCGCGGAACTGGAAACACGCCTGGACAACGACAGCCGGCGCGTACGTCTCCAGCGCGCCGAAGCGGACGTGTCGCGATTCGCTTCCGAGGCTTTTGCGGATCTACCGAAAGTGGAGCCGTGTGTCGATGCGGAACTGCAGTTTTCCTCCAGGGTGCCACAAGTGAGCATCGTTGAGCCGGGACCCGGCGGCGCCATTCTGTCCATGGCTGATCTGGGCTCAGATCAGAACTGGCTGGCGGTCCATGTTGCATTGGCGTTCGGTTTTCAGCGCTTTTTCGAGAAAGAACAACGCCCCGTGCCGGGACTGCTCGTGCTGGACCAACTCAGCCGCCCGTACTTCCCGAACAAGGGCGAGGAAGAGAAGGCCGTCGTGGTCGGCAGCGTTGAAGACGATGATCCGGAGGCAGGTGCTGACCGTGCGGGGCGCGACGTGATTGCCATCAGCGAGGGGGACGAGGATTTCCAAGCCATGCGCCAGCACATCGACTTCCTGTTCAGTCAGGTCGAGGCGCGCAAGGGGCTGCAGGTGTTGCTGCTGGAGCATGCATACTTTAAAGACGATCCTCGCTACGTGGCGGCGACGAAGGCGCGCTGGACCCGTGCGTCCGGGGAGGCGTTGATTCCGAAACACTGGAAACGGCGACCGAACTCTAGATGATGAAGCTCGCGGGAGTCGGCTGCCCAACTCTCCGAGGACGCCCTGTCCCCGGACCGAGACGCGCAGGTCATGGGCGGCGCGGCCTGTTGATGTCGGAGTGGCGTAGGCCGAATGCTGTCACATCAGTTGCAAGTAGGGATTGTTGGGCGGAACGTCGCTGAATAGCCGCTCAGGGTCGGAGAGAAGATAGCCATGCAGCCTCCGCGACTTGCGCGGCCCCGTCACCTCGCAGGTCCAGATGTTCAGGCCGTTGGGCTGTTTTCGGTGTACTTGCAGGCGTTCGAAACGCTTCTGCACCCATTGCCAGTCGGCGAGTTCGGCTTCCTTGGCCTGTTTCGCCACCATGGGGTGCTCCTGCGCGTAGCGCTGGAACACGCCGGGGCTGACCAGATAGGCGGTGTCGGCCACGGTGTGCACCAGGGCCTTGGCATCGTTGATGATGAGCTTGCGGGTGTGGATGCCGTGCCGCAGCCAGGCGATGAAATGCTCGCCGGAGGGCTCGATCGTGGACGGGACCATCACTTCCGAGGCGATCGACGGCACGTCGGCAGGTGCGGTCGCTGCTGCTAGGGGTGGCGGGGCGAGTGGCTCGGTACCGGCCGAGGTGTTGGGTGAGGGGGGCGCGAACGACATGGGCGGCTCATCGAGCATTTCCAGCAGGCCGGAAAACGGATCCGCCGGAACGATGTCAGGAGTGACGGTCACGGGAGCGGCATCGACTGCGGCGGCATCAGCGGTCACGGTGGTCGGCGTCGCCGGCGGTGGGCCGGCCTCGGGCGATGCCTCATCCTGTTCGATGCGCACCGTTCCCGCGAACGGCGCCGGCCGCTCGCCGGCATCCCAGATCAGCGCCGGCGCCAGCTTGAGGAAGGTGAAGCTGTGCGACCACCCAGCGTCGCTCGTGACGGTGGCCTTCCAGATGGCCTTGCCGTCCCCAGTCGGCTGCACGATGCCGTGATCCTGCAGCACGTTGAACACCGCCGTGTTGTTCGACGGGATGCCTTCGATGCCCTGCGACAGCAGGTGGGCGCGCAGCTTGTCGGAGACGGTCTTGCTGACCAGCCACAAGGCATCCTGGGTCAGCCAGCCATCCGAGGCTTGCGGCTGGTTCAGCTTGAACTCCTCGCGCAGGAGGAAGCGCAGGCCGTCGAGGAGCTTGCGCTGCAGTGCATGCTTCGGGGCGGCCATCGCCTTCGCAGGGTCGCCGCCGAGTTCATGGGCGACCGATGCCTGGTCGGCCTGCACGACCAGTTCGCCGAGTGTGCCGGCGTGTTCGTACTGTCCGGCCAGTACGAACAGCAGTGCTGACCACAGATCGGGATAGAGGCTGAGCCAGTCGAAGATGTTCGGGTCGAGCACCCGGGCGTAGAGAAGCCCGGTCGCGGCGCCATGCAGCCGATATTCGCGCTCCTGGCGGTAGCGGAAGCGGTACGGCCGCTGCAACGGGCCGTGCCAGGGGTGCCAGATCGTGCCGTCTGCGTACTCCACATGCAGATCCACGGTAATCTTGCCGATGTCGTGTAGAAGAGCGGCGTAGGCGGTGCCGGCGGTCCAGGCTTCCGCCTGGGCGGCCTGGGCCTCCGGCGTGGTGCCGGCAGGCAGCAGGTGCGACTGCCGCAGCTTGAGCGCGTAGGCGACGATCTCCATACCGTGGTCCAGCATGCCGCCCGGATAGGCGTGGTGATGCGCTTCCGAGGCGGGAAACTGCTGGACCAGTTCGGCGTAGCGTTCCAGCGGTGCGAGGTAGAGCGTGGCGAACTGTCGCCGGGAGAGCGAGGTGCGCTGCCAGATGTGCTCCAGCAGTTTCTGGCGCCGCGGCGTGGCCAGCAGTGCCGCCGCCGACTGCGGCCGCGTCAGCCCTTTGGACGCATCGGCAGGGCCGGACGACGAGGTACCAGTCGATGGTGGCGTCTTTTTGCGCTGGAACAGCGTGAGCATGGTGGCGATCCCTGTGGTCGTGGCGGGAAGGAGGGTCTTTTGGCCTTTTGGCCTTTTCGGGTAGGGCCTTTCCCCTTGCTCCCCTTCCATTGCCCCTTCCCAGCCTTTCCACCCCTACCGGAACCGTTTGGGTATATGACAGCCACGCTCGTCCAACTACAGCCAATGCGGTGTTGGCCCTTTCCGGATTGAGGGCGGAAGGCTGGCTGTGCCGCGCCTACGATGAGATCTTTCTCACTGCAGGCCCGACATCATGCTCGACGCGCTGAAACAGGATATGTCCGGACGTGCGCCGGTTGACGTAGTAAGGAATTATCCTTACATTGAAGGTGTCGCTACTGAGAGCAGGAGTTTGGCCATGTCCAGCATCCACGAACTCGCCACACTTACGTCAAAGGGACAGATCACCCTACCCAAGTCGATCCGGCAGGCGCTGGGCGTCGATACCGGCGGCAAGGTGGCATTCGAGCTGCGCGGCGGCGAAGTCGTCGTCACGCGCGCCGAGTTCGAACACGAAGATCCGGCGATCGGTGCATTCCTGGGGCTGCTGGAAGCCGACATCCGCGCCGGAAGGCACCTGCAGTCCTTGCCGGACGATCTCGTCCGCGCGATGTTGGCGAATGCCGGCCACGCCGTGAACCTCGATGAAGAGATCGATGGGGAAGTGGCGCTCTGATGGAGTGTCACGGCTGGACGCTGCTGTTCCACGAGGGTGTGGTCGAGCAGTTGCGCAAACTGCACGCGGCGGCGCAGCGGGCGGAGCGGAATGACCCACGGGGGTTCGCAGGCAACGCCAACGTCAAGTTGTTCCGCGCGCTGAGCCAGTTGATCATGGACGGTGTGCCGAGCGATCCGGCACGCGACGAGTTCCGTCAGGGCAACACCCTGGGACCTGCGTACCGGCATTGGCGACGTGCGAAGATCGGACGGCGGTTCCGCCTGTTCTTCCGCTATGACTCCAAGGCGAAGGTGATCGTCTACGCCTGGGTCAACGACGAGCAGACCCTGCGGTCGGCGGGCAGCAAGTCCGATCCGTATGCGGTCTTCGAGAAGATGCTGGGGCGGGGCAATCCGCCCGACGATTGGAACGCGTTGATGGCAGCCAGCCAGCAGGATTGGAGCAAAACGGAATAACTGGATCACGCATGTAGCAGGTGAGGCCCATGACCACGAAAACCCGTCCAGGTAATGCAGAGCGCCTCGGCCGCTGGCTGGGCGGGTTGTGGCGTGGGTTCATGCGTCAAGAACGAGGTGTGTCCGGTTGGCTGATTGCGCGAGGCATGCCAGCAGGTAGCGCCACGGCGCTGCTGTGGATCGTCAAGCTGGCCGTGCTTGGAGCACTGCTGTACGCCGCGTTCTGGATCGCGCTGCTGCTGGTGTTTGTCGTAGCTGCCGCTTGGACGGCTGGGCAAACCTCCACAGATCGCGAGGACGAGCATTCGTTCACGACGCTGGAGACACTCAGGAAGAAACCTGGGTATGACCCGAACCTCTACAACGACACATCGCACGAGATGTACGAGGAGGATTAAGGCCCAGGGCCTCCCTACTTCAGTTTGCTCGAGACTGCTCCAGCGCCTTTTCCGCCGGCGTTGCTTGCTCCTTTGGTGGCTTCCGAGAAGCTGTTTGCGATGGTTCCTGCGCGGATTCCAGCCCATGTAAGGGCTCCAATCCAGAACGCTGGCAGCACGATAAACATCGCCGCCATCACGAAGTTGAGCAGCATGTCCCCGAAGGCGTTGTCGAGCCCGATCAGCGGATCGAAGTTGGCGTGCGGCCGGTTCCAGCCGAAGCCCGAGCCATAGAGCGCATCGAGGATCGTCGAGTCGATCCAGCGCGCGAGTTGGAACCAGAAGTCCACGAAGAACAGCGCAAACTGCACCACGCTCACGGTGACCACGGTCTTGAGGTCGTAGGTGCCGATCAGCAGCACCATCGGGATGCAGATCACCAACGCCATCTTGAGCAGGGCCAGCACCATGGGCAGGGCCTGGCGCACCACGTCCATCGCCGGGAAGTAGCCCAGGGACCCGATGGTCAAGCCGACGTCGCCGGCGGCGCGGGTGACGACGTTGGACACGGTCATGTCGACCTGCCCGCCGTAGTCCGAATAGATCGCGCCACGGTTGAGCTTTTGCTGGCGCGGCGATGCGATCGCGCGGATCACCGAGTCGCCCACCTCGGCCTGGCTCAGGAAACCCGCCCAGCCCGCCAGCCGCGTCAGCAAGCCGGGATCGACCTGGGCGAGCAGCCGCGCCCGCAGGCCGTGGCCGCCATCGGACCACCACTGCTCGCAAGTCGGATAGCCGCCTCCGCTGGGCACCTCGGCCAGCCCGGCATCACGGGCGCTGTCGTAGGGCCAGGCGTCGCGTGGCGTCCTGGAGCGGTAGCTGTCGTAGAAGCCCGGGGTGCCGACGAAGTAGTTCGAGCCGATCCAGGTCACGTCGTGCATCTGCTCTTCGTTCAGGTTCGGCCGGGTCATGAACAGCCTGGCGCGCGCCGGCCCGTAGCAGTCGCGGGTGAAGTCGCTCACCTCCTGGGCCAGCACCGGGTCGTCGATGCGGGTGGCGTCGATGTCCATGCGGATCTGCCGCAGGTCCGTGCCGCACGGGATCGCCGTCACCGAGGCACCGGTGACGGCGCGCGAGATCGCGTGCATCGCGAACCACCACACCGGTACCTTGGCCGACTGGTCGTTGATCGTGCTGAAGGACTGAGACCAGCCCGTGTCGGTCGGCTCCGGTACATTCACCTGGCACTGCGCCGAGCGCGAGCGGTCGTAACGGATCGTGTTGAAATCGACGTCAATGAACGGAATGCCGGCGAACATGATGACCGCGATGGCGACGAACACGCGGTTCTCGATGCGGGCAGAGGACAGGACGCCCTTGTTGCCTTCGTCCGCGCCTTCCGCGCGAGCCCTCAGCCACTCCTGGATCACGATGGCGAGGAACGGGATGGCGAACACGCCGCTGGCGACCAGCACCGCCCAGATGCCGTTGTGGACGATCCACGAGACCAGCGTCAGGTAGTACTCGAGGTAATCGGTCGTAAGGAGCGTCATCGCGAACCCCGCATCACGCGGCCTGCATCAGCAGACTTGCTTCCAGCGCGACCACGGCAACGACGGCCGCGATCTCCACGCGCAGCAATCGCTGTCCGGCGACCGCGTCCGGCTCCCGCACGCGCAGGCGCCGGCGCATCCACAGCCAGCCCCACACGGTCACGCCGTACAGCAGCAGCCGCCAGACTAGAAAGACGCCGGCGTGGGCATCCATCCAGCGCTGCCAGCCCTCGATGCCGCCGGCGATCCTGATGCCGAGCATATTGACGGCAACGGCCGCGATCAGCAGCGGCACGGTCCACAGCAGTGCCAGGCCCACGCGCCGGTTGAACAGCCAGCGCAGGCGCCACCATCCCGCGCTCACGGGTTGCTCCCGCCGGACGGCGGCCGCTGCAGCTCGTCGAGCCGGTTGCGCACCGGGTCACCCTCGTAGACGCCACGCGAACCGGCCGCGCGCGTGCCGTGGCGCTGGATGATCGCCATCGGAGAGTTGTTCGCCAACTCGCGGCGCAGTTCCAGCTCCGTCTTGAGGTTGTGGATCTCGCGGTCGAGGATGTCGCTCTCGTTGGTGACGGCCTTCTGGGCCAGTTCGTTGGCGGCCACGTTGGGCTCCTTGCGGCCGGTGAGCAGCGTGCGCTGCAGCAGCAGGGCCTTCTCCAGCACGCTGGCGAGCGCGACCTCCGAGGCCAGGCGTCGCGCCAGGAGGTCCTGGTCGGGCTCGTCGCGCAGCGCCTCGATCACGCCGCGCGTGACCGGCAGCGAGGCGCTGCCGGCGGCCTGCAGGTTGTCGAAGCCGGTGGGGCGGCTGCCGGCCACCAGTTCCTGCAGGACCTCCAGCTTGTCCTCGTACGCCTCCTGGATCAGCGGGGTCAGGCCCACGCCCGGCGTGGTCACGGTCTTGGTGCAGGCATCGCAGGTGCGCTGCTCCTGTTCACCCAGCACGCGCACCGCCCAGGCCGCGGCGGCATCGGGCGAGCTCCAGGTCTGGCAGGCCAGGTTGCCACTGCAACTGGACGGCGCGATCGAGCTGGTGTCGGTGACGCTGCGGCCGTTGATGAGGTTGTAACCGGCGCGGGTGACGTCGCCGACCACGCGCACCGGGGGCTGGCCGGCGCCGCCGGCGTTGTCGCCGCCCACCCAGGGCACGCCGTTGTTGCCCCGGTTCGCCTCGGCCTCGTCGATCGCCGACACGGCATCGGTGCTGGCAACCGACTGCTTCAGCGCCATGCCCTCGGCGAGTTGGTCCCAGCCGAGTTGGCCGCCGGCCATGTCGGCCATGCGGTTGGCGATGGCGCGGCAGGTCAGCTTGCTGCGGTCGAAATCGAGCCGTGCCTGCAGCACGCCGTTGGTCAGCAGGTTGTAGAGCCCCGGATCGGCACGCTGGATGATCAGCGCCGGCAGCGACGCCACGGCTGCGGTGGCGTTCTGGATCACCGAGGACATGATGGCCTGGAAGCCGTTGGTGATGCCGTTCAGCTGGTTCTGCAGCGTCGTGGTGATGCTCATGTCGCCGCAGATCAGGTTGCTGTTCCAGCCCACGCCGACGCCGATGGAGTGCATGTTGGCCGCACCGCCCATCGACACCGCGCGGCCGCCGCCGATGCTGTAGAGCACGTCGTCGCCGATGACGCTGCCCTGGTGCTGCACGCCGCTGCGGGTCTGCGCCCAAGCGACGCCAGCCGCCGCGATCGTTGCCGCGCAGATGAGCGCGATGGCCAGGATGTGGGGCCTGGCCTGCTGGGCGAGGCGGGATAGGAGTGCTTTCATCGGACACGCCTCACATGAAATCCACACTGCCGAGGAAGACCTGCCCCCGGCGCCGGCAGCAGCTATAGGGCCGCCACAGCGCCCAGGCGTAGTCGCCCTGCCGGGCCTGCACGCGCGTGTTTCCGTGCGGGAACACCGCACAGGTGTTCGAGAGGGTCGGCGTCAGCTCCTGCCACTTGCCCGTCGAGGCATCGGTTTCCATCAGCGCGCCGGCAGGCCAGTAGCCGTCGCGCGCACTGGCGAGCAGCGGTTGGTAGACATGGATCTGGCCGCGACGGGTCACGATGTCGCCCGCGCGCTGCGCCACCACGGCGCCGCTCTTGTAGTCGTCCACCTGGTGCATGAAGCCGCCGCGTGGATAGACGTTGCCCCACAGGTTCAGGGCCGTGCGCGTGCCGATCTCGCGCAGGCCGGGGATCAGCGCCTCCGGGTACAGCGATTCGGGGACGTTATAGCGCCACGCCAGCGTGTCGAGCGTGCTCAGCAGGTAGGGCATGAACGCCGTGCCGGCCCCCGCGCAGGTGTAGCCGGAGGCGCTGGCGAACTGGCTGAACACCATCCCGGCCGGATGGCCGATGACATCGGCGTTCTTGAACTTGGCGAGGTTGTTCTCGTTGTCGTGATTGGTCGTGCCGTCACCGCCAGCCTTGGCGGTCGGGTTGGGCATGCTCATCGCCCTGACTTCCAGCCACGGGTTTTCGCCGGTGTTCGAGTAGCTCGACACCACCGCATCGGGGACGTAGTGGCGCACCTTGACGGAGGTGCGAACCGCATCCTGATAGCTAAGCGATTCCTGAGCCGCAGTCATCATCGCCCGGTGCCTGCGCTTGGTCTGGTTCAGCTCTGACAGCACCGACTGGCGGCGTTCATGCAACGCATCCAGTTCCCCCTCGCTAGGATACTGCATCGCCTTCGCATCTGAGGACATCGCGCTTCGCAGCATCGCCAGCAACTCGAACTCGTCGGCCTGTTCGAATGGGGCAGCGGCCAATCCAATCTGGCTCGCCTCGGTCAGCAGGATGCGCATGCGCTGCTTCACCAAGCTCTCATTGGACCTGCGCGCGTTCTCTCGCGCGACCTCAATGTCTAACGCCTTGCGCGCCTGCCTCAGCCGGCGCTCATCTGCGGCCGTCGACTCCGTCACCACGCCAAGGAAATACGGTAGAGTCGCGATGATGTGGCCGGCCTTGCGCCTGTCATCCAGCCCATGAAGCAGTACCGTCTCGCTGTCGATGACCTCCTTCGTCACAAACACATACGGCGTAACGTGGCGTACCGTCGCGCGATCACGCGATTCCCGTCCCGGCACCGTTGAATCTGGCTGACCAACGTCACCGATCCCGAATGCCTCCTCCAGCCGGGTCTTGGCCGCCTCCACATTGGTCCGACCCTCGAACTGTTCCACCAAGCGAGGGACTGACAAGCCGCGCCCCGTCGTCACGTACATGTGATCGCTGCTGCGCTGCCCAACTGGCGGCACGAGACGGCAGGAGATCAGCTCGTCAGCCCCGCGCACCCACTTGACCCCCACTGCGACACAGTGTCGTCGTACGTATACCGGCAGTTCGCAGCTCGAAGAGCCCAGGCAGTAATCCAGCGTCTTGATCACGGCGGACTTGCCTGTGCCCGACGCACCCGCGATCACATTGACCTTGCCGGCGTCCAACTCGATCTCTCGGAACGCTCCTTCGATCCCGAGGTAGAAGATACGTGCAATATTCCATCGCGTCATACTGATACTCCCATAGCCTCCATCACGGCGCGCGCAGACCCGGCTTCGGCAAACCAGGAACCCAGTAGCCGCGCTCGCTTCAGCGCCGGACCAGCGACACCGGATGAAACCGCCGCAGGCAGTTTTCTGTGCGACGAGGCGATAGCCCCCTCGCCTTCCAAGCGCAGCAGTCCGGCGATACACCCAAAGCGAATGGCCTCCGTGGACACCGGCAAAGTGGCGTTCACGCGCCCGGACAAGCCAACTCGTATGCGCGGACTACGATCCAGCCACACGAGAAGACCCGTGCTCTTGACACACTTGTCGAAGGTTTCGGCGAGATCCTCGGACAGCACGATGGGGAGCACCAGATAGGCCACAGCAAGCGCTGGGGCTCGCCCCCGGTGCTCGTTATGCGACGCGCAGAACTGAGCGAGCACGGCAGCGCAGTACGCTGGGTTTGTCTCTGCATAGATGTCGTGCGCGCGGTTCATGAGTTGGACCCCAGAAGCCTCCTGAAGTCCGGATGCCAGCCGACCAGCAAGTCGATGGCCAACACCTGATAGCTGCCGCGCACATAGTAGGTCGCACTCCAGTTGGGGGCGAAGGGTCGCACCTCGGTGTGCGCGAGGTCATAAGACCAGCGCAGAAGTTGGTGCCCGCACTGGCGTTTGTGAGTTTCCTCCTCTTCGCCGCACTCCTCGCACATTCGCTCGTGCTTATCCTGCCACCTCTCCTGAAGCAAGCTGTCGTACTTGACGATGCGCGATGCCATGTCAAGGCGCTCCGATATCCACTTGTGCCGCTGCGAGCGCGCCCGCCATTCTTCACGAACGGCTAGCCGCACATCACTGGGAGTTCCACCTACCAGCTCGATCTGGCGCGTGAGCATGGAATCCGGAACATGGTCCGTGGGCAACAGAGCCGTCTCGAAATCCGGCAGTAGCTCGTCGCGCTCAATTTCTCCGGCGAGTTCGGCAATCTTCAGTTGGACCTCGAGCTTGGTAATGAAACGCTCCCGTTTGCCGCACAGGGTGAAGATGACCTGCAGGTCCCACCACTCAATGAGGCGCGTGCAGAGGACAGGGCGCTGTTGCGGCGGGAAATTCACCAGGCAGTCCGCAATTTCACCACTGATGGCCGTGATATTGCTGCTGCCCGGCCGCACGGTGATTTTGGACAGCAGGGAGCGCCTCGTGTCTTCGTCAAGTTGGAGGAATGCCATGCAGCCTCCTACTCTATCCGCATGGGGTGGGGTTCCAGCGTGCTTAGCCGCCTCGTGCGCGTCCACAACCCTTCGCGCCTCCTGCAGCAGTTTGACATGCAGGGATTCGCGATCGGCGGACTCCGTGAGCAAACTCCCCAGGACGCCTTCGGCATCAAGAGATGCCACCGTAACAAGCTGGAATCGCGTTGCCTCCAGAACCACCTTCGGCAGCACGTCGATCCATGCCTTGAACGTGCGCCAGAGCGCACGCGAGGCCAGCGTCACAGCAGCCGGTTTCTCGCTCATCGAGTGCTTGAGCTGCACCAAAAGCGGCTCGCCGTTCGAGACGAATTCCACGTCGTCGAGCCGCTCGAGGCACACGGCGGCGTCGTCATGGGGCTGCTCCAGGATGCCACGCAGCGCATGGAGCGACTGAAAGTAGAAGCCGAGCGCCGCGCCTTCGGCGGCATGGGTCAAAGATCCGTGCTCTGTCATCGGCCCCTTTCTTGCACTACCCCGCGGCGCGCACCCTCTGATGTCTGCCGGAAAATTCATGCCACCCTCTCCCATTAGCCGATCCGGATGAGGAGCCGATCGATGACATCGCTCGCTTGCCGCTGCCTCAAGGCTCGCGCCTCGCGCTGCCCCGGCTCGTCGCTCTCGCCCAACTCGAACTTGGCCACCGCGACGGGCCCATCCTTGCGATAGCCCTCGGTCCCGCCAACCTGCGCAAACCGGGACCGCAGAATGGCAAGTGCGCTCTTGACCACCTCGCCGTGCTTCCCTTCACGCTCCTTTCTGAACGCCTCAGCGACCGCCTCGCCTCCATCGGGTGCATGCTCGATGCAGTAAATCAGGTCGTGCGCGTCCTTTCGCTCGAAGCGCTGGTCGAAGGCAAATGCCTTCAGGCAAGTGAAGCTGACCAGGTTGGCATGCTTGATCCTCTCGACGGCAATGCCATCGCCCCCAAGCAGTTCCGCCTCGATCTCGCTGATCTGATGCAGGTCGAAGACAATGGACGAATGCGGAATGTTGAGGGCCGAGATCGTGCCATCGGTTGGGAGCGGCTGCACCTTGCCGCCAGCGATCTCCGGCGCATCCGCCAGGAGTTCCAGCACCATGAGGGCACCGTGTTCGGTGCGGGTTTGCCAGCGCCAGGAGAGCTTCTGCCGCTTGTCGTTCTCGGCACGCTCGAAGCCCATCTTCCTCAGGTTGTCTTCGAGCGTGTGATACGCCTCAGTGTCGGCGAGGATCTGCAGGTCGATCACGATATCGACATCCAGCGTTCCGGCGTGCGCCGGTACGACGGGTGGCCGCGCCCTCACCAAATACCGGGGTGTGAGACCGCCGACGAGATAGACCGACTCTTTCCAAGGTCCAAGCCCACGCAGCAGCGTCACGAGGACACGTTCGCAGTCCTGCGTGTACTGGTCGCTGTAGCAATCGAGTGTCTTGGGCTTGGCCATCAGAAACCGATCTTTTCCCTGCGGAGATGTTCGGCCATCTCTTTGGCGCGACCTTCTCCGCGCAACAGATCGAGATAGATCTGGATGGGGCTTGCCAGCCAGACGCCGCCGACCTGCTGGCGGAACAGCAACTCCCCAGCCGACTTCGTTTCGATGACCGCGAGGTTGGCGCCTTCGCTCACGACGCGTGCATCCAGTTCGGCTATCGCCGCGTCAGCAGCGGAGCCGGGCAGCATCCATGTGCGAACCTGCGAGATGCCGGACAGGAACGGTGCATAGCGCTGGGCTGCGGCTTCGTAGCTCACCGCATAGTCGACCCGGTGCGCGTCAAAGACTTGCCCGAGCCGTTCGATCAGAGCGTCAGCCTTCAAACCGGGCACGTAGTAGCGACGCAGTGCCGGCGAGCGAGAGGAAGCGACTTGTTTGCCCCAGGCGTCGAGCAGCGCACCAGGTTCGCGCAGATGGCGTTCCTTGCCGGGCCCCTGCCCGCGCGACACAAGCCAGTCGAACTTGTCCAACTCGGTCAGCACATCCGAAGCGGTCGATGGCGCGACGTGGGCCTGTTCGGCTACCTCGGTGACACCGAACCAGTCCTCGTGATGAACCAGAAGTGCGTGCAACACCTGCGCGCGTCGCCCGGAGAACAGCGAGCGCACCGACTTCTCCAATGGCTTCGGGGGCGGCTTGTCGATGTAGATGTAAGCGCCTGGAGCCGACAGAAACAGGCTTCCTCCGCTGTCGTAGTAGCCAACGTGCTCGGCCCTAAGCAGTTCCTTAGCGCCGGGGGAGATGGACTCAGCCAGGAGCAGGGACTGCGCATCGGCGACGTACTGTCCCAGATTCAGGGCCTTGAGCTGCCAAAGCAGTTGGCGTACATCCCGGGGATAGACGGCTTTCTTGATCTCTAGTAGCAGGACGAGCGACTTGCCCGCGACACTCAGGTCGACCTTGGCATCGAATCCCCGATCAGCGATCTCGGCGGCAGAATCCAGCGCATCTGGCTCGGCGCGCACCCCCGGCAGCCCCCGGAGCGACTCCAGGAACTGCTCGATGAGGACGCGTTCAATAGCGCGGGACTGGAACATGGCAGCCGTTATTCCCTGTACAGCGAATAACGGCACTATACCGAATGTTCGACTCAGAGTGAATATTCGCTGCTCAGTGAATCTCGCCCTGCCCCAGCGTGCGCGTCAAGGCTGAGCCTGCGCTCCGTCAGGAAGTGCGGATTTCCGGCTTTGAACCAACCCGCCACTGCGCCATCATCCTTGCCCGTCTTTGAGCTCTCCGAGCTTCTGCTCGGTCTCCGCCATCAGCGTCGTCGCACTGCACCCCAACGCTCGCGCGATTCGGAAGATCAAGGCCAGAGTCGGCATGTGTTCCCCACGCTCGATCTTGCCCATGTGGGATCGTTCGATCCCGGCACGATGTGCGAGCGTCTCCTGGGCCATACCTTGAGCGGTCCGGGCCTCCCGCACGGCGGCGCCAAAGGCGAGCGCGGGCTCAGCTTCGAAAGAGGTGGAGCCGGCCGGACGGCCGCGTTGTATCGGACGCTTCTGCATCGGCAGAAGCGTCGAAGATCAGTACATCTTAAACCACGTTAAATTTAACTCACTAATGCTAATCTCCGGGAGATCATCCACTTGGACGATGCCAATGTCGACGCATGCTCCCGGCGCCTCCAGGCTCCGGCTTGCCATCAGCGATGCCGGTGTTCAGCCACCACTGGCTCATCTTCTGGCCCATCAACGCAGCGAGGAGCCGGACGTTGAGCTTTCGCTCTCCGAAGCCATCCTTGGTCGCCAAATCGAGGGCTTGCTGACTGGCTTGTACGATGTCGGGTTGGCAACGTCAGGAGAGGAGC
Organism: Thauera sp. SWB20; assembly: GCF_000831325.1. Taxonomy (NCBI): domain Bacteria; kingdom Pseudomonadati; phylum Pseudomonadota; class Betaproteobacteria; order Rhodocyclales; family Zoogloeaceae; genus Thauera; species Thauera sp. SWB20. The sequence continues at coordinate 2,979 of NZ_JTDM01000013.1, read as the reverse complement.
GCAGCGGATTGACTGCCGAGCCCATCTGGCGGGAGCCGCTTGCGCTCGCAGTGCCGGCGCGCTCTCCCCTCCTCGCCTACACGCACATCCCGTTGCCCGAGGCGCTGCGCTACCCGATGGTGTTATGGGATCCGACAGCCTGCACGGGCATCCATCGGCAAGTCGATCGCATCCTTCACGACGTGACCGACGCCCCAATCGTGGCCGAGCGCGTCGCGTCCTCCGCCTTGATGATGACCCTCGTGGCTGCAGGCTACGGCACCGGCTTGGCGCCGGCCACACAGATCGTGGCCTATCGCCCGCTCGGCGTGGTGATGCGACCGCTGGCCGGGCTATCGCCGCAGTTGATCACCTACCTGCTGCGGCCGAAAGCCGAAGCCAGCGACAGCGTGTCCCGGTTCGCCCGGCGCGCCATGCGCGTCGGTTCGATGCGCATGGGCGATCTGGACGGGGCGTCATCACCGGATTCGCACTAGACCACCTGCCTCAGTGCCGTCACCGCGCGTTCTGGCTCGCCGAGCAGACCCAGGACGCCAAGCACCGCATGCATGGCGTCGCGGGCGGCGCCGGCGACCACCGCCTCCAGCGGGGACAGTCCGCCCAGCGCATCCACCGGCTCGCACAGGGCGCGATATAACATCCAGCTGTCGAGGTCGCCGACGCGCGCCAGGACGGCACGAGTGAAGTCCTGGCGCACCGGATCCAGCTGCCAGTCCGGAATGCGCTGCCCCCGGTTGCCCATGCTGAGCGACAGCAGGCGACGGGCCTGGATGTCTCGGTTGATCTGATGGCGCGACTTGCCCACCAGCTTGGCGAACGCCGGCAGCGGGAGGTTGTGGGGCGACTCGAAGGTCGCCAGCACCAGGGCCCGTTCGCGCTGGATGTCGGTCAAGACCGGCTGAGGACGCTGATCCTTGCGCGCGACGAGCGTGAGCACCGGGGATCTCTCCAACTCATCGCCCTCGCCTGCCGCCACCTCGGCGGGTGCGCTCTCCACATGACCGTCGCGGATCGGAAGGGGCTCGACGGCGGGAACGGGCGGCAGCCGACGGTCCCGCGGCATCGAGGGCGCCATCTCCGGATCGGCCTGCAGGCCTTGCATCTCCCACTGGTCCAAGCGGTCCGCCCAGTCCTGCATCATGGCCCGGCGCTGCTCCACGTACTCGGCGTGGTTGTAGCTCGCCCGAATCTGATTGGTGTCGGCATGGGAAAGCTGCGCCTCCACCCAGTCCTTGTGGTAGCCCAACTCGTTGAGTGCGGTCGAGACCGTCGCCCGGATACCGTGGCCCGTGAGCTGGTCCTTGTAGCCCATGCGCTTGAGCGCGGCGTTGAGGGTGTTCTCGCTGATGCGCTCCCTAGGCTTGCTGCGGTGTGGCAGCAGGTAGCGCTGGGCTGGGGACTTGGCGCGGAGCAGTTCCCGTACGATCGCAACAGCCTGCCGAGGCAGTGGCACCAGGTAGGGCGGAATCTCCGTGCAGTCCTTGTTCTTCTTGCGCATCTGCTCCTGCAGTTGCTTCACGTTCTCCGGGGGAACGATCCAAAGGCTGCGCTCGAGATCGAACTGCTCCGGCACCGCGGAGCGCAGTTCGCCGGTACGCACGCCGGTGAGCAACAGCAGGCGCAATCCCAGTTGCGTGTTGAGATCGCCGCCATAGTGGCGCAGCTTCACCAGGAACGCCGGGAGCTGTTCCATGCGCAGAAAGGGGTTGTGCTTCACGCGCAGCTTCGGCATCGCCACGATGTCGAGATCCGCCGCCGGGTTGCTCTGCAGCTCGACCTCGACCATCGCGTAGCGGAAGAGCTGGTTGAACCAGGTCCGGCACTTCTCGGCGGTCGTGTGTGCGCCGCGACGCTCGATCTTGCGCAGGACCTCCAGCAAATCGGCGCGCGTGATCTCAAAGATGGATTGCGGGCCCAGCGTCGGCAGCAGGTCCTTCTTGAAGATGCGGTCGACCTGCGACAGGGTGCTTTGGCGCCCGGCCTTGAGGCTCAGCGCCTTGAAGTCGCGCCAGGATCGAAATACCGCCTCGAAGGTGTTGGAGGCGGCGAGGAGCGCCGCCTTGCGTTCCTGCCGACGGTGGATGCGGGGGTCGACGCCCTTGGCGACGAGCGCGCGGGCTTGATCCCTGAGTTCGCGGGCTTCCTTGAGGCTGATCTCGGGGTAGGTGCCCAGCGAGATGCGGGGTTGCTTGCCGGCCCAGGAAAAGCGGAAGTGCCAGTTCTTCGCCCCGCTGGCGCCGACGAAGAGCGCCAGGCCGTCCCCGTCCTTGAGCGTGTAGTCCCTGCCGGTGGGTTTGGCCAGACGGATTGCTGTGTCTGTGAGAGGCATCGTACATCTCCCCGTCTCGTTGGATTGAGGAGAGATGTACCGCCAGCAGCGGGACCACACCCGGAGGAAACCGAACCGCCGCTCGCCCCGATTGATGTACTGGAAAATGTACTAAAAATCCGTGGCTGGGGGTGGCTTCCAGCGGACGCCGCTGGAATGAAAAAAGGGACCGAAGTCCCTTTTTTCAACCACTTGCGGAATTCAGTGGAACTCCGAAGCAGTGCATCTGGAGCGGGAAACGAGTCTCGAACTCGCGACCTCAACCTTGGCAAGGTTGCGCTCTACCAACTGAGCTATTCCCGCTTTGACGACAGGGCGCAAATTCTAGCTTCTTTTGCACCGCATCGCAATACTTCTTTACAACTTTTTTACTACTGGAGGCGCGACTCGGAATCGAACCGGGGTACACGGCTTTGCAGGCCGCTGCATAACCACTCTGCCATCGCGCCACAACCGTTTCGGCCAGCTGCCCCAATGCCCCGGGGCCACTTGGCTGGGCACTGCCCAGCCTGCGAATTCTTTGGAGCGGGAAACGAGTCTCGAACTCGCGACCTCAACCTTGGCAAGGTTGCGCTCTACCAACTGAGCTATTCCCGCCCGGGAAAGACCGCCATTATAGACACAATTCTTAGCTCGTCAACCCCTATCTG
>NZ_JTDM01000012.1:0-244192 GCF_000831325.1 Thauera sp. SWB20 | reverse complement strand
GGATTCGCGTCGACGCAGCTTTGCCGGTGCAATCGCGACTTGCGTCGCTCCCACTGGAAAGCTGCGCGGTGTGCGAGCCGACGATGACGCATTGACGCGGCAAGGCCGAGGGCAGCCCGGAGCGCAGCGAAGGGCCGCGAGTGCAGGCGGCCCTCCGCCCGCTTCCCGCGACCGTATCGAAGCCGCGCCCCTCGTCCGCCGGATGGGGTACGCTTCACGCCATCCGCCGACCTTCCCGCACCTCGATGACGCCTCCCCGCACGATCACCGTCGCCTTCACCGGCGCCTCCGGCCTGCCCTACGGCGTGCGCCTGGTCGAATGCCTGCTGCAGGCGGGCTGCCGGGTGTGGTTGCTGTACTCGCAGGTCGCGCAGATCGTCGCCCGCCAGGAGATGGACTGGAACCTGCCCGCGCGCCAGGCCGAAGTCGAGGCCGAGCTTTCCGCGCGCTTCGCCGCCGCGCCCGGGCAGTTGCGCGTGTTCGGCCGCGAGGAGTGGTTCGCCCCGCCGGCCTCCGGCTCCAACCCGCCCGACGCCATGGTCGTGTGCCCATGCACCGTCGCCACCCTCGCCTCGATCGCCGGCGGGCTCAGCCAGAACCTCATCGAACGCGCCGTCGACGTCGTCATCAAGGAAGGCCGCAAGCTCGTGCTCGTGCCACGCGAGACCCCGTACTCGGCGATCCATCTCGAGAACATGCTCAAGCTCGCCCGCCTCGGCGTGTGCATCCTGCCGCCCAACCCCGGCTTCTATCACCATCCGCAGACCGTGCAGGACCTGGTCGACTTCGTCGTCGCCCGCATCCTCGACCAGCTCGGCGTGCCGCACAGCCTGATGGCGCGCTGGGGCGAGGATCGCGAGCAGGCCGGCTGAAGCCTGCCGGCACCGCTGCCCCCTGCGCACCGGAGCGTCCCATGACCCCGCCGCCCGACACCCTCCCGCTGTTTCCGCTCAAGACCGTGCTCTTTCCCGGCGGCGTACTGCCGCTGCGCGTGTTCGAGCCGCGCTACATGGACATGGTCACGCGCTGCATGCGCGAGGGCGGCTCCTTCGGCGTCTGCCTGATCGCGGCCGGCGACGAGGTCGGCGAAGCCGCCGTGCCGCACCCGGTGGGCACCGAGGCGCTGATCGAGCGCTGGGACATGGAGCAGCCCGGCGTGCTCGAGTTGCTGGTGCGCGGTGGACGGCGCTTCCGCATCGTCGACCACGAGCTCGAGCGCGACGGCCTCCTGGTGGGCAGCGTGCGCTGGCTGGAGGAGCCGCCCGCGGAGCCGGTGCCCGCCGCGCAGGCCGAGCTTCTGCCGCTGCTGCGCTCGATCGTCGAGGAGCTCGGCGACCGCCTGCCGCCGCCGCACGACTTCGACGACGCTGCCTGGGTGGGCGCGCGCTACATCGAGCTGCTGCCCATTCCGCTGCTCGCCAAGCAGAAACTGCTCGAGCTCGACGATATCGTCAGCCGGCTGGAGATCCTCCAGCAGTTCCTGCGCGAGCACGGCCTGATGCCGAAGAAGGCCTGAGCGCGCACGACTTGCCACGGCGCGCCGGTGCGTTCCCCGCAGGCTCAGGCGCCGCGCGCGGGCGCGCCCTCGTCGAAGAGGCCCGGTGCCGCGAGGCCGTCGAGGATGCGCCGCACCGGCGCGGGCAGGGCGGCCTCGGCGTGGGCGCCCAGCGGCAGCCAGCACAGCGCGCCGTCGTCGGCCAAGCCTTGGATGGCACTGGCGTGCAGCAGCAGCGGCTGCAGCTCGAGCACGAAGTGGGTGAAGGCGTGGGTGAGTGGTGCGAGCGGCCGGGGCGCGGCGGTGGCCAGGCCGAAACGCTGGGCGCTCCAGGCCTGGGCGTCGTCCACCTCGGCGGGCAATTCCGGCAGCGCCAGCAGGCCGCCCCAGATCCCCGCCGGCGGGCGACGCTCCAGCAGCACCGCGCCCTGGTGCAGGATCACCGCACAGCGCGCACCACGCCGCGGCACCACCTTCTTCGGGCGCGCGGTCGGCAACGCGGCCACGCGCCCGTCGCGACGGGCGACGCAGTCGTCGTGGAAGGGGCAGCGCGCGCAGGCGGGGCGGGCGCGGGTGCACAGCGTGGCGCCGAGATCCATCTGCGCCTGGATGTAGCGGCCGATCCCGCGCTCCGGCAGCAGCGACTCGGCGAGCGCCCACAGCCGCGTCTCCACCGCCTTGTCGCCGGGAAAGCCCTCGATGCCGAAGACGCGGCACAGCACGCGCTTGACGTTGCCGTCGAGGATCGCCGCACGCTCGCCCCAGGCGAAGGCGGCGATCGCCGCCGCGGTGGAGCGACCGATGCCGGGCAGCCCGGCGATCGCCGCGGCGCTGCGCGGAAAGGCGCCGCCGTGCGCGTCCATGACCACCCGCGCCGCGCGGTGCAGGTTGCGCGCGCGGGCGTAGTAGCCCAGGCCGCTCCACAACGCCATGACGTCCTCGACCGGCGCCGCGGCGAGCGCGGCGACGTCGGGGAAGCGCGCGAGGAAGCGCTCGTAGTAGGGGATCACGGTCTCGACCCGGGTCTGCTGCAGCATGATCTCCGACAGCCAGATGCGGTAGGGGTCGTGGCCGCCCTGCCAGGGCAGGTCGTGGCGGCCGTGCTTGCGCTGCCATTCGATCAGGCGGATGGAAAAATCGCTCATGTCCCCTTTTGTTCCTTGCGTTGCCTGCGCGCTCGACGCTGCCCGCGCGCGCGGCGATAATCCCGGCTTTACTCCCACCCGAGCAGCGCGGCCCACCGCGCCCGTCCGTCCATGACCCAACAGCAAGCTTCCGGCGAGGACTTCCAGCGCCACTTCCGCAACGCGCTCGGCATGTTCGCCACCGGCATCACCGTGGTGACCACGCGCACGCCCGCCGGCGAGCCAATCGGCCTTACGGTCAACTCCTTCAACTCGGTGTCGCTCGACCCGCCGCTGATCGTGTGGAGCCTGGCCAACGAGCTGCCCAGCCGCACGCTCTTCGAGGGCTGCGAATACTACGCGATCAATGTGCTCGCCGAGGACCAGGCCGATCTGTCGCAGCGCTTCGCGAGCCGGCTCGGCGAAAAGTTCGCCGGGCTGGAGTTCGACTCGGGGGTCGGCGGCGTGCCGCTGCTCGCGGGCTGCTGCGCGCGCTTCCAGTGCCGCAACACGGTGCGCCACGCGGGCGGCGACCACGTGGTCTTCATCAGCGAGGTGGTCGATTTCGACCGCGCCGAAGAGCGCGCGCCGCTGCTGTACTTCGGCGGCGCCTACCGCCAGCTGCGTGCCTGAAGGCCGCGCCGCGGGCGCGGCGGCGGTCCGGGCTCAGGCGGATGCCGGCGCCACGCCCGCGCCTTCCCCTGCGGCGACCAGCTCGACCACGAAAGGCAGCGAGGGGTCGATCGCGAGCATCAGCCACTCCAGCCGTTTCTTCAACGCCTCGGGGTCGCCGTCCGTGACCTGCAGGCACATCGCCTCGCGGCAATAGACGCCGTCGGGCTCGAGGTTCCACGCACCCGCCGGCACGATCGCGCAGTCGGCGATGCGACCCTCGGCGAGGCGGACCCAGCATAACAGCACGCCGCGCGCGCTGATCACGCGCGCCAGACCGACATCCGGGGCGACGCGGCAGGCGTCGATCAGCGGCGCCACCTCTGCGCTGCCCGGATGGCGCATCGTGCTCGCGCAGTCGGCCACGTCGATCGCCTTGGCGAACAGGCGCGCCGAGATGCGGTTGCCGCGCTCGAGCAGGATGCGCACCAGCGGCGAGGCGGCGTGGCGCGCGAGCGGTCCAGTCTCGGCAGGCTCACTGGCGTAGCGCGGGTGACGGATGAATTGCGCGCTCGGCCAGGTGCCCACCTCGGCGGCCCAGGCGTCGGCGCTGAGCGTGCCGAGCAGCGCGGTGCGTTTTTCCGGCAGCACGGTGGACGGGCCGTGGGCGATCAGCTCGCCCAGGATCGAGCTCAGGCTGCCGCCGCCCGCGAGGCGGTCGAGGAACTCGCCGATTCCGTGCGGCATGCGGATCTGGTTGAAGAAGCCGGCGAGCAGCTCGCGCGCGACCAGGTCGAGCACCTCGCCGCCGAGCACGAAGTCGTTGTCGTGCTCCCCGGCATGCAGCAGGCGGCGGTGGAATTCGGCATAGCGGTTGATGCGTGGCTCGAAGCCGAGCGAGGGCGGCCAGTCGAGGAGGAGGCGGCGCAGATGCATGTCGATCATTTCGGCGGCCAGCCGGCGCTCGGTACGCAGCTGCTCTGCGCGCTCCGGCGGCGGCTCGCCCGCGGCCGCCGCGCAGGCGTGCGCGAGGGCGTGAGCGTGGGCCTGCGGGCTGTGGCTGGCGTGGCGGCGCAGATGCTCCACGCCCTCCGCGGGCGCCATGCCGATCACCGCGCCGCCCATCCAGGCGCGGTCGGGGATGTGCAGCGACACCGCAAGGACCTGACCCGCGGCATGGGTGGCGAGAACCCGGATCGGATCCTCGCCGGTGCTGTCCTGTGTGCTCATGTCGTCGCTCGTATGCATTCTTGAATCAGGCTGGAGAATACCCGCATCGGGGAAGTTTGTTGTTCGCGTGGACGGATGTGCATCGAGGCCGCCCGCCACGGGGAGGAAGAAGGGCGAGCGTGCAATGCTGCGCACGCCCCAGGATCCGCGACAGTGCTAGAATCCGCCGCGTAGACCGGACTTTCCGGAACTCCCACTCACACACCAATCGAGGAAAAGCATGAATAAAGGTGAATTCGTCGAAGCCCTGGCCGACCGTCTGGATGTGCACCGCGCCCAGGCCGACCGCGCGCTGTCCGCCGTGCTCGACATCATCGCCGAGCAGCTCGCCAAGGGCGAAAAGGTGGCCTTCACCGGTTTCGGCTCCTTCGAGGTTTCGCAGCGCGCCGCCCGCACCGGCCGCAACCCGCAGACCGGCGCCACCATCGAGATCGCCGCGTCGAGCGTGCCCAAGTTCACCGCCGGCGCCACGCTGAAGGCCTCGGTCAACAAGTAAGCGCACACCGACGGCGCCCTCGGCGCCGTGGCCTGCGGGCCCGTTCCGGCTGCTGCCGGAGCGGGCCCGCTTGCATTCCGGCGCCGTGTCCAAGGCGGGCCGTGCAAAATAAACCGCGACAGCCTGCCGTCCAACCGGTATACTGCCTGTCGTTGTGCAATGCAGCAACAGGGCCGAGAGCAATACCGACGCGTCGAGGGACGCGAGCCGGAGCGGCCCGAGGGACTGTAACCACAGCCCCATCGCCTCCGACCTCCCGTCGCCGACACTCCGTCGGGTTTTCCATTCGTTCTTCCGATCGTCTGGCATCGTGACAACCGGTTGGTGCCGATGCGCGGTCTTTCCAGGCGTCCATGCGCCACCGGATCGACCGGCCACGCCCATCGCGCGTCCCGTCGCCCTTGCGACGTCTCGTGCCGTTCCTGTCCGCAGGCACGGCACGGCGTGATGTCATTGCGGCCCGCCTGCGGCGGGTCCGGATCGCTCCGCCCGCCCATTCCCGCGCGGCGGGCAGCAAGACAGGAAGAAGCATGAACTTCGAAAACCTCGGCCTCGCCGAAGAACTCCTCAAGGCCGTCGCCAGCACCGGCTACACCACCCCGACCCCGGTGCAGCAGCGCGCCATCCCGGCGGCGATCGCCGGCCGCGACCTGCTCGTCTCCAGCCACACTGGCAGCGGCAAGACCGCCGCCTTCACCCTGCCCGCCCTGAACAGGATCATCGACCGCCGTCCGGCGCCCGGCAGCGGTCCGCGCGTGCTGGTGCTGACCCCCACCCGCGAGCTCGCCCAGCAGGTCGAGAAGGCGGTGCAGACCTACGGCAAGGCCCTGCGCTGGCTCAACACCGCCTGCCTGGTCGGTGGCGCGCCGATGTTCGCGCAGATCAAGCAGCTGCAGCGCCAGTGCGACGTCGTCGTCGCCACCCCGGGCCGCCTGCTCGACCACCTGACCCGCCGCAAGATCAAGCTGTCGGACGTCGAGGTGCTGATCCTCGACGAGGCCGACCGCATGCTCGACATGGGCTTCGCCGAGGACATCGACGCCATCGTCGCCGCCACCCCGGCCAAGCGCCAGACCCTGCTGTTCTCGGCCACGCTCGACGGCGTGGTGGGCAGCATGGCGACGCGCATGACGCGCGACGCCGAGCGCATCGAGATCGAGGTCGCCCAGGAAGACCGCGGCCAGATCGAGCAGCGCCTGATGTTCGCCGACGACCTCGGCCACAAGAGCCGCCTGCTCCACGCCCTGCTCGGCGAGGACGGGATGAACCAGGCGGTGGTGTTCACCGCCACCAAGCGCAGCGCCGACGAGCTCTCGCTCGCGCTGCAGGAAAAGGGCATCTCCGCCGCCGCGCTGCATGGCGACATGCACCAGACCCAGCGCAACCGCACCCTCGACCGCCTGCGCCAGGGCCGCATCGGCGTGCTGGTGGCGACCGACGTCGCCGCGCGTGGCATCGACGTCGCCGGCATCAGTCATGTGATCAACTTCGACCCGCCGCGCCAGGCCGAGGACTACGTGCACCGCATCGGCCGTACCGGCCGCGCCGGCCGCGACGGCATCGCGATCACGCTCTCCGGCCCGCGCGAGACCGGCCTCATCCGCGCGATCGAGCGCTTCACCGGCGACCGCCTCGCGGTGCACACCATCCCCGGCATGGAGCCCTCGCCGCGCAAGCCGGCCGGCCCGCGCCCGGGCGGCAACAGCGGTCGCCGCTTCGGCAGCGGCGCCAAGCCCTCTGGCAGCAGCTACGGCCGCCCCGGCGGCGACGCGCGCCGCAGCGGCGGCGGCTTCAGCCGCGACGGCCATCCTTCGCGCAGCGAGCGCAGCCACGACGACCGCCGCTCGCGCGGCTGACCCGGCGGGCCCGCCCAGGGCCCGAGCCTCGTGAAGATCCCGACGGGCGGCGTCAGCGCGGCGCGGCGAACACGGTGAGCACCCCGGTGTAGCCGTAGAGGCGGCTGTGGGCGATCTCGCCGCCGGCGAAGAAGCCCGCCAGCGCCACGTCGCCGAGCACGTCGCGGATCAGCTCGAGCTCGGCCGCCGGACGGCCGAAGTGCGGGCCACCGCGGCCCGAGCAGCTCACATACACCGCGCCGAGCGCGACACGGTCGCTGTCCACCAGCTCGTCGCGAATCTCGCGCGCCACGCGGCGCAGGTCGGCGAGCGCCGCCGCAGGGTCGCGCCGGCAGAAGATCAGCCAGGCGCCCTGCTCCACCTCGTCGCCGATCGCCACCACGCCGGCACGTGGATCGAGGCCGATGATGTTGCGCACCAGCATGTCGGCACCGAAGGCGGCGGGGGCGACGAGCTCCACGTCCGCCCCCGGATGCAGCCCGACCAGGGTGTTCGACAAGGCTTCGGCGACCGGCTCCAGCGCCATGTCGGGCGGCAGGCCGAGATCCTCCATCACGCAGTCGAGCGCACCGCGACCGTCCAGTGTGATGACGAAGTTGTCCCGCGCGCGGCTCACCAGCCGCCGCGGCCCGATCGGCTGGCAGCCCTGGGTGACGCGCGAGACGACGCCGACCTCGGCGGAGAAGGCCACCCCCGACAGGCCGCCGCCGTCGAACACACCGTCGGCGATCTGCACGCTGCGCCCACGCGAGGCGGTCAACCCGCCGAACAGGTAACCGCTCGCGGTGCGCTCGGCGAGTTCGGGCAGCAGCTCCTGCAGGTCCGGGGTGCGGCCGTCGGCGTGCACCAGCGCGGTGTGCGGGTGGAAGTCCTCGGCATCCGCACGCAGTGGCTGCACCCCCGAGAACACGCGGAAGGCGCGCCGCGGCAGGGGTGCGAGCATCAGCGCGAGCGCCGGCTCGTCGAAGTGCTCGGCACCGGTCGCGGCCACCCCGATGCCCACAGTGCCGACCCAATGCACGCCGGGCAGGCGGCGCTGCAACTCGGCGACGATCTCGTCGGCGTCGGCGGCGAAGCGGTCGCTCAGGTAGCAGAAGCCGAGGGTATATTCGGGCAGCCCGTCCCGCCCCGCATGGTCATGGCCTCCCGCGGCGCGCAGGTCGAGCAGCAGGGCGTCGAGCGCGCGTGCGAGCGCCACCCGCCAGTCGGCGTGGGCGGCATGTCCGGCAGCGAAGCGGGTCGGGTTCATGGGATCTCCCGGTCGAGGAACGCCTCCAGCTCGGCCGCCACCACCTCGGGCTGGTCGTGCTGCAGATTGTGGCCGCAATCGGCCACGGTGACGACGCGGGCATCGGCGAAGCAGTCGATGCGGCGCTGGAGTTCCTCCGGCTCGTCGCCGAAGCGGTCATGCACATAGCCCTCGGCGGAGACCAGCATCAGCACCGGGGCACGCACACGCCGCCAGCACGCCATCGCGTCCTCGATGCGGTAGACCGCGGGCGAGGGGATTTTGTGCCAGGGATCGCCGGCGATCTCGACCTGTCCGTCGGCACGCACGCGACCGAGGTGGCGGCAGAGGAACTCCGCACGCGCCGGGGTGAGGCGCGGATTGACCGCGCGCAGGCGTTCCGCGAGCGCGGCCCGGTCGGCGTAGATGCGGGCAGGCGGCGGTGCGAGCTGGGCGTCGAGCCAGCGCCCGAGCTGCTGCGGCGCATCGACGTCGGCCGGCGCCTTGAGCCCGATGAAGTCGAGCATCGCCAGCCGCGCCACGCGCTGCGGGCGCAGACCGGCGTAGATGCCGGCGATGTTGGCGCCCATGCTGTGGCCGACCAGGCGCACCGGGCCAGCGGGCGCGTAGTGGGCGAGCAGGGCCTCGAGGTCGGCGTAGTAGTCGGGAAACCAGTAGGGGCGGTGCAGCCAGGTGGTCTCGCCGTAGCCGCGCCAGTCGGGGGCGATCAGCTGCCAGTCGTGACGCAACGCATCGACGACGAACTGGAAGGTGGCGGACGTATCCATCCAGCCATGCAGCAGGAAGACCTTCGGCGCGTCGGCCGGGCCCCAGCGGCGCACGTTGTATTCGAGGCCGCGGATGGCGACGCGTTCGGTGGAGGAGGGCTCGAGGACGGTGTAGTGCATGCGGGCGGGCATCTTTTCCGGGACAATCACGCTTCCATTCTAGCCGTCGATTCCATCCCGCCACCGTCCGTCGGGCATCCCCCGCCCCGCCACCCCGCGCTCCCGCATGACCGATCCCGCCACGCTGCGCCGGCGCTTTCTCGCCGAGGCGCAGACCCTTCGCAACGAACGCCGCGACTTCCACGAGTGGCATCGCGGCCGGCCGCACTACCTGCTGTGGGCGATCGACGTCGACCTGCCGGCGGTGCGCGCGCGCGTGGTCGCCGCGCAGCGCGCGCTCGACGGGCTGCTGCTCGACGGCTACCGCCGCCAGCCGCACATCACCCTGGCCCTTTGCGGCTTTCCGGCACAGGGCGCGGAGCCGGCGGCGGACGAGTTCGACCACGCCTGGCTGCAGGCCCGCGTCGAGGCGCTGGCGGCGGCGCGGATCAAGCCCTTCACGCTCACCATCGGCGGCCTGGAGAGCTTCTCGTCGGCGCCCTTCCTGCATGTCGACGGCGCCCTCGGTGCGCTGGCCGCATTGCGCGCCTGCCTGCACACGGACACGCCGCACCCGCAGGGCGAGTACGTGCCGCACGTGACCGTCGGCCTGTACGCCGACACGCTGCCCACCGCCGCGGTCGCAGCGCGCTTCGACCGCTTCACGCCCGCCGCTCCGCTGCAATGCAGGATCGACCGCCTCAGCCTGATGGGCTACGTCGCCGCCGAGATTGGTGGCGCCTTGTTCACCGTGGCGGAGTGGGATCTCGCCACACGGCGCCTGCACTGGCGGGACGCCGTGCCCGCCGTCGCGCCGCTCTTCGCCCCCGGCGCACAGGATGACGGCGGCCGGGACGATGGCGCCCAGGTAGAGGCGAGCCATGACGCCGCGGACCAGGCCCCCACGCCGGCGGCGGGCCGCCATCCGGAGATTCCATGAGCACACCTTCCCCCGACGTCGCGCCGCCCCAGGCCGCAGGCAATCGTCCCGCCTCGCCCTTCGCGCTCTTCATCGCCTTCAGCGTGCTCGCGCTGCAAGGCTTCGGCGGCGTGCTCGCGGTCGCGCAGCGCGAGCTGGTCGACCGCCGCGGCTGGCTCGATCGCGCAGAGTTCGTCGAGCTGTATTCGATCGCGCAGATGCTGCCCGGGCCCAACGTGGTCAACCTGTCGCTGATGATCGGTGACCGCTACTTCGGCTGGCGTGGCGCGCTCGCGGCCATCACCGGCATGCTGCTCGCCCCCTTCCTGATCGTGATCGCGCTCGCCGCGAGCTACGAGCGCCTGGCGGAGTTCCCTGCGGTCGCCGGCGCGCTGCGCGGCATGGGCGCGGTGGCGGCGGGGCTGATCCTGGCGATGGCCTTCAAGATGCTCGGCACCTTGCGCGGCAACCTGCTCGGCCCCTGGCTTTGCGCGCTGCTCGGCCTCGCCAGCCTGGTGGCGATCGCGGTGTTCCGCCTGCCGCTGGCGTGGATCGTGATCGGCCTCGGCCTGCTCGCCTGGGGCCTGGCGCGCTGGCGGGTGGCGGTGCTGGACGCGCGCACCGCAAGCGGGGAGGACACGCGATGAACACGCTGCCGGCGGGCGAGCTGCTCGCCCTCTTCCTGCACTTCCTGACCCTGTCGCTGCTGTCGATCGGTGGCGCGATGTCGACCGCACCCGAGATGCAGCGCTACTTCGTCGTCGAGCGCGGCTGGATCGGCGAGGCCGACTTCACCACCGCGATCGCGCTCGCCCAGGCGGCGCCGGGGCCCAACGTGCTGTTCGTGCCGGTGCTCGGCTTCCAGGCCGCCGGCCTGGCCGGCGCGGCGGCGGCCCTGGTGGGGATCCTGCTGCCCTCGACGCTGCTCTCGCTCGGGGTCAGCCGCTGGGGCGCGAGCCGCCGCGACACGCCGCTGGTGCGCGCCTTCACCGCCGGGCTCGCGCCGGTCACCGTGGGCCTGGTGTTCGCCACCGGCTGGCTGCTCGCCCTGCCCTTCCTCGGCGACCCGACGCACCGCAACGGCGCGCTCGTGCTGATCGCGCTGACCGCACTGGTGACGCTGAAGACGAAACTGGCGCCGATCTGGATGATCGTGGTCGGCGCGGTGCTGGGGGCCGCGGGCATCGCCTGAGCAGCGCGGCACGAGCGGCTCAGGGCGCAGCCGAGCCGCCCGGACAGGCGCGCAGCTCGGTGACGTCGCCATCGGAGGCGATCAGCGCCGCCAAGGGCACACAGGGACCACCCTCCTCGCACCACTCGTAATCGGCGGTGTAGGGCGAGCGCGTAAGGCGCAGCACGGCGTGGCGGCTGCGCGGCTGCCAGACCCAGGCGCCGTCGCGCAGCACCGCGCCCTCCGCCGGCTCCATGCCTGCACCGTGGCCGCGCACGCGCACGCGCTCGAGCACCAGCCCCCCGTGTTCCACCCGCCACGCCTCCTCCCAGCGCACGCGCTCGATCGAGTGCGTCCACGCCAGGGTGAAGGCGTCTGCGGCGACCACCGCGGCAGCGACGCTGGTGGCGAGGCAGACCGCCATCAGACGGTGAGCGCCTGTGTGTCGCGCGAGCGCCAGATATGCCAGCCCAGCACCAGCGCAGCCAGGCCGAAGCCGAGCTCGTCGGTGATCGGCAGCGCAACCACCAGCATGGACGCGGCGACGAAGGCGAGCACGCGCTCGAGCGGGTTCATCGGCGAGCGGAAGTAGCCGACCACCGCCGTACCCCACAGCGTGACGGCGAGCAGGGCCTTGAAGACCACGTACAGCGTCGCCTCGAAGCCCTTGTCGCCCTGCAGCATGAGCTCGGGCGCATACACCGCCATGTAGGGCACGATGAAACCGGCGATGGCGATCTGCACCGCGCGCACGCCGATCTTCAGCCCGCTCTCCTTGGCGATCGGCGCCGCGGCGAAGGCGGCGAGCGCGACCGGCGGGGTGAGGTCGGCCATGATCCCGAAATAGAACACGAACATGTGCGAGACGATCAGCGGCACGCCGAGCTCGAGCAGCGCGGGCGCGGCGATCGAGCTGGTGATGATGTAGTTCGGGATGGTCGGGATGCCCATCCCGAGCACCAGGCAGGTGAGCATGGTGAGCAGCAGCGAGACGAACAGGCTGTCGTCGCCGATCTGGATGATGTAGCCGGCGAAGGCGGTGGCGCCGCCGGTCAGGGTCAGCGAGCCGATGATCACGCCCACCAGCGCGCAGGCCACGCCCACCGGCAGCGCGTGCAGCGCGCCGTCCACCAGCGCCCTCACCGCCAGGCGCAGGGTGTGGCGGCCATCGGCGCGCGGCGCGAGCAGCACCGCGAGCACCGCCACCACCGCGACCACCGAGATGATCCCGACCTTGGCGAAGGCCGAGCAGGCCAGGCCGAGCACGATCCAGAACAGCAGGCGCAGCGAGGTGCCGTTGAGATGGCGCGCCAGGCTGCTGCCGAACAGCAGCACCACGGTCAGCGCCAGGCCCACCATGCCGGCGAACATCGGCGTGAAGCCGGCGAAGAGCAGGTAGACCAGGCCGACGAGCGGCAGCAGCAGGTACCAGCGCGCGCGGATCGCCACCCACGGGTCGGGGCACTCCTCCTTCGGCAGCCCCTTCAGCCCGGCGCGGCCGGCCTCGAGGTGGACCATCCAGAACACGGTGAAGAAGTACAGCATGGCGGGGATCGCCGCCGCCTTGGCGATCTCGACGTAGGGCACGTTGATCGTCTCGGCCATGATGAAGGCCACCGCACCCATCACCGGCGGCATGATCTGCCCGCCCATCGAGCTGGTGGCCTCGACCGCGCCGGCGAAGGCCGGCGTGTAGCCGAACTTCTTCATCAGCGGGATGGTGAACTGGCCGGTGGTGACCACATTGGCCACCCCCGAGCCGTTGATCGTGCCCATCAGGCCGGACGACACCACTGCGACCTTGGCCGGGCCGCCCTTGGTGTGGCCTACGGTGCCGAGGGCGAAGTTGGTGAACAGGTCGATCATGCCCGCCTGCTCGAGGAAGGCGCCGAACAGGATGAACAGGAAGATGTAGGACGAGGACACGTAGGTCGGCGTGCCGTAGATCCCCTCGGTGCCGAAGGCGAGCTGGCCCACCACCTGGTCCAGCCCATAGCCGCGGTGGGCGAGCTCGCCCGGGAGGTACTCGCCGAACAGGGCGTAGGCGAGGAAGCCGAGACAGATCAGCGGCAGCGCCAGCCCCATGATGCGGCGCGCAGCCTCGAACACCAGCACCAGCGTGACGACGCCCACCACCATGTCGGCCTGGGTGAGCTCACCGGCACGCTGCACGAGGTCGGCCTCGTAGATCCAGTGATAGCCCGACAGCAGCAGCGCGCCGAAGCCGATGACCTTGGTCGCCAGGCTGGTGCGCCCCTGCCCGCCCTGCACAGGATGGAGCAGGAAGGTCAGCAGCAGCAGGAAACCGACGTGCAGCGCGCGCACGACGGTGCTCGACAGCGGGCTGAAGGCCGAGGTGACGAGCTGGAAGACCGAGAACAGGCTCGCGCTGTAGAAGACGACGCGCAGCATGCCCTTGCCGGCGACGGCGACAGGCGAATCGACGGAGGAGCTCATGGCAGTTCCGGAGAGGGAAGCGGGGCACGGCCCGCCCAGGCGCGGCGATGCGCACCCGGGCGGCGGGCGAGAGGGCTTACTGGATCAGGCCCTTCTCGCGATAGAACTTCTCCGCACCCGGATGGAGCGGGATCGGCAGGCCTTCGACCGCCTTCTCGAGCTTGATCTGGCGGCCGGCGGAGTGCGAGTTGCCCAGCCGCTCGAGGTTGTCGAAGAGGCCCTTGGTCATCTGGTAGGCGACCTCGTTCGAGACCTTGTCGTTGGTCACGAGCAGGTTGTTGATCGCCACCGTCGGCACCTCGGCGGCCTGGCCCTCGTAGGTGTTGGCCGGGACCGCGGCCGCACGGTAGGCGGGGTCGCCCACCTTGGCCACCACCTCGGCCGGCACCGGCACGAAGTTGACCTTCACCGCCGCCGACAGGTCGCGCAGCGCCGCCACGCCGAGGCCGGCCGACTGCAGGGTGACGTCGATCTGACGGTTCTTCATCAGCTCGACCGATTCGCCGAAGGGCAGGTATTCGACCTTGGCGAAGTCCGCGTAGGAGAGGCCCGCGGCCTTCAGGATGGCACGCGCGTTGATCTCCGTTCCCGAGCGCGGCGCGCCGACCGAGATGCGCTTGCCCTTGAGGTCGGCGAGCGTCTTCACGTCGGCGTCGGCCAGTGCGACGATCTGGATGTAGTTGGGGTAGACCGAGGCGATCGCGCGCAGCTTTTCGAGCGGCTTGGTGAAGCCCGCGTCGGCGTTGCCCTTCCAGGCGTCGGACACCGAGTCGGCGAGCGAGAAGCCGATCTCGCCGCGGCCGGCCTGCAGCAGGTTGAGGTTCTCCGCGGAGGCCTTGGTGGCCTGCACCTGGACCTTGCTGTCGGGGATGATCTCGCCGTAGATCTGCGACAGGGTGACGCCGAGCGGGTAGTACACCCCGCTGGTGCCGCCGGTCAGCACGTTCACGAAGGTGGCGGCCGTGGCCGCGGTGGTCATGGCGACGAACACGGTGCCGAGGGCACACTTGCGGATCAGGGACTTCATCGATGACTCCTCCTTGGAATAAATATCGATTATCTGCCCATCGATGGACAGCCACACTTTAACAACACCCCCACCCCCAGCGCACCACCATGGTGCTCGGCGTTTTCCCTGATAGGCGAACCTCGCCGGCTGCCGCTTGCGCTCGTCGAATCCCCTGCAATTGCGGCCCCTCAGGGCCTCCCCCTCTTCCGCGCGACGCCGGCGATCTGCTACAACAGCCGCTCCGCAACCCTTCCGGCCAGCGCGCGCACACGCGTCCAGCCATCCCAGCCCCATGGAAACCGTCGATACCGTCGTGATCGGCGCCGGCGTGGTCGGCCTCGCCTGCGCATACAGCCTCGCCCGCGACGGACGCGAGGTGGTGGTGATCGAGCGCGAGACCGCCTTCGGCACCGGCATCAGCGCCCGCAACAGCGAGGTGATCCACGCCGGGCTGTACTACCCGCCCGGCTCGCTCAAGGCCCGCCTGTGCGTGGAGGGCCGCCACCGCCTTTACGCCTGGTGCGCGCAGCACGGCGTCAGCCACGCCCGCTGCGGCAAGCTGGTGGTCGCCAGCGCCGCGGCGCAGGCGCCGGCCCTGCAGGCGATCGCCGAGCGCGCGCGCGCCAACGGCGTGGACGACCTGCGCCGGATCGACGCCGCCGAGCTCACCGCGCTCGAGCCTGCGCTCGCCGGCCTCGGCGCGCTGCTGTCGCCCTCGACCGGCATCGTCGACAGCCACGGCCTGATGCGGTCGCTGCTCGGCGAGGCCGAGCGCCATGGCGCGATGCTGGCGCTCGGCAGCCCGGTGCTGGAGGGCCGCGCGGAGGCCGACGGCATCGTGCTGCGCATCGGAGGCGAGGCCGCCACCGCGCTGAAGGCAAAGCGGGTGGTGAACGCCGCGGGGCTGGATGCGCCGGCGCTCGGGCGCGCGATCCTGGCTCCGGCCTCTGCGCAGGCGCCTCAGGCGCATTACGCGCGCGGGGTGTATTTCAGCTACGCGGGCAAGGCGCCGTTCTCGCGCCTGATCTACCCGATCCCGGAGCCGGGCGGGCTGGGCGTGCACCTGACCCTGGATCTGGGCGGACAGGCGAAGTTCGGTCCCGACGTGGAGTGGATCGCCGCGCCGGACTACACCGTGGATCCAACGCGCGTGGAGCGTTTCGCCGGCGCGATCCGGCGCTGGTGGCCGGACCTGGACGCGCAGCGGCTGCAGCCGGGCTATGCCGGCGTGCGCCCGAAGATCGTCGGCCCCGGCGAGCCCGACGCCGACTTCCGCATCGACGGCCCGTCGGCGCATGGCACGCCGGGGCTGGTGCATCTCTACGGCATCGAATCGCCCGGCCTCACCGCGGCGCTCGCGATCGGCGAGCACGTCGCGGCGCTGCTCGCGGCCGAGGGGCGCTGACTCCGCAGCGCTCCCCGGCGCACAGGTCCGACCCCGATCAGGCCGCGGCGTCCATCGCCGCGGCGAGGAGGTCGAGGCCTTCGTCGAGCACCGCCTGCTCGATGGTGAGCGGCACCATCAGGCGCAGCACGTTGCCGTAGCTGCCGCAGGACAGCAGCAACAGGCCGCGCTGCAGCGCCGCGGCGATCACCGCCTTGGCGATCTCCGGCGCCGGACGCGCATGGTCGCCATCGTGGAAGAACTCCACCGCCACCATCGCGCCCAGGCCGCGCACGTCGCCGATGCACTTGTGGCGCGCCGCCATGTCGCGCAGGCGGCGCTGCATGTGCTCGCCGATCGCGAGCGCGCGCTCGCACAGCTTCTCCTCTTCCATCACGTCGAGCACGGCGAGCGCGGCGGCGCAGGCCATCGGCGCGCCGGCATAGGTGCTGCCGAGGCCGCCCGGGGCGAGCGCGTCCATGACCTCGGCACGGCCCACCACCGCCGCGACCGGGAAGCCGCCGCCGAGGCCCTTGGCCAGGGTGATGATGTCGGGCACCACGCCGCTGTGTTCGACCGCGAACATCTTGCCGCAGCGGCCGATGCCGGACTGGATCTCGTCGGCGATCAGCAGAATGCCGTGCTTGTCGGCGAGCGCGCGCAGGCGCTGCAGGAACTCGGCGGGCGCGGGGTAGTAGCCACCCTCGCCCTGCACCGGCTCGACGATGAAGGCGGCGACGCGACGCGCCTCGATGTCGTTCTTGAACAGCAGCTCGATGCCGTGGATGGCGTCCTCCACGCTGATGCCGTGCAACGCGCAGGGATAGGGGGCATGGTAGATCTCGCCAGGGAAGGGGCCGACGCCGAGCTTGTAGGGGTCGACCTTGCCGGTGAGGCCGAGCGCGAGCAGCGTGCGGCCGTGGAACGCGCCGTTGAAGGCGATCACGCCCGGGCGGCCGGTGAAGGCGCGCGCGATCTTGACCGCGTTCTCGACCGCCTCGGCGCCGGTGCTCACCAGCATGGTCTTCTTCGCCGCATCGCCCGGGGCGAGCGCGTTGAGGCGCTCGGCCAGGCGCAGGTAGCCGTCGTAGGCCACGACCTGGAAGCAGGTGTGGCTGAAGTGGGTGAGCTGCGCCTGCGCCGCGGCGACCACGCGCGGGTGGCAGTGACCGGTGTTGACCACGGCGATGCCGGCGACGAAATCGATGAAGCGGCGGCCTTCGACGTCCCACACCTCGGCATTGAGGGCCTTGGTGGCGAACAGCGGGTGGGCCTGGCCCACGCCGCGCGGCAGCGCGGCGGCGCGACGGGCCATGAAGTCGGCGTTGTGCAGGCCGGGGGGGATGGTGTTGGCGTTCATGGGTGTCTCCTGTCGATTCGCTTGGGGGGGACGGCGGCTCACTGCACGCCGCCCATGCACAGATACTTGACCTCGAGGTAGTCCTCGATGCCGTACTTGGAACCTTCGCGGCCGAGGCCGGAGGACTTCATGCCGCCGAAGGGCGCGACCTCGGTCGAGATGATTCCGGTGTTGATGCCGACGATGCCGTACTCGAGCGCCTCGGCGACGCGCCACACGCGGTTCATCGAGTTGGCGAAGAAATAGGCGGCGAGGCCGAACTCGGTGTCGTTGGCCATGCGGATCGCCTCGGCCTCGTCCTTGAAGCGGAACAGCGGCGCCACCGGGCCGAAGGTCTCCTCGCGCGCCACCTTCATCGCCGGGGTCACGTCGGCCAGGATGGTGGGCTCGAAGAAGCTGCCGCCGAGCGCGTGGCGCTTGCCGCCGGCGAGCACGCGCGCGCCCTTCTCCACCGCGTCGGCGATGTGCTCCTCGACCTTGGCCACCGCGTTCATGTCGATCAGCGGGCCCTGGGTGCTGCCCTCGGCGAGGCCGTTGCCCACCTTCAGGCGCGCCACCGCGGCGGCGAGCCTGGCGGCGAAGGCGTCGTACACACCGTCCTGCACCAGCAGGCGGTTGGCGCACACGCAGGTCTGGCCGGTGTTGCGGTATTTGGAAGCGATCGCGCCCTCGACCGCGGCGTCGAGGTCGGCATCGTCGAAGACGATGAAGGGCGCATTGCCGCCGAGCTCGAGCGAGAGCTTCTTGACGCTCGGCGCGCACTGCGACATCAGCTTGACGCCGATCTCGGTGGAGCCGGTGAAGGTGAGCTTGCGCACGATCGGGTTGGCGGTGAGCTCGCCGCCGATCTCGGCCGCGCCGCCGGTGAGCACGCTGAACACGCCCTTGGGAATCCCCGCGCGCTCGGCGAGCACCGCCAGCGCGAGCGCCGAGTACGGCGTCTGCGTGGCGGGCTTGAGCACCATCGTGCATCCGGCCGCGAGCGCCGGGCCGGCCTTGCGCGTGATCATCGCCGCGGGGAAGTTCCACGGCGTGATCGCCGCGCACACCCCGATCGGCTCCTTGGTGACGACGATGCGCTTGTCGGGCTGGTGGCCGGGGATCACGTCGCCGTAGATGCGCTTGCCTTCCTCGGCGAACCACTCGATGAAGGAGGCGGCGTAGAGCACCTCGCCGCGCGCCTCGGCGAGCGGCTTGCCCTGCTCGCTGGTCATCAGCACGGCGAGGTCTTCCTGGTTGGCGAGGATGAGCTCGAACCAGCGCCGCAGGATCTTCGCGCGCGCGCCGGCGGTCAGCGCACGCCACGCCGGCCATGCGGCGTTGGCGGCCGCGATGGCGCGCCGGGTCTCGGCCGCGCCCATGCGCGGGATGGTGCCGAGCACCTCGCCCGTGGCCGGGTTGCGGATGCTCGTGGTGGCGCCGTCGTCGGCGTCGATCCACTGCCCATCGACATGGCAGCGGGTGCGGAAGAGGTCGGGATCTTTCAGGTTCAGGCTCATGGTCGGGGTCCGTCGGGTGGTCGGGGGAAAGCTTGGGTTCTTGGAGTCGGTGCCGGGGGTGGCGCGAGCGCGGCGCTCAGCGGCGCGCGCCACGCATGCGCTCGGCGCGCCGGCGCAACCATTCGAGCGTCATCAGCATCAGCGTCGACAGCACGATCAGGATGGTCGCGACTGCCGCGATGGTCGGGCTGATGTTCTCGCGGATGCCGGCGAACATCTGCCGCGGCAGCGTCGCCTGCTCGGGGCTGGCGAGGAAGAGCGTGACCACGACCTCGTCGAAGGAGGTGGCGAAGGCGAACAGGCCGCCCGAGATGATCCCGGGCGCGACCATCGGCAGGGTGACGCGGAAGAAGGTGGTGAGCGGGTTGGCGCCAAGGCTGGAGGCCGCGCGCACCAGGTTGAAGTCGAAGCCCTGCAGCGTCGCGGTCACCGTGGTGACGACGAAGGGCACGCCGAGGATGGCATGCGCCAGCACCAGGCCGGTGTAGCTGCCGGTGAGGCCGAGCGGGGCGAAGAAGATGTACATCGCCACGCCGATCACCACCACCGGCACCACCATCGGCGAGATCAGCACCGCGGTGAGCAGCGCCTTGCCGGGAAAATCGGCGCGCACCAGGCCGATCGAGGCCAGCGTGCCGAGCACCATCGCCAGCAGGGTGGCGAGCGGCGACACGATCAGGCTGTTCATCAGCGCCTGGCGCCAGGCCGGCGAGGTGGCGAACTCCTCGTACCAGCGCAGCGAGAAGCCCGACATCGGGTACATCAGGAAGCTGTCGGCGTTGAAGGACAGCGGCACGATGACCAGGATGGGCAGGAACAGGAAGGCCAGGATCAGCCCGACCAGCCCGCGCATGCCGTAATACCATGCCCGTTCCACGGGCGAAGCGTAGGGTTGCAGCATCGTCGTCGTCCTCAGCGCGCCTTCATGTACTTGACCCGGGTCGGCCCGAGATAGCGGGCATAGACCATGTACAGCAGCAGGGTCGCCGCCAGCAGCACCGCGGAAAGCGCGGCGGCCATGCCCCAGTTGATCGTCTGGTTGGTGTAGAAGGCGATGAAGTAGCTCAGCATCTGCTCCTTCGGACCGCCGAGCAGCGCGGGCGTGATGTAGTAGCCCATGCACATGATGAACACGAGCAGGCCGCCGGCGCCGATGCCGGGCAGGGTCTGCGGGAAGTAGATCTTCCAGAAGCTGCGGAAGGGCGGGCAGCCGAGCGAGAGCGCGGCGCGCACATACACCGGCGAGATGCCCTTCATCACCGAGTACAGCGGCAGCACCATGAAGGGCAGCAGGATGTGGACCATCGCCACATACACGCCGAAGCGGTTGAAGAGGAGCTGGAGCGGGCTGTCGGTGAGGCCGAGCCACATCAGCAGGCGGTTCACCAGGCCCTCGTTCTGCAGCAGCACGATCCACGCCGCCACCCGCACCAGCACCGAGGTCCAGAACGGCAGCAGCACGAAGACCATCAGCATGTTGCTGTGGCGGGTGGACAGATTCGCCATCAGGTAGGCCACCGGGAAGCCGAGCACCAGGCAGCACACGGTCACGACCAGGCTCATCCAGAAGGTGCGCAGCAGCACGTCCACATAGATGCGCTCGTCCGCGGGGGCGGCGACGATGTTGCCGTCGGCGTCGATCGTGCGGTCGATCGCGGCGAGCAGGTAGAACGGCGTCAGCGCGCCGCCGGCGCGGTGGATCGCCTGCCAGGTGGCGAGCTCGCCCCACTGCGCGTCGATCGCCAGCAGCGCCTCGCGCGCCGGCACGGCAGGATCGAGCGGCAGCTTGCGCGCGGTCTTCATGACCAGGCTGCGGTAGCCGGCGTCCTCGCGGTTCAGGCGCTTGGCGATCGCGGCGATCGCCGGCGAGCCCTTGGCCGCGGCGAGCTCGTCGGCGAGCGCGCGGAAGGCGGCCTCGGCCGGTGGCGCGCGACCGTCCCAGTCCTCGAGCGCGGCCAGCGTGCGCGGCAGGTTGTCGTGGATCTCGGGGTTATCGACACCGATCGTCAGCAGCGAGCCGATCGGCCAGATGAAGGCCACCAGCACCACCAGCGCGAGCGGCAGGATCAGGGCGCCGAAGAGCAGGTTGCGGCGGCGCTCGGCGCGGCGCAGGCGCTTCTTCAGCGGCGTGCCATTGCCCTCGGCGGGCAAGGGAACGGCAGCGGAGGTGTCGACGGCAGTGCTCATGGACGAGTCCGTTCGGGCAGATGGAGACGGTGGCCGCGCGTTGCGGCCGCCAGCGCGGGCCGGACGCCCGCGGCGGCACGGGCATGCCCGCGCACGGGCATGCGACGAAGGCAGCGCTCAGCGCGCGGCCCAGGCGTTGAAGCGCTGCTCGAGGTTCTCGCCGTGCTCGACCCAGAACTCGGTATCGGTCGCCATCGCGCCCTTCATGTTCGCGGGCGCAGTCGGCAGGCCCGCGGCGACCTTGGCGTCGATCGCCGGCACCGCCTTCAGGTTGACCGGGCCGTAGGCGATCTCGCCCGAGAACACCGCCTGGTTCTCCGGCTGGCTGGCGAAGCGGATGAACTTGAGCGCCTCCGCCTTGTTCGGCGAGCCCTTGGGGATGGTCCACGAATCGACGTCGTAGATGCTGCCGTTCCACACCACCTTCAGGTTCTTGCCTTCGACCTGCGCGGCGGAGATGCGGCCGTTGTAGGCGGCGCTCATGACCAGGTCGCCCGAGGCGAGCAGCTGCGGCGGCTGCGCGCCGGCCTCCCACCACTGGATGTTGGCCTTGAGCTTGTCGAGCTTGGCGAAGGCGCGGTCGACACCGGCCGGGGTGGCGAGCACCTTGTAGACCTCGCTCGTCGGCACGCCATCGGCGAGCAGGGCGAACTCGAGGGTGTACTTCGCGCCCTTGCGCAGCCCGCGCTTGCCGGGGAATTTGTCTACGTTCCAGAAGTCCGCCCAGGACGTCGGCGCCTCCTTGAGGCGGTCGGCGTTGTAGGCGAGCGCGGTCGACCACACGAAGATGCCGACACCGCATTCGCTCACGGCGGCAGGGACGAAATCGGCCTTGTCGCCCACCTGCGCGAAGTCGATCTTCTCGAACAGGCCTTCCTCGCAGCCGCGCACCAGCTCGGGCGACTCGACCTCGAGCACGTCCCAGGTCACGTTGCCGGCCTCGACCATGGCCTTCACCTTGGCCTGCTCGCCGTTGTACTCGCCGGCGACGACCTTGACCCCGGTGGCCTTGGTGAAGGGCGCGTAGTAGGCCTTGTCCTGCGCCTTCTGCGAGGC
Source organism: Thauera sp. SWB20 (assembly GCF_000831325.1). NCBI lineage: Bacteria > Pseudomonadati > Pseudomonadota > Betaproteobacteria > Rhodocyclales > Zoogloeaceae > Thauera > Thauera sp. SWB20. Next base: position 222,222 of record NZ_JTDM01000012.1, on the reverse strand, counting down.
GCCGCCGAAGGAGATGACGGTGATGTCGGCCGATGCGGTGCCGACGGCGCCCCCGAGGGCGACGAGGACGGCGGCGCGAAGGAAGGATGCGGCGTGCTTCATGATGTGTCTCCGGTTCTGGTTATGTGGGTGCTGCGGGTGAAGACCGGCGGCCGGCCGGGACTGCGGATGCGGCGGTGGGCGGATGCCTCAGTGCGCCGCGGGCACGTCGAGCGCCCGCGTGTGCGCCGGATCGAGCCCGACGCGGATCGCGTCGCCGGGGCGCAGCGAGCGGTCGAGCTGCGAGACCGGCGCCTTGATGGTGAATTCGTGCTTGCCGGCGAGTTCGATGCGCAGGCGGATCTGGTCGCCGAGATAGATCAGCTCGCGCACGGTGGCGTCGAGCCGGTTGGTGCCGCCCTCCTCCCCGGCGAGCCGCACGCGCTCCGGGCGCACCGCGATGCGGGTGCGGCCGCCGGCGCCGACGTTGCCGGTGCGCGCGCGCAGCAGCGTGCCGCAGTCCAGGCGCACGTCGCACTCCTCGCCCGCCACCGCGACCACGGTGCCGTCGAGCGCGTTGTTCTCGCCGATGAAGTCGGCGACGAAGGAGTTCGCGGGGTATTCGTACAGGGTCTCGGGGGCGTCGATCTGCTGGATGACCCCCTGGTTGAACACCGCGATGCGGTCCGACATGGTCAGCGCCTCGCTCTGGTCGTGGGTGACGAACACCACCGTGATGCCGAGGTTCTGCTGGATGTGCTTGATCTCGAGCTGCATGCGCTCGCGCAGGTTCTTGTCGAGCGCGCCGAGCGGCTCGTCCATCAGCACCAGCTGGGGATCGAACACGAGCGCGCGGGCGAGCGCGATGCGCTGCTGCTGGCCGCCGGAGAGCTGCTGCGGGTAGCGGTTGCCGAAGGCCTCGAGCTGCACCATGCCGAGCGCGCGCTTCACCCGCGCCTCGACCTCGTTCGCCGCCAGCTTGCGCACGCGCAGCGGGAAGCGCAGGTTGTCGGCCACCGTCATGTGCGGAAACAGCGCATAGTTCTGGAACACCATGCCGATGTTGCGGCGGTAGGGCGGCACCCGGTTGATGACCTCGCCGTCGAGGCGGATCTCGCCGCCGGTGGGCGTCTCGAAGCCGGCGAGCATCATCAGGCAGGTGGTCTTGCCCGAACCGGACGGCCCGAGCAGGGTGAGGAACTCGCCGCGGCGAATGTCGAGATTCAGGTCCCGCACGATGAGGGTTTCGCCGTCGTAGGTCTTCTGGACGTTGCGAAAGCTGACGTGGGCTGCCTGGCTGTTGTGGACCGCTTCCATCTGTCTCCGTCTCCTGCAAGGGGCGCTGTGCGCTCTGGCGATCGAATCCTAGGCCACGAATTGGCCCAGGCTTGATCCAATTACTTATAATTTAATAGAACCAATTTTTGCTGCACTGCAATGGATTGCCGACTCAGCTGCGAGCTCATCGCCCACGCTTATGCGGAACAGGCGCCCTCGTCCAGCGCCCGCGCGCGCCTCTACCTCGCCATCCGCGAGGCCATCATCGCGCGCCGCCTCGCCCCCGGCACCGCGCTGCCGCCCACCCGCACCCTGGCGGCGGATCTGGCCTTGGGGCGCAACACCGTGGTGCGGGTGTACGACCAGCTCATCGTCGAGGGCTACCTGGACAGCCGGGTGGGCTCGGGCACCTTCGTCTCCGACGCCGTGGCCGCTACCGCGCCGCAGCAAAAACCGCGGCGGATGGTCGGCGCGCGCAGCGAGGGATTGTCGAAAAGGGGGTGCCGGATCGCCGCCGATGCGCTGTCGAGCCGCGTGCAGGCGGGCGCATTCATGCCCGGCTTCCCGGACGTCACCCATTTTCCCTTCGCCACCTGGCGCAAGCTGGTCGCCAAGCAGATGCGGCTCGAGCAGCGCCACCTCGCACAGTACGGCTACGGCGGCTACGGGCCGCTGAAGCTGGTGCTCGCCGAATACCTGCGCGTGACCCGCATGATGTCGTGCAGCCCGCAGCAGATCCTGATCCTGAACGGCTCGCACCAGGCGCTCGACCTGTGCGCGCGCATGCTCGCCGACGTCGGCGACGTGGCGTGGATGGAGGATCCGGGCTACTGGGGGGCACGCAACGTGCTGTCCGCCTGCGATCTCGCCATCCACCCGGTGCCGGTGGACGCGCAGGGCATCCATCCGCAGGCCGAGGACTGGGACCATCCGCCGCGCCTGATCTTCGTGTCGCCCTCGAGCCAGTACCCGACCGGGGCGGTGATGTCGCTCGAACGCCGGCTCCGCCTGCTCGAATACGCCGAGAAGAACCGCATCTGGATCATCGAGGACGACTACGACAACGAGATCCGCTACCACGACCACCCGGTGGCCTCGCTGTTCGGCCTGTCGGCGGCGCAACGGGTGATCTACGTCGGCACCTTCAGCAAGGTGATGTATCCCGGCCTGCGCCTGGCCTACCTGGTGGTGCCGGAGGATCTCGTCGAGGCCTTCACCACCGGCAACGCCGAGCTCTACCGCGAGGGCCGCATGCTCGAGCAGGCGGCGCTGGCCGAGTTCATCGACGGCGGCCATTTCACCACCCATATCCGCCGCATGCGCGGCATCTACGAGGAGCGCCGCGACCGCCTCATCGAGGTGCTGCGGCGCCACCTCGCCGGCATCGCCACGCCGGCCGGCGGCCTCGCCGGCCTGCACATCCCGGTCCACTTCGAGCGCCCGCTCGACGACGTGCTGCTCTCATCGCAGGCGCTGCGCGAGGGCGTGGTGATGCGGCCGCTGTCGCTCTACGCGATCGACGCCGCCAACCGGCGCCCCGGCATGAACCTCGGCTTCGCGGCGGTCCCGGTGGAGCAGATCGAGGCCCCGGCACTCAAGCTGGTGCGGCTGATCCACGGTCTCCTGCCGACAGGAAGCCGCTGAACGCGGACGAAAAAAATGCGGCCGCCGGTCGAAACGGACCGGACGAGCCGCAGAGGGGGAGAGGCGGGTAGGACTCAGGCCGCCGCAACGAGCGCGGGGACTGCGTCGAAAAGGTCGGCCACGAGGCCGTAGTCGGCGACCTGGAAGATCGGCGCTTCGGGATCCTTGTTGATCGCCACGATCACCTTGGAGTCCTTCATGCCGGCCAGGTGCTGGATCGCGCCCGAGATGCCGACCGCGATGTAGAGCTGCGGCGCGACGATCTTGCCGGTCTGGCCGACCTGGTAGTCGTTGGGCACGTAGCCCGCGTCCACCGCCGCGCGCGAGGCGCCGAGCGCGGCGCCGAGCTTGTCGGCGAGCGGCTCGAGCAGCTTGTGGTAGTTGTCGCCGCTGCCCAGGCCGCGACCGCCGGAGACGATGACCTTGGCCGCGCCCAGTTCGGGGCGCGCGCTCTTGACGATCTCGCGACCGACCAGCGCGGTCACGCCCAGGTCGGCCGCCGCCGCGACCGCCTCCACCGGCGCGGCGTTGCCGCCGGCTTCGGCCGCGTCGAACGCGGTGGTGCGCACGGTGATCAGCTTGATCGCGTCGGCGCTCTTGACGGTGGCGAGCGCGTTGCCGGCGTAGATCGGGCGCACGAAGGTGTCGGCGGACTCGACCGCGACGATGTCGCTGATCTGCGCCACATCCAGCAGCGCGGCCACGCGCGGCAGCATGTTCTTGCCCGCCGGCGTCGCCGGCGCGAGCACGTGGCTGTAGCCGCCCGCCAGACCCTTGACCAGCTCGGCGACGTTCTCCGCGGTCTGCGCCTCGTACTGCGGCGCGTCGCACACCCGCACCTTGGCGACGCCGGCGACCTTCGCCGCCGCATCGGCCGCGGCTGCGCAACCGGCGCCGGCCACCAGCACATGGACGTCGCCGCCCAGCTTCGCGGCCGCGCTCACGGTGTTGAGCGTGGCCGCCTTGATCGATTGATTGTCGTGTTCGGCAATGACGAGAATGGCCATGTTCAGATCACCTTCGCAACGTTCTTGAGTTTGTCGATCAGCTGGGCCACGTCGGCCACGCGCTCGCCGGCGCTGCGCTTGGGCGGCTCGGCGACCTTGAGCGTGGCCAGACGCGGCGCGACATCCACGCCCAGGTCGGCCGGCTTCACGGTGTCGAGCGGCTTCTTCTTGGCCTTCATGATGTTGGGCAGCGTCGCGTAGCGCGGCTCGTTCAGGCGCAGGTCGGTGGTCACCACCGCCGGCAGCTTCACCGACAGGGTCTCGAGGCCGCCGTCGATCTCGCGCGTCACCGCGGCTTTCCCGTCGGCCAGCGTCACCTTGGACGCGAAGGTCGCCTGCGGCCAGCCCGCCAGCGCCGCCAGCATCTGGCCGGTCTGGTTGGCGTCGTCGTCGATCGCCTGCTTGCCGCAGATCACCAGCTGCGGCTGCTCCTTGTCGCACACCGCCTTCAGGAGCTTGGCCACCGCCAGCGGCTGCAGCTCGACGTCGGTCTCGACCAGGATGCCGCGGTCGGCACCGATCGCCATCGCCGCGCGCAGGGTCTCCTGGCAGGCGCCCACGCCGCACGACACCGCCACCACCTCGGTGGCCACGCCCGCTTCCTTCAGGCGCACCGCCTCCTCGACGGAGATCTCGTCGAAGGGGTTCATGCTCATCTTGACGTTGGCCAGGTCCACGCCGCTGCCGTCGGCCTTGACGCGAACCTTGACGTTGTAATCCACCACGCGCTTTACGGGTACGAGGATCTTCATGCTGTTCCCTTGTGTTCGTCTTCTGTGTTCTTGTTCCGGCTCAGACCACGCCGTCCGCACGCAGGCGGGCGATCGCCCCGGCATCGAGACCGAGCGTTGCGGCGAGGATCTCGTCGGTGTGCTCGCCGAGCATCGGCGGCGGCAGGCGGTAGTCCACCGGCGTGGCCGAGAGCTTCATCGGGCTGGCGACGAGCGGCAACTGGCCGGCGACCGGATGCGGCATCGTCACCTTCATCTCGCGCGCCTGCACCTGCGGGTCGGCGAAGACGTCGGCCAGGGTGTTGATCGGACCGCAGGGCACGGCGAGCGCCTCGAGCTTCGTGATCCACTCCGCGGTGCCGCGCTCGACGGTGAGCTTCTTCAGCAGCGGGATCAGCGTGGCGCGATTGACCACGCGCGCGCGGTTGGTGGCGAAGCGTTCGTCGGTCGCGAGCTGCGGCGCACCGGCGGCCGCGCAGAAGCGCGCGAACTGCCCGTCGTTGCCGATGGCGAGGATCATGTAGCCGTCGGCGGTCGGAAAATCCTGGTAGGGCACGATGTTGGGGTGCGCATTGCCCAGCCGCTTCGGGCTCTGCCCGGTGGCGAGGTAGTTGCCCGCCTGGTTGGCGAGGCAGGCCACCTGCACGTCGAGCAGTGCCATGTCGATGTACTGGCCTTCGCCGCTGCGCTCGCGCCAGGCCAGCGCGGCGAGCACGGCGTTGGTGGCGTACAGGCCGGTGAGGATGTCGGTGAGCGCCACGCCCACCTTCATCGGGCCACCGCCCTCCTCGCCGTCGGGCCGGCCGGTGATGCTCATCAGCCCGCCCAGGCCCTGGATCAGGAAGTCGTAGCCGGCGCGCGGCGCATACGGCCCGTCCTGGCCGAAGCCGGTGATCGAACAGTACACCAGGCGCGGATTGACCGCCTTCAGGCTGTCATAGTCGAGGCCGTACTGCGCCAGGCCGCCGACCTTGAAGTTCTCCAGCACCACGTCGGACTCGGCGGCGAGCCGGCGCACCAGCGCCTGGCCCTCGGCCTGGGTGATGTCGATGGTGATCGAGCGCTTGTTGCGGTTGGCGCACAGGTAATACGCCGCCACGTCGGTGTCGGCGCCCTGCTCGTCCTTGAGCCAGGGCGGCCCCCAGCCGCGGGTGTCGTCGCCGGCACCCGGACGCTCGACCTTGATCACGTCCGCGCCGAGATCGGCGAGCATCTGCCCGGCCCAGGGGCCGGCCAGAATGCGAGACAGGTCGAGGACGCGGATGTGCGACAGGGCGCCGGGCATCGGGGGTCTCCGGGGACTCAGTTGCTGAACGCGGCGAGGCCGGTGATGGCGCGGCCGAGGATCAGCGCATGCACGTCGTGGGTGCCCTCGTAGGTGTTGACCACCTCGAGGTTCACCAGGTGGCGGGCCACCGGGTACTCGTCCGAGATGCCGTTGCCGCCGAGCATGTCGCGCGCCATGCGGGCGATGTCGAGCGCCTTGCCGCAGGAGTTGCGCTTGATGATCGAGGTGATCTCGACCGGGGCGATGCCCTCGTCCTTCATGCGGCCCACGCGCAGCACCGCCTGCAGGCCGAGGGTGATCTCGGTCAGCATGTCGGCGAGCTTCTTCTGGATGAGCTGGTTGGCGGCGAGCGGACGGCCGAACTGGTTACGGTCCATCGTGTACTGGCGGGCGGTCTCGTAGCAGGCCTCGGCGGCGCCGAGCGCACCCCAGGCGATGCCGAAGCGCGCCGAGTTGAGGCAGGTGAAGGGGCCCTTGAGCCCGCGCACGGTCGGGAAGGCGTTCTCTTCCGGCACGAAGACCTCGTCCATGACGATCTCGCCGGTGATCGAGGCACGCAGGCCGACCTTGCCGTGGATGGCGGGCGCGGAGAGGCCCTTCCAGCCCTTCTCGAGGATGAAGCCGCGGATCTGGCCTTCGTCGTCCTTGGCCCACACCACGAACACGTCGGCGATCGGGCTGTTGGTGATCCACATCTTGCTGCCGGAGAGGCTGAAGCCGCCATCGACCTTGCGCGCACGGGTGATCATGGAGCCCGGGTCGGAGCCGTGGTTCGGCTCGGTGAGGCCGAAGCAGCCGATCCATTCGCCGGTGGCGAGCTTGGGCAGGTACTTCTGCTTCTGCGCCTCGGTACCGAATTCGTTGATCGGCACCATCACCAGCGAGCTCTGCACGCTCATCATCGAACGGTAGCCGGAGTCGACACGCTCGACCTCGCGGGCGATCAGGCCGTAGCACACGTAGTTGAGGCCGGAGCCGCCGTACTGCTCGGGGATGGTGGCGCCGAGCAGACCGAGTTCGCCCATCTCGCGGAAGATCGCGGCATCGGTCTTCTCGTGGCGGAAGGCCTCCTGCACGCGCGGCAGCAGCTTGTCCTGGCTGTAGGCGCGCGCCGTGTCGCGCACCATGCGCTCAGTCTCGGTCAGCTGCAGGTCGAGCAGCAGCGGGTCTTCCCAGTTGAAGCTAGCCTTGTTCGAAGCCATGTCGTGTCTCCTCGTGCGATCGGTCGTGCAGGCGGCTGCCTGTGTGTGATTCGCATCCTATGAACTCCGGAAGCGCAGCTCAAGCGATATTTCTGCAGTAATCTGTGCCTTTCCGGAACTCCGAAAGAAAATCTCGACCGCCATGCGCAAGAAGATCCCCAGCACCGCCGCGCTGCTCGCCTTCGAGGCCGCCGCGCGCCACGAGAGCTTCACCCGCGCCGCCGAGGAGCTCGCGCTCACGCAGAGCGCGATCTGCCGGCAGATCGGCGCGCTCGAGGACTTCCTCGGCGTGCCGCTGTTCCGCCGCACCCGGCGCGGCGTGCAGCTCACCGAGGCAGGACTGAGCTACAGCCGCCAGATCGCCCCGCGGCTGGATGCGATCGAGCACGACACGCTCGCGGTCATGGCACACCACGGCGCCGGCAGCGTGCTCGAACTTGCGGTGGTGCCGACCTTCGCCACGCGCTGGCTGCTGCCCCGCCTGGCCGGCTTCCAGGCGCGGAACCCGGACGTGGTGGTGAACATGCACACCCAGACGCGGCCGTTCCTCTTCGACCAGACCGAGTTCGACGCCGCGATCTACTTCGGCGACACCGGCTGGCCGGGCACCGAGGCGCACTTCCTGATGCGGGAATATCCGGTGCCGGTATGCAGCCCGGCCCTGCCCGGCGTGCGCGAGCAGATGAGCCCGGACGAGGTCGCCGAGCTGCCGCTGCTGCAGCAGACCACCCGCCCCTATGCCTGGCGGCAGTGGTTCGCCTCGGCCGGCGTGCGCCCCGCGAACGACATGGGCGGCATGCGCCTGGAGCTGTTCTCGATGCTCGCGCAGGCGGCGATCGAGCGCATGGGCGTGGCGCTGATCCCGCCCTTCCTGATCCAGCAGGAGCTCGCCGCCGGCAGCCTGATCAGCCCCTGCCTGCGCAGCTTCCCGAGCACGCGGGCGTACTACCTGATCGTGCCCGAGGGCAAGGCGGAACGGCCGGCGCTGACGAACTTCCGCGAATGGCTGGTCGAGGAAGCGCGCGCCACGCCGCTGTAGGGGCGCCCTCAGGCGTTCACATAGGCACGGATGCCCGCTGCGATGAACTCCACCGCGAGCGCCGCCAGCACCAGGCCCATCAGCCGGGTCATGATGTTGAGTCCGGTGCGCCCGGCCAGGCGGCTGATCGGACCGGCCAGGTTGAAGGCGAACCACACCACGACGCCCATCACGAGGCCGGCGCCGAGCAGCATCAGCACCGTTCGCGTACCCTGGTCGGCGTAGATGATCACCGTGCTGACCGTGCCCGGCCCGGTCAGCAGCGGGATCGTCAGCGGCACCACGGCGATGTTGGCGCGCTCGGCGGCCTCGTCGGTTTCCTCGGGGGTGGTGCGGCTCGGCGCGGGCTGGGCGTTGAACATCGAGATCGCGACGATGAACAGCAGCACGCCGCCACCGACCTGCAGCGAGGGCACGGTGATGCCGAAACCCGCCAGGATGTACTGGCCGGCGAGCGCGGTCACGGTGATGACGAGGACGGTCGCCAGTGCGGCGGTACGCGCGGTGCGGCGGCGTTCGAGGGACGATTGCCCCTGGGTCAGGCCGATGAAGGCCGGGATGGCGCCGAAGGGGTTGATCAGGGCCGCCAGCGTGATGAAGATCTTCGCGAATTCCATTCGATTTGCTCCTGCGGGCGGGCGGGCATCCCCGCCGTCGTCCCGCGACGCGCAGACTACGATGCCGGCCGGACCCACCGCAAATCGACGTGGGCGCGGACGCAATGCGCGGCTTGACCGGCCAAAAGATTCATTTGATACTCCACTTTAAATATCCTACCAGAGCCCCCGATGTTCTTCTCCGGACCGAGAGACAGGCTGCGCGCCAGCGAAGCCGAGAACCTGCTGCTCGAGCAGGCCAACGCCGCCCTGCAGGAACGTATCCGCGACCTCGAGGCGGAGCAGTCCGAGCTGCGCGCGCAGACCGACGCCTTGCGCCGCGAGCGCACCGTGCTGGGCGGCGTGTTCGCCAGCCTGGGCAGCTTTGGCGACTCGCTCGGCGGCGTGCGCGAATCCTTCCTGGGCCTCGCCGGCACCCTCAACCAGGAAAAGGCATCGGCGCTCGAAGCGGCGGCGCAGTCCGACACCAGCCGCGCCGCGTTCGAGCGGATCGCCGGCAATCTCCACGCCACCTTCGAGCGCATGGGCGAGGCGTCGGGGAACGTCGGCATCCTGAGCCGTCGGGCCGAGGAGATCGGCGGCATCGTCCGCCTGATCAAGGAGATCGCCGACCAGACCAACCTGCTCGCCCTCAACGCGGCGATCGAGGCTGCGCGCGCCGGCGACGCGGGACGGGGTTTCGCGGTGGTGGCGGACGAGGTGCGCAAGCTTGCCGAGCGCACCGCGAAGGCCACCACCGAGATCGCCACCCTGGTCGAGAACATCCAGGACGAGACGCGCGCCGCGCGGGAGGTCATGGAGTTCGGCGCCGCCGACGCCGGACGCCACGCCGCGGACAGCACGCAGGCCGTCTCCAGCATGAAGCACCTGCTCGAGCTGTCGCGCCGCATGGAACGGGCGGTGACCTCTTCCGCCCTGCTCGCCAACGTCGAGCTCGCCAACATCGACGAACTCGCGCTCAAGCTCGAGGTGTACAAGGTCTTCCTCGGCGTATCGACGCTGCGCCCCGCAGACCTGCCCGACGAGCGGCACTGCCGCCTCGGCCAGTGGTACTACGACGGCGAGGGACGCGAGCACTTCGCCGGGCTGCCGGGCTACGGGGAACTCGAAGACCCGCATCGCGCGGTGCACGTGCATGCGCGGCGCGCCGTGGAACTGCACGCACAGGGCCGACTGGAGGAGGCGCTCGCCGAACTGCAGGCGATGGAGCGGGCAAACCTGACGGTGATGCGCGGCCTCGGCAGGATGCTGGACAAGGCCGTCGGTCGCTGAGTACGCGCCGCGCCGGCATCCGGCGTGCGCGACGGGCGCCGCTCAGACGCCGGGCGCAGCGGCGACCGGATCCGCGCAGTGCGGGCAAGAGCGGCCGGTCGCCCTCGCAGGCAGGCCGTGCGCAGCACATGTTGGCCGAGCGGAACGATCAGGCCGGTCTCCTCCGCGATCGGGATGAACTCGTCGGGCCCGATCGTCCCCTCGCGCGGATGGCGCCAGCGCACCAGCGCCTCCACCCCGCACAGGCGTCCGTCCCCGGGCGACGCCTGGGACTGGCAATGCACCTCCAGCCGCCCCTCGGCGAGGGCGCGACGCAGGCCGTTCTCGAGGTCGAGGCGCCGATGCGCCTGCGCGTTCATCTCCCCGGCGTAGAAGCAGAACCCGCCCCGGCCCGACTCCTTGGCACGGTACAGCGCCGTGTCGGCATTCTCGAGCAGGGTCTGCGGGTCGCGGCCGTCGCGCGGATGGAGGGCGATGCCCACGCTGGCGGACACCGGACGCGTGCGCACGCCGATGAGCACCGGCTCGGCCAGGCGGGCGGCGATCTTGCCGGCGATCTTCGCCGCGAACGCCGTCCCGGGCAGGTCCTCGATGAGGACGACGAGCTCGTCTCCACCGAGGCGGGCCACGGTGTCCTCGGCCCGCAGGCAGGACGACAGGCGTGCCGCGACTTCGCGCAGCAAGGCGTCGCCGACGTCGAGGCCGTAGCCGTCGTTGACCTGCTTGAAGCGGTCGAGGTCGAGGAGGAGCACCGCCAGCGCACCGTGGTTGCGGCGGGCGATCGCATGGCGGAGACGGTCATGGAACAGCATCCAGTTGGGCAGCCCGGTCAGCGGATCGTGGCTGGCGAGGTGGTTGAGGCGCTCCTCGGCGTCCTTGCGCCGGGTGACGTCGTTGAGGCCCCCCACGTAATGCGTGACGGCGTCGGCCTCGTTGCGCACCGGCGCGAGGAAGAGCTCCACCCAGCGCCGCTCGCCGTCCTCGCGGCGCAGGTCGAGGACGGTCGTGCCCTCGCTGCCGCTCGCGATCGCGTGCCGTATCTCGGCATAGCCATCGTCCACATGATTGCGGCGGATGCACGATCTCCTCCGCATCGATGCGCATCTCGCGTGCGCTGTCCTCGCCTTCTCGCTGTATCCGCTGCCACCCTCTTCCCGGTTCATGAGGATTGCGTGCAGGCGCCCGCCCGGGCGCCGTTTCATGCCTTCGCGTCGGGGTCGCCCGCCCGCGCCGTGTCGAGCCACGCGCGCTTGTCGGCCACCTTCACCCATGCATCGGCATCGGGCAGCGGCGCATGCGCCTCGACGATACGCGGCCAGTCCTTCGCCAGCGCCGCGTTGAGGGCGAGGTATTCGCGCTGCTCGTCGCTCAACTCATCTTCCGGCACGATCGCATCGACCGGACACTCGGCGACGCACAGGGTGCAGTCGATGCACTCCTCGGGGTCGATCACGAGGAAGTTCGGCCCCTCGCGAAAGGCGTCGACCGGGCACATGCTCACGCAATCCGTGTATTTGCAGCGGATGCAGGCTTCGGTGACGACATGGGTCATGGCAGCACTTCCTCGAACAGGGTTTCGATCGCCGGAAACAGTTCGCGCTCCTCGAAGCGCACATGGTCGATCAGCGCCTGCCCGGCCGCGGCCTCGCGCACGCCGTCCGCTGCGGTGGCGAACAGGGACCTCAGGTGGGCATGCTCGGCGCGCAGGCGCGCGGCGAGTGCGCCGTGACCGCCCGTTTCGAGCAAGGGGGCCAGCTCGCGCTCTTCCTCGGCAAAGTGGGTGACGAGCGCGACGTGTTCCGCGCGCAGCTCGGCCGCCGCGCCGCCGGCGAGCAGATGCCTGCCGAGCCGCAGCGCGGCATGGTGTTCGCGCGACAGCCGGACGAGATGGGGGTGGCGTTTCATGGCAGCTCCTTCGGTCGAGGCCTTTAAGATACATATTAAATGCATCTTTAAAAGAGTCAACAGAAATGAATCTATTGCTGCTACCATGCAGCCCGCCATACGCCCGGCGCACCTTCGCGATGAACATCACCCAGCACACCGATTACGCGCTTCGCCTGCTCATGTACCTCGGCACCTGCACCGAGCGACGCGTGACCATCAAGGAAGTGGCGGAACGCTTCGACATCTCGCGCAGCCACCTGATGAAGGTGGTCACCGGGCTGGTGGCGAAGGGTTTTGTCGACGGCGCGCGCGGCAAGGGCGGCGGACTCCGGCTGGCGCGTGCGGCGACGCAGATCGGTCTCGGCGACGTGGTCCGCGGGATGGAGCCCAGCTTCGAGCTGGTCGAGTGCTTCGGATCGGGATCGCACTGCCTGCTGGATCCGGCCTGCCGGCTCAAGGGCGCACTGGCCGGCGCCCTGCAGGCCTTCTTTGCCGCCCTCGACCGCCTCACGCTCGCCGACCTGATCGGCGACGACGGGCAGCTGCACGCCGTGCTCGGCATCCCGCAAGCGGACGCGCAAGCCCCCCGGCCGACGATCGAGATCAGGCCGGGCACCCGGGCAGACTGAGGCGAGTCGGCACGGGTACCGCCACCCGGGGCGCTCAGGTTTCCGCGTAGCGCACGCGCAGCTCGCGCTTGAGCAGCTTGCCGGAGGCGTTGCGCGGCATGTCCTCTACGAAGAACACCCGCTTGGGCACCTTGAAGGCCGCCAGCCGGGCATGCACGTGGGCGATCAGCTCTGCGGCCGTGGCCTGCGCGCCCTGCTTGAGCGCCACCACCGCCGTCACCGCCTCGATCCAGCGCTCGTCGGGCAGGCCGATCACCGCGACCTCGGCCACCGCGGGGTGGGTGTACAGGCACTCCTCCACCTCGCGGCTCGCCACCACCACGCCGCCGGTCTTGATGATGTCCTTGATGCGGTCGGTGATGTAGAGGTAGCCGGCCTCGTCGAGGTAGCCGACGTCCCCCGAACGGAACCAGCCGTCGCGGAAGCTGGCCACGGTGTCCTCCGGCTTGTCCCAGTAGCCGCTCATGAGCTGCGGCGAGCGGTGCACGATCTCGCCCATCTCGCCCGCAGGCACGTCGTTGAGGTCGCTGTCGACGATGCGGGTTTCGACGTTGAAGATCGGCCGCCCTGCGGACGCGGGGCGCTCGGCGTGTTCCTCCGGACGCAGCACGGTGGCGAGCGGGGCGATCTCGCTCTGGCCATAGCAGTTGTAGAGCTGCAGCGCCGGCAGGCGTGCGGCCAGCTCCTGCACCACCGGCACCGGCATGATCGAGGCGCCGTAGTAGCCCTTCTGCAGCGAGGCCAGCCGCGCCGGCACGAAGGCCGGATGACGCAGGAAGGCGATCCACACCGTGGGCGGGGCGAAGAAGGACGTCACGCGCTCGCGCTCGATCAGCTCGAAGCAGCGCTCGGGCTGCGGCGCCTGGATCAGCAGGGTGGTCGCGCCCACCAGCAGCTGCGGCATCAGGAAGACGTGCATCTGCGCCGAGTGGTACAGCGGCAGCGCGGCGAGCGCGCAGTCCTCGGCGCGGATGTCGGTGGCGAGCAGCGTGCTGGTGTATTCGGCGAGCAGCGCACGATGGCTCATCATCGCGCCCTTGGGCGCGGCGGTGGTGCCCGAGGTGTACAGCAGCTGCGCGATGGCCTCCTCGTCGAGCGCGATCGCCGGGGCCGTGTCCGTGCCGCCGGCCTGCGCCCACTCGAGGACGTCGCGCTCGTGTCCGCCGTGCAGCGTGCCGCGCCATTCGCAGGGCAGGTCGCTGCCGAGGGCCTCGACGTGGGTCGCCATGTCGGCGTCGCAGAACAACGCACGCGCGCCCGACTGCTCGACGATGTAGCGCAGCTCGGCGTCGAGCAGCGCGTAGTTGATCGGGACGTGGATCAGCCCCGCCTTCACGCAGCCCAGCCACAGCAGCACGTAGGCGTCGGAATTGCGCCCATAGGCGGCGACGCGATCGCCGACCGCCAGGCCGAGGCCGAGCAGGCGGTTGGCGACGCGGTTGGCGGCACGGTCGAGCTGGGCGTAGCGCCAGCTGCGCCCCTCGAAGCGCAGCGCCTCGCGCTCGGGGTTGCGGCGCACCGAGCGCGCGAAGGCGTCGCCGATCAGGTTGCGCCCGGCACGACGGACGTCGGCGGGAATCATGGTCGTGTGTACGGGGTTCATGCCGGGCTCCTCACTTGGCTGCCATGCGGATCGCGCCATCGAGACGGATGACCTCGCCGTTCAACATCGGGTTCTCGCAGATCGAGCGCACCAGCTGCGCATATTCGCTGGAGCGGCCGAGGCGCGAGGGGAAAGGCACCATCTCGCCGAGCGAATCCTGCACCGCCTGCGGCAGCCCGCGCAGCATCGGGGTCTCGAAGATGCCGGGGGCGATGCTCATCACGCGGATGCCGTAGCGTGCCAGCTCGCGCGCGATCGGCAGCGTCATGCCGACCACGCCGGCCTTGGACGCCGCATACGTCGCCTGGCCGATCTGGCCGTCGAAGGCGGCGACCGAGGCGGTGGTGACGATCACGCCACGCTCGCCCTCCTCGTTGGGCGCGGCCTTGCTCATCGCGGCGGCGGCGAGGCGGATCGGGTTGAAGGTGCCGACAAGGTTGATCATCACGCCGCGAACGAAGCGGTCGAGACCATGCGGGCCGTCCTTGCCCACCACCTTCTCGCCCGGCGCCACGCCCGCGCAGCACACCAGGCCGTGCAGGCCCCCGCAGCCCTGCACCGCGGCCTCGACCGCCGCCTGCGTCGAGGCCTCGTCGGTGACGTCGGTGCGCACGAAACGGGCCGCCGCGCCGAGTTCGGCCGCCAACGCCTTGCCGGCCTCTTCGTTGAGGTCGGCGAGCACCACCCTGCCGCCGCCTTCGACCACCATGCGCGCGGTGGCCGCGCCCAGCCCGGAGGCGCCGCCGGTCACCAGGAATACCGAGTTTGCGATCTTCATTGCGTGTGCTCCTTGTGTCTCAGAGTCGTTCGATGACGGTGGCGGTGGCCATGCCGTGGCCGATGCACATGACCTGCAGGCCGAAGCGGCCGTCGCGGCATTCGAGGCCGGCGAGCATCTTGGCCAGCAGGCCGGCGCCGCTGCCGCCCAGCGGGTGGCCGTGGGCGATCGCCCCACCCCAGGGGTTGAGGCGATCCAGGTCGGGCGCGAACTCGCGCACGAAGCACAGCGCCACGCTGGCGAAGGCCTCGTTGACCTCGATCCAGTCCATGTCGCGGATCGACAGCCCGGCCATCTCGAGCGCGCGCCGCGCCGCCGGGATCACCCCGGTGAGCTGCAGCACCGGGTCGGAGCCGACCGCGACGCGGGCGCGGAAGCGGGCGCGCGGCCGGATGCCGAGCGCCTCGGCGGCGGCGCGGCGGCCCACCAGCACCGCAGCGGCGCCGTCCGACATCTGGCTGGCGTTGGCCGCGGTCACGCCGCCCTCGCCGGGCTGGCGGAACACCGGCTGCATGGCGCGCATGCGCTCGACGTCGATGACCGCGCGGATGCCCTCGTCGTGCGCGAGCGTGATCGCCCCGCCCTCCTTGTCCACCCCCGCCACCGGCAGGATCTCGCTGTGCACGCCGGCCGCACGCGCGGCCTCGGCGCGGCGGTGGCTCTCGATCGCGTAGTCGTCCATTTCGGTGCGCGAGATCTTCCACTGCCCGGCGATGCGCTCGGCGCTCTCGACCTGGTGCGGGATGGCGAAGCGTTCGAGGATCTTCGGGTGCAAGTTGTCGAAGCCGCGGAAGTCGCCCCGGCCCAGGGTCAGGTCGAGGAACATCGGCACCCGGCTCATGCTCTCGACGCCGCAGCCGATGGCGAAGTCGAGGTCGCCCGCGGCCACCGCCTGCGCCGCGGCGTGGGTGGCGTACTGGCTGGAGCCGCACATGCGGTTCATCGACACGCCCGGCACCTCGGCGGGCAGGCCGGCGATCAGCAGCGCCTGGCGGGCGATGTTGGCGCCCTGCTCTCCGGCTTGGCTGACGCAGCCGGCGAGCACGTCGCCGACCTTGTCGCCAGGCAGGCCGGTGCGCGCCAGCACGCCGCCGATGACGGTGGCGAGGAGCTCGTCCGGGCGGGTCTCGCGCAGGGCGCCGCCGCGGCGGCCGAAGGGGGTGCGCACGGCGCCCAGGATCAGCGCCTCGTTCGGGTTCGATGGATTGCTTGGGTTCATTTCCGGGTCCTCGGGTTCAGGCCCGCTGCAGTTCGCGGGCGATGATGTTGCGCTGGATCTCGCTGGTGCCTTCGTAGATCTGCAGCACCTTGGCGTCGCGGAAGAGCTTCTCCACCGGGTACTCGGTCGAGTAGCCCATGCCGCCGAAGATCTGCACCGCCTCGGTCGCCGCCCACATCGCCGCGTCCGCGGCAAAGGCCTTGGCGATCGAGGCTTCGATGGTGTTCGGCCAGCCCTGGTCGAGCAGCCAGGCCGACTGGTAGGTGAGCAGGCGCGCGGCTTCGAGCTTCATGCGCATCTCGGCGAGCTTGTGGGCCACGGCCTGGTGGTCGATCAGGCGCTTGCCCATGCTGCTGCGCTGGGTGGCGTAGGCGAGCGACTCGTCGAGGCAGCGCTCGATGAGACCGACGCCGAAGGCGGCCACCATCGGGCGCGAGTGGTCGAACACCGCCATCGCCAGCGCGAAGCCGCCGCCCTCCTCGCCGAGGCGGTGGTCCTCGGGCACGAAGACCTGGTCGAGGAAGACCTCGCAGGTGGGCGAACAGCGCTGGCCGAGCTTGCCCAAGGGCTCGCCCACCGTCAGGCCGGCGCTGGCGCGCGGCACGATGAAGGCGCTCATGCCGCGGTGGCCGCCGTCCGGCGCGGTCTTGGCGAAGACGACGAAGAACTCGGCGAGGTTGGCGTTGGAGATCCAGATCTTGCTGCCGGTGAGGCGATAGCCGCCCTCGACGCGCTCGGCGCGGGTGCGGATGCCGGCCACGTCGGAGCCGGCGCCGGGCTCGGTCATCGCGAAGCTGGCGAGCGCACCGCGGGCCGCGGCGCCGAGGTAGCGGCTGCGCTGCGCATCGGTTCCGGCGATGACGATCGGCTCGGTGGCGAGCGCGTTCACGCACAGCGCGGTGCCGATGCCCAGGCAGCCGCGGCAGAAAGCCTCGGTGACCAGCACCAGCTCCAGGCAGCCGAGGCCGCCGCCGCCGACCGTCTCGGGCAGGTTGATGCCGAGCAGGCCGAGCTCCTGCGCGCGCTGGTGCACCTCGGTCGGGAAAGCCTTGTCGAGATCGGCCTGCGCGGCGCGGGGGGCGATCTCGCGCTCGGCGAAGCGGCGCGCCAGGTCGCGGATCTCGCGCTGCTCCGGGTTCAACTGGAAGTCCATGGTGTCTCCATGCGAAGCCGCCGTGCGCAGACGACGGGCAATAAAGGGGCGGGCATGCCTGGGCACGCCGACGGGGATTGCGGGTGGAAGGCGCTCGGGCAGCGCGTCGCGGGCGAGCCTAGCCGGAGGGTCGCGCGAAGCGCGCCGGCCGCCGCTCGCAGAAGGCGCGCACGCCCTCGGCGAAGTCCGGCGTCGCGGAGAGGGCGAGGAAGCTCGCCTTCTCGGCGTCGAGCGCCGTCGCCAGGTCGGTGTCGAGGCCCGCGCGCAGCAGGCGCTTGATGCCGGCCTGGGCGGCGGCCGGTCCCGCGGCCAGGCGTCGGGCCAGCGCCAGCCCGGCCTCGGCCAGCTGCGCTGCCGGCACCACCTCGGCCACCAGGCCGATCTCCCTCGCCTGCGCCGCATCGAGCTGCGGGTCGAGCAGCGCGATCGCGAGCGCCCGCTGCAGGCCGACGCGGCGCGGCAGCTGCCAGCTCGCGCCGCCGTCGGGCGTGGCGCCGATGGCACCGTAGGCGAGCACGAGGCGCGCGTCGTCGGCCGCGACCAGGAGGTCGCAAGCCATGGCCAGCGCCAGGCCGAAGCCCGCCACCGAGCCGCCCGCCAGACCCAGCACCGGGCAAGGCAGCCGGGTGAGGCCGGTGACGGCCTCGTGCACCGCATCGATGAGGCGGCCGATCTCGTCGGTACAGGCGGCCTGCGACTCGCCGAGCAGGGCGTCGAAGCGGCGCACGTCGCCGCCGACCATGAAGTGCGCGCCGCTGCTGCGCAGCACGAGCACGCGCGGCGGCGCGGCGGCAAGTTCGCGCACGGCGTCGCGCAGCCCCAGCCCCATCGCCAGGTCGAGGGCGTTGCGCGCCTGCGGGCGGTCGAGGGTGATGAAGGCGAGCCCGCCTTCACGCTCGAGTCGCACGCAGTCGCCGTGGATCGGGTCAGGCATGGGCGGCCCCTCCCCGGTACATGGCTTCGATCACGTCGGCGTAGGTCTTGTAGACGCTCGCGCGACGCACCTTCATGGTCGCCGTGACCTCGCCGTCGTCGTGGTCGAGCTCCTTGTTCAGCAGGTGGAAGCGGCGGATGTGCGAGACCTGGGCGAGCTGGGCGTTGCCGCGCGCGATCTCGGCCTCGATCAGCGCGCGCACCTCGGGGTGCTCGACCAGCGAGCGGAAGTGGGTGAAGGGGATCTGGCGGCCCTCGGCCCATCTCGACACCGTCTCGTAGTCGATCTGGATCAGCGCCGAGACGAACTTGCGCCCGTCGGCGACGACGATGCACTCCTTGATGTAGGGGCTGGACTTCATCGTCTTCTCGATCTCGGACGGCGTCAGGTTCTTGCCGCCAGCGGTGATCATGATGTCCTTGAGGCGATCGACGATGTAGAGCTGGCCGTCGCGCTCCTCGACCACGTCGCCGGTGTGCAGCCAGCCGTCGCGGATGGCGTCGGCGGTCGCCTCCGGGTTCTTGTAGTAGCCGGCGAAGACCATCTCGCCGTGGACCAGCAGCTCGCCACGCGCGCCGATGCGGTGCTCGACGCCGAGGATGGGCGTGCCGACCGAACCGAAGGCCACCGCGTCGAGCGGCTGGCCGGTGATCATGCCGGTCGATTCGGTGAGGCCGTAGACCTCGACCAGCGGCACCCCGAGGGTACGGAAGAAGTGCACCACCGCGGGCGGGATCGGCGCCGCGCCGGTCAGCGCCACGCGCGCCTTGCGCAGGCCGATGAAGTTCTGCAGCGCGCGCAGGATGAGGCCGTAGCAGATGGCGTGGGTCAGGCGCTCGCCCGCCGTGCGCTGCGCCGCCGACTTGTGGGCGAAGGGCGCGCAGGCCGCCAGCGCGCGTGCGAACAGCCAGCGCTGCACGGGCCCGCTCTCCTGCATCCGGATCGTGATCGCCGAGTGCAGCTTCTCCCAGATGCGCGGCACGCCGAGGAACATCGTGGGCGCGATCTCGCGCAGATCCTCCTGCACGGTGCGGATCGACTCGCCGAAGGCGACGGTGGAGCCGAGGTAGATCGGGCAGAAGGTGGTCAGCATCTGCTCGGCGACGTGGCAAAGGGGCAGGTAGGACAGGTGCACGGTGTCGGCCGCGAGCCCGAGGCGGTCGATGATGCCGGGTGCGACGCCGCGGATGTTGGCGTAGCGGATCATCGCGCCCTTGGGCTTGCCGGTGGAGCCCGAGGTGTAGATCATCAGCGCGAGGTCGTCGAGCCGCTGCGCGGCCAGGGTCTCCTCGACCAGGTGGCGGTGGGTGGCCTCGTATTCGACGCCGAGCCGCTCCAGGTCGGCGAAGGACAGGATGCGATCGCGCACGCGCTCGTCGGCGTTGCGCAGGCCCTTGGTCTCCATCACCACGATGGCGCGCAGGTGCGGCAGCTGGTCGAGCGCCTCGATCACCTTGTCGGTCTGCTCCTGGTCCTCGCACACCACGACCTCGACGTCGGCGTGATTGAGCACGTAGGCCACCTCGGGTGCCGGGCTGGTCGGATAGACGCCGACCGCGATGGCGCCGACGAGGCCGCAGCCCATCTGCGCCAGCACCCATTCGATGCGGTTCTCGGCGAGCACGCCGACATGGCCGCCGGCGGGCAGGCCGAGCGCGCGCAGGCCGAGGCCGACATGGCTCGCGCGGCGGTAATAGTCGTCCCAGCCGATGGCCTGCCAGATGCCGAAGTCCTTCTGGCGGATGGCGGGCCGCCCGGGTTGCAGCCTCGCCTGCTCGCGCAGCATCTGCGGCAGGGTCAGCGTGGGTAGGTTGTTGCTCATGGCCACCCTCTCGATCACGACAGCCAGCGCTTGCGGCGCTTGTAGTGCTTGATGTCGCGGAAGCTCTTCATCTCGCCGTGCCCACCCATGCCGAGGTAGAACTCGCGCACGTCCTGGTCGCCGGCGAGACGCTCGGCGGGGCCGTCGGTGACGACCTTGCCGTTCTCCATGATGTAGCCGTAGTGCGCCACCGCCAGCGCCACCGAGGCGTTCTGCTCCACCAGCAGCATCGACACCTTCTGCTCGGCGTTGATGCGGGCGATGATGCGGAAGATGTTCTCCACCAGCAGCGGCGCGAGGCCCAGCGAGGGCTCGTCGAGCAGGATCAGCCTGGGGCGGGCGATCAGCGCGCGGCCGATCGCCAGCATCTGCTGCTCGCCGCCCGACAGATAGCCGGCGAGGCCGTTGCGGCGCTCGTACAGGCGCGGGAAGTATTCATAGACGAGCTCCTTGTCGGCCTTCTCGCCCTTGCGCCCGGTGAGTGCGTAGGTGGCGGCGACGAGGTTCTCCTCGACGCTGAGGTCCTCGAACACGCGGCGCCCCTCCATCACGTGGAAGAGCCCCGCGCGCACCAGCTCGTGCGGCTTGGAATCCGCCAGCGGCCTGCCCTCGAAGCGGATCTCGCCGCGCGTCAGCTCGCCGTTCTCCAGCCCGAGGAGGCCGGAGACGGTCTTGAGCGTGGTGCTCTTGCCGGCGCCGTTGGAGCCGAGCAGGGCGACGATCTGCCCGCGCGGCACCGCCAGCGAGAGGCCGCGCAGCACCTGCACCGCCTTGTTGTAGATCACCTCGATGTTGTTCACCTCGAGGACGGATTCGGCCGCACTCATCGCTTACTCCAGCACGATCCAGTCGGAGGCCGGCACCATGCGCCTGGCCTTGGTGTCGGCGCGGTAGATGCGGCCGACCGGGATGGTGTTGCCGCGGAGGGTGACGGGCACGCCGATCAGGCCGCCGGTGTCGAAATTCTCGATCGAGTTGAGCGCCGCCTTGAGGTTGGCCGCGCTCATCTCCTTGCCTGCGACCAGCGTGCGGCGGGCCGACTCGGCGTACAGCATGGCCGACAGGAAGCCCTGGATGTAGGGCACGTTCTGGTACTCGGGACGCATCGCGCGGATCTTGTCGAGCATCGGCGCCGGTGCGCTCTGGTCGTAGTAGTAGTTGTAGGGCATCACGCCCATGAAGCCTTCGGCGAGCTCGCCCATCTGCATCACGGTCGAGTTGTCCATGGTCCAGAAGGTGCCCATGAACTGGGTGTCCAGGCCCATCTGGCGCGCCTGGCCGATGAATTCGGGGATGGGGCCGAGGATGTAGCCGTGGAAGATGGTGAAGTCGGGCCGCGCGCGGCGCAGCTTGGCGATCTCGGTGGACACATCGACCGCGCCCGGCGGGGTCATGATCTCGATGGCGACGTCGAGCCCGAGTGCCTTGGCCACGCCGCGGCTGGTCTCGATCGGGTCGCGGCCGAACTCGGTGTCGGAATGGACGAAGGCCACCTTGGCGCCGGGCTTCTGCTGGGCGATGTAGCGCAGCAGGATGCCGAACTGCTGGGTGTAGTCCGGGCCGGCGACGAACTGGTAAGGGTACTTCTTCGGGTCGTTGAGCTCGGTGGCGAAGGAGGCGCCCGACATGATCATCGAGCCGGCGCGGTCGAGCTCGGGGTTGATGGTCTTGCTGAAGGCGGTGGAGTCGCCGTAGTAGAAGTTCACCTTGTTCTGGCTGGTGATCTTCTTGAACGCCGCCACCGACTGGTCGACCTTGTAGGCGCTGTCCTCGGGCACGTAGCGCAGCGTGTGGCCTGCGATGCCGCCAGCGGCGTTGACCATCTTCACGTAATCCTGGATGCCGGCGTGGATGCCGATGCCGGCGAAGGCGAACACGCCGCTCATCGGGATGGAGCCGCCGATGACGATCTCCTTGTCGGCCGCCCGGGCTACGGGCAGGCCGGCGGTGGCGGAGAGGATCGCGGTGGCCAGCAGGCTCTTGAGTACGGTTCTTCTCATGCTTGTCTCCTTCTCTTGATATGGGGTGAAGCGGTGCGGCGAGGAAAGCTCAGGCGCGGAACGGCCAGAGGTGGAAGAAGCGGCGGATGCGGCGCCAGATCTCCTGCAGGCCGAGCGGCTCGAACACCAGGAAGCCGACGATCAGCACGCCGAACACGATGGTGCGCACCGGCGACAGGATCAGCGTGGCGTCGGCCGACAGCGGCAGCCAGCCGACGACGAGCTTCAGCGCCTCGGGCACCATGGTCATGAAGACCGCGCCGAGGATGGCGCCGAGGATGGTGCCCATGCCGCCGACGATGACCGCGGCGAGGAAGAAGATCGACAGGATCAGCGGGAAGCTCTCCGGCGTGACCACGCGGAAGAAGTAGGCCCACATCCCGCCCGCCACCCCGGCGTAGAAGGACGACAGGCCGAAGGACAGCAGCTTGTAGCGCAGCAGCGGAATGCCCAGCACCTCGGCGGAGATGTCGCGGTCGCGGATGGCGATGAAGGCGCGGCCGATGCGGGTGCGGAAGAGGTTGGCCGCGCCGGCCACCATCAGGATGGTGATCGGCACGAACAGCCAGTACAGGCGGAAGGAGGTGTCGAAGCTGAGGCCGAGGATCTCCGCCGGCACCAGGGTGATGCCCGCATGGCCGCCGGTGACCGCATGCCAGTTGGCGAACACGAAGTGCAGCACCACCGAGGCGGCGATGGTCGCGATCGCCAGGTACAGGCCCTTGACCCGCAGCGAGGGCAGGCCCACCACCAGCCCGCCGAGCATGGCGACGAAGCCGCCGGCGAGCAGGTTGAGGAGCACCGGCGCGCCCAGCTTCTGCTCCAGCGCGGCGACGGTGTAGGCGCCGATGCCCATGAAGGCGGCCTGGCCCAGGCTCACCAGCCCGGTGTAGCCGGTGAGGATGTTGAGCCCGGTGGTGCTGGCGATGTTGATCGCCACCAGGCAGGCGAGGTAGAGCCAGTACTCGTCGGCGAGGAAGGGGAAGCCGATCAGCGCGACGGCGAGGATCGCCAGCCAGGCGTGCTGGGTGCGGCTGTCGAACAGCGCCTCGTCGTGGCGGTAGCTGGAGCGTGCGGTTCCGATGCGCATTACAGCCTCTCGATTTCGTGGGTGCCGAACAGTCCGTAGGGACGGACCAGCAGCACGACGATCAGGATCAGGAAGGTGGCCAGCAGCTTGTATTCACCGCCGAGGAAGCCGCCCGCGAGCGACTCGACGACACCGATGAGGAGGCCGGCGACCAGCGCGCCGAGCACGCTGTCGAGGCCGCCGACGATCACCACCACCAGCACCGACAGGCCGAACACCCCCATCGTCGAGGAGATGCCGCCCACCGCGCCGACGATGACGCCGGCGATCGCCGCGATCATCGCCGCCACCGTCCAGGACAGCGAGAACACCTTGGGCACGTCGATGCCCATCGAGTAGGCCGCCTGCTGGTCCGAGGCCGTCGCCCGCAGCGCCACGCCGCCGCGCCAGAAGCGGAACACCGCCAGCGCCACGCCGATCAGCACGGCCGCGACGAGGAAGCCGTAGAACACCTTGGGCGGCACGAAGGCCTCGCCGATCATCACCGGCGTCGCGGGCATGAACTCCGGCAGGCGGCGCGGCTCCGAGGTCCAGATCAGCTCGACGACGCCGACCAGGATGGAGGCCAGTCCCACGGTGACCATGAAGACCGCGATCGGCGACTCGCCCAGCATGGGGCGGATCGCCACGCGCTCGAGCAGTGCGCCGGCCCCGCCGCTGCCGATCACTGCGACCAGGATCGCCAGCCACATCGGCAGGTTCATGGCGGTGGCCAGGCCGAAGCACAGGTAGGCGCCGATCATCAGCATCTCGCCGATGGCCAGGTTCACCACCCGCGTGGCCTTGTAGATCATCACGAAGGCGAGGCCGGTCAGCGCGTACAGGCCGCCGGCACCGAGGCCGGCGAGCACGATCTCGGCGAGGAACAGCCAGTCGAATTCCAGGCTCATCTCAGGCCTCCACGGCAAGCGCTTGGTGGAGGCGCTGACGCAGCTCGGAGACCTCGCCCGAGCCCAGGTAGGCCTTGATCACCTCGGGGTCGGCCTGCACCTCGGCCGGCGTGCCGTCGGCGATGACCTGGCCGAAGTTGAGCACCACGACGTGGTCGGAGAGGTCCATGACCATGCCCATGTCGTGCTCGACCATCAGTACCGTCACGCCCCACTCCTCGCGCACGTCGAGGATGAAGCGCGCCATGTCCTCGGTCTCCTCGCGGTTCATGCCCGCCACGGGCTCGTCGAGCATCAGCACCTTGGGTCGCATCGCCAGCGCGCGCGCCATCTCCACCCGCTTCTGCAGCCCGTAGGAGAGGACCGACACCGGCATGTGGCGGATGTGGTCGATCTCGAGGAAGTCGATGATGCGTTCCTCGATCTCCTCGCGCAGCTTCATCTCTTCGTGCCGGGCGTGGCCGAAATAGACCAGCGCATCGAAGACGTTGGTGCGCAAGTGGGCGTGACGACCGAGCTTGATGTTGTCGAGCACGGTCATGCCGCGGAACAGCGCGATGTTCTGGAAGCTGCGCGCCAGGCCCAGCCGGGCGCGCTCGGGCGGGCGGGTGGCGGTGATGTCCGCGCCCTGGAAGCGGATGCGCCCCACCGAGGGCTTGTAGAAACCGGAGATCGTGTTGAACAGCGAGGTCTTACCCGCGCCGTTCGGACCGATGACGGTGGTGATGGACCCCGGAGCGACTTCGAAGCCCACGTCGGTCAGCGCCTTGATGCCGCCAAACGACAATGTGAGCCCCTCGACCTCGAGGATCGGACTGGCCTTGCCTGGATGCACCTTGTCTCCTCCTGCCGGCCACCTCTTTGCGGGTGACCTGTGCGTGCTGTGCTTTAATTGCCAGCGAGCGCGACCACACGAGAGGCCTCGAACCGCCGACGCAGACATAAAACTTTTCGCTGCAGCTATTTGCACGCCATACTAGGCAGTATGGCCGACCTTGTGGATGACAGAACCGGCCGATCGATTGACATTTTCTGCCACCAATCTCTTGCACATGAACGAGCGTCAGCACGCACCGGCGGTCACCGTCTCCATCCGCATGGTCTGCCAGATCCTGGATCGGCTGGGTGAGCACAGGCCGCTGGCCCTGGAATGCGTCGAGCGCGCCGGGATCGCTTCCGCGCTGCTGGAACACGAATCGGCCCGTGTGACGGTCGAGCAGTTCGCGCTCTTCTACCGCACCCTCGCGGTCGAACTCGACGACGAGACGCCAGGGCTGTTCTCACGCCCGCTGCGCCCTGGCACGCTGAAGTTCCTGTGCCTTGGAATGCTCGACGCCGCCAACCTGCGCGTCGCGCTGCACCGCTTCTGCTGGTTTTTCCGCCTGGTGCTGGACGATCTGCACTTCGAGCTGGGTGAGGACGAGGGCCTGAGCCGCATCGCGCTCGTCGAGCGCGTTGCGCTCCAACCCCACCGCCCCCTGATCCTCGAATTGATGCTGATGCTGGTGCAGGGCATCGCTTCGTGGATGATCGAGCGCAAGCTCCTGTTCGCGCGCGTGGATCTCGCCTATCCGGCGCCGCCGCATGCGGGTGAGTACATCAACATGTTCGCCGGCCCGGCCTGCTTCGATCGCCCGCTCACCGCGCTCTACATCGAGCCGGCCTTCATGGACGCCCCGATCCGCCAGGACAAGGCCGCGCTGTCGGCCTTCCTGCGCAAGGCGCCGATGGACTGGATCCACGTCTCCGTGAGCGAGCGGCTGTTCACGCACCGCGTGCGCGATCTGCTCGAAGCCGGGCTGGGAAGCCCGCAGTCCGTGGAAGACGTTGCCCGTATGCTGCACATCTCGGCGCGCACGCTCGCCCGCCGGCTCGATGCGGAAGGAACGCACTTCCAGGCGGTCAAGGACGCGCTGCGCCGCGACGTCGCCATCGCGCGGATCTCGCGCACCGACGAGCCGATCGGCAGCATCGGCGCCGATCTCGGCTTCGACGATCCCGCGGCTTTCAATCGCGCCTTCAAGCAATGGACGGGATCCCCGCCAGGCAGCTACCGCAGGGCGGGGGCGGGCCGCTGAGCCTGTGACGTGGTCGCCGAACGTAAGCGCTCCACGAACCCCATCCTTCCGGGGCTCGCTACGCTGTGATCAACTGCTCAGCCTTGAGATTCCAGGGCAGGAGGGCCTCGACGTGTTCGACGGTGGTGGCGGTGGGCAAGGCGCGCAGCACGTGGCGCAGCCACAGGTACGGCTCGACGTTGTTGGCTTTGGCGGTCTCGATCAGCGAGTAGATGAGTGCGCTGGCACGCGCACCGGCCTGGGTGTCCGAGAAGAGCCATGCCTTCCTCCCAACGACGAAGGGGCGGATGGCGTTTTCGGCGGGGTTGTTGTCGATCGGCAGGTCGCCGCGCTCGAGGTAGCGCGTCAGTCGCGGCCACTGCCGATGCAGGTAGCCCAGGGCACCGCCGAGTATCGAGGTGGGCGGCACGGTGGGGAGCACCTGGTCGAGCCAAGCGCGAAGCTCACCGATGACGGCACGGCTTCGGCTCTGGCGTAGCGCCAGACGCTCGACGTCGCTCAGTTCGCGCGCCTCCTTCTCGATGGCGTAGAGCTTGCCGATCAGGGCCAGCGCCTCGTGGGCGCGACCACGCTTGCCTTCGGGCAGCACCTTGCCGGCATCGACGAAACGACGGCGTGCATGGACCCAGCAACCGAGCCGGGTCACCCCTTCGGTGAAGGCAATTGCGCCGTAGCTCTCGAGCCCGTCGGCGATCAGATACCCCTTCCAGCCTTCGAGCAGGCGCAAGGGCACCGCCTGCGCGCGGCTCGGATCGTACTCGAAGAGGATCACCGGCCTACCCGGCGGGCCACCGCGTTGCACCCACATCTGGCTCTTGCTGGTTGCCGCCCGACCGGGTTCCTTGAGCACCTGGACCGGGGTTTCGTCCATGTGGATGACGTCATGCCCGAGCAGCACGTCGCGCATCAGGTTGGCGATCGGCTGCAGCGCCTGCGCGGTGCCGATCACCCAGCGCGCCAGGGTCTGGCGCGGCACGAGCACGCCCGCACGGGCGAGCACGTACTCGAAACGCGCGAGCGGCAGCCCATCGACGTACTTGGTGACGAGCAGCATCGCCAGCAGGTCGTTGCTCGCGTTGCTCTTGGGTAGCACCTGCGCCGGAGCGCGGGCACTGACCGGCGCCTGATCGCCCTTGGGGCAGCCGTAGCGCTTCTTGATGTGGCGCAGCACGCGCACCTGCATCGGCACGATATCGAGCTGTTCGCTGACGTCCTGGCCGATCTCGACCATGGGGGTGCCGCAGGCGCAGGTACGCTCGGCCTCGGGGACGTCGTGGACGACGTCGATGCGCGGCAGCTCGATCGGCAAGGGCTTGCGCTTGCCGCGCGCCTTCTTCTTGCCGGCGTCGACGGGCGTCTGGCCAGACGGTTCAGTGGCCGAGAGCGGCAGGGTCGCGGTATCGCCCGCCTCGGATGCGGATGCGGCCAGCGCTTCGGCCTCGTCGAAGAGCCAGCCCTGGCCCGCGTGCGATTCGCTGCTGGGCCCGAACATGCGCCGACGCGCCAGGCGCAGCTGCTCGTAGAGCTCGAGGATGCGTGCCTCGAAGCCTTTTTGCAGTTCGGCCTCGCGGGCATCGAACGCTTTCTGAAGCTCGAGCTCACGCGCATCGAACGCTTTCTGGAGTTCGACTTCGCGGGTATGGACGACTTTCTGGAGGTCGGCCTCGTACGCCTTGAGGGTGGCTTCCTGCGCGCGTCGAAGCGTCTCGAACTGGACTGTAAGTTGGGTATTGAGTTGCGTCTCGAAGGCACGCTGCTGGGCCAGCAGCAAGGCTTTGAGCACCGCCGGATCGTCGGGCAACTGCGCGGGGAGGACGGACGCGCACACGCCGACATTGGCATTCGAACGAGGGGCGGCGGTACGCTGTGGCATGCCGGAATTATACCCGATCACGCTACGTAACTGATTGGTAATGCAGCGTTTTATGAGGCTTTGCCGCCCACAGGTCGAAGCCTTCGAGCAGCCACTCGAGCTCCTTCATCGTCAGCGTGCAGGTGGGCTGGCTCGCCTCGGCCGCCGGCCAGGCGAAGCGCTCGGCTTCGAGCCGCTTGTACCAGAGGCAGAAGCCGTTGCGGTGCCAGTACAGCGCCTTGAGCTTGTCGCGGCGGCGGTTGATGAACAGGTACAGCGCGTCGCCGAACGGGTTCAATCCCAGTTCCTGCTCGACCAGCGCCGACAGCCCGCCGATGGATTTGCGAAAGTCGATCGCCGACCGGTACAGATACACCGCGCCGATGGTGTGCCCCGGATGCATCAGCGCCCCCGCTCCGAGAGCGCCGCCGACAGCGCGGCCAGCCAGTCGACGCCGGGCAGCGTCGCGCACTCGAGCCGCAGCTGTGCGCCGATCATTACCGTGCAGCCCGTGCGGGCCGTCATCGAAGGCTCGATCTGGATCGGAACGAATCCGCCAAGCTTGGCGCGGCTGCGGCGACCGCCGGCCACCAGGCGCTTACGCCATTGGTAAAGCGCTTGCGGCGACAGGCCCTCGCGCTCGGCGTAGGCCTTCGTGGTGATGCCTTCGGCCTCGATCGCCGAAAGGTGCGACAACCAGAACGTGCTGCGCTCCGACATGCTCGTGCTCCCAGAGAAACGGAAGCCCAAGCATGCGGACTCACCCGGGGCTACGTAAGGATGGGGTTCGTGGAGCGCTTACCGCCGAACGGACGGCGGCCGCGTTCGCGCCTTGCGGCGCGCGTACCCGGGGACGGATCCGCGGGGGCTCAACCCCTGCGTTCTGCGTAGACGGCACGACGCCCCAGGCACGGATGTGTGCGTGGGGCGTTGTGTTGGTGTGGTTAGTCTGACGATGACCTACTTTCACGAGGGCGGACCTCACTATCATCGGCGCATGTGCGTTTCACGGTCCTGTTCGGGAAGGGAAGGGGTGGTTCCACACAGCTATGGTCGTCAGACTTTGACTTGTTGCCTGCGTGGTTTGCAGGCCAAAGTTAGGAAGAAGTGTTGTGTGATTGTCTGGTTGCGTTGTTTTGGCAACCAGGGGGTTGAGTTCGTTTTGTTTTGAAGGTTATAGGATCAAGCCACACGGGCAATTAGTACCGGTTAGCTGAACGTGTTGCCACGCTTACACACCCGGCCTATCAACGTTGTGGTCTTCAACGACCCTTCAGGGGGCTCGAGGCCCCGGGGAAGTCTCATCTTGAGGCGAGTTTCCCGCTTAGATGCTTTCAGCGGTTATCTCTTCCGCACATAGCTACCCGGCGATGCGACTGGCGTCACAACCGGTACACCAGGGGTGCGTCCACTCCGGTCCTCTCGTACTAGGAGCAGGCCCTCTCAAACTTCCAGCGCCCACGGCAGATAGGGACCAAACTGTCTCACGACGTTTTAAACCCAGCTCACGTACCACTTTAAATGGCGAACAGCCATACCCTTGGGACCGGCTACAGCCCCAGGATGTGATGAGCCGACATCGAGGTGCCAAACTCCGCCGTCGATGTGAACTCTTGGGCGGAATCAGCCTGTTATCCCCAGAGTACCTTTTATCCGTTGAGCGATGGCCCTTCCATACAGAACCACCGGATCACTATGACCTGCTTTCGCACCTGCTCGACTTGTGGGTCTCGCAGTCAAGCCACCTTTTGCCATTGCACTATCAGTACGATGTCCGACCGTACCTAGGTGACCTTCGTACTCCTCCGTTACCTTTTGGGAGGAGACCGCCCCAGTCAAACTGCCCACCATGCACGGTCCCCGACCTGGATTCACAGGCCTGGGTTAGAACCTCGACGACACCAGGGTGGTATTTCAAGGTTGGCTCCACCGGAACTGGCGTCCCGGTTTCAAAGCCTCCCACCTATCCTACACAAGTCCCGTCAAAGTCCAATGCAAAGCTACAGTAAAGGTTCATGGGGTCTTTCCGTCTAGCCGCGGGGAGATTGCATCTTCACAAACATTTCAACTTCGCTGAGTCTCAGGAGGAGACAGTGTGGCCATCGTTACGCCATTCGTGCAGGTCGGAACTTACCCGACAAGGAATTTCGCTACCTTAGGACCGTTATAGTTACGGCCGCCGTTTACCGGGGCTTCGATCAAGAGCTTGCACCCCATCACTTAACCTTCCGGCACCGGGCAGGCGTCACACCCTATACGTCCACTTTCGTGTTTGCAGAGTGCTGTGTTTTTAATAAACAGTCGCAGCCACCGATTCTCTGCGACCCCGTTCCGCTCCGGCCGCGAGGGCCTTCACGTACCAGGGGCATACCTTCTCCCGAAGTTACGGTATCAATTTGCCGAGTTCCTTCTCCTGAGTTCTCTCAAGCGCCTTGGTATTCTCTACCAGCCCACCTGTGTCGGTTTGCGGTACGGTCACTCTTAGACTGAAGCTTAGAGGCTTTTCCTGGAAGCTGGGTATCACTCGCTTCGGATCCGAGGATCCTCGTCATCACGCCTCATCTAAGCCACGCGGATTTGCCTACGCGGCACGACTACACGCTTAAACCACCTATTCCAACAGATGGCCGAGCTAACCTTCTCCGTCCCCCATCGCATCTAAGAGCGGTACAGGAATATTGACCTGTTTCCCATCGACTACGCATTTCTGCCTCGCCTTAGGGGCCGACTCACCCTGCGCCGATGAACGTTGCGCAGGAAACCTTGGGCTTACGGCGAGGGTGCTTTTCACACCCTTTATCGCTACTCATGTCAGCATTCGCACTTCCGATACCTCCAGCATCCCTTACGAGACACCTTCGCAGGCTTACGGAACGCTCCCCTACCACGTGTCAAAGACACATCCGCAGCTTCGGTTCATGGCTTGAGCCCCGTTACATCTTCCGCGCAGGACGACTCGACTAGTGAGCTATTACGCTTTCTTTAAAGGATGGCTGCTTCTAAGCCAACCTCCTAGCTGTCTATGCCTTCCCACCTCGTTTGCCACTTAGCCATGCATTTGGGACCTTAGCTGGCGGTCTGGGTTGTTTCCCTCTTGACACCGGACGTTAGCACCCGATGTCTGTCTGCCGTATATCACTTTGCGGTATTCGGAGTTTGCTATCGCGGGGTAGATCGCAATGACCCCCCCAACGATTACAGTGCTCTACCCCCGCAAGTGTCCGTACGACGCACTACCTAAATAGTTTTCGGGGAGAACCAGCTATTTCCGGATTTGTTTAGCCTTTCACCCCTATCCACAGCTCATCCCCTAACTTTTCAACGTTAGTGG
The DNA here is from genome assembly GCF_000831325.1 of Thauera sp. SWB20. NCBI lineage: Bacteria > Pseudomonadati > Pseudomonadota > Betaproteobacteria > Rhodocyclales > Zoogloeaceae > Thauera > Thauera sp. SWB20. The sequence continues at coordinate 190,899 of NZ_JTDM01000012.1, read as the reverse complement.
GTTCGGACCTCCAGTACCTGTTACGGCACCTTCATCCTGGCCATGGATAGATCATCCGGTTTCGGGTCTACGCCCAGCTACTCTGACGCCCTTATCAGACTCGCTTTCGCTACGCCTCCCCTATTCGGTTAAGCTCGCAACTGAACGTAAGTCGCTGACCCATTATACAAAAGGTACGCAGTCACCCCTTTCGAGGCTCCCACTGTTTGTATGCATGCGGTTTCAGGATCTATTTCACTCCCCTCCCGGGGTTCTTTTCGCCTTTCCCTCACGGTACTGGTTCACTATCGGTCGATCACGAGTATTTAGCCTTGGAGGATGGTCCCCCCATCTTCAGACAGGATTTCTCGTGTCCCGCCCTACTTGTCGCACGCTCAGACCCGCCACCGGCTTTTCGCATACGGGACTATCACCCTGTATCGTCGGACTTTCCAGACCGTTTTGCTAAGCTGATGGTTTAGTCGTGCAGGCTCTTCCGTGTTCGCTCGCCACTACTTACGGAATCTCGGTTGATTTCTTTTCCTCGAGCTACTTAGATGTTTCAGTTCGCTCGGTTCGCCTCTACACACCTATGTATTCAGTGTGAGATGACCCTTGCGGGCCGGGTTTCCCCATTCGGACATCGTGGGATCAATGCTCTATTGCCAGCTCCCCCACGCTTTTCGCAGGCTTACACGTCCTTCATCGCCTGTGATCGCCAAGGCATCCACCACATGCACTTAGTCGCTTGATCCTATAACCTTGGACCCTCTTCGATGTTGCCATCCCGAAGGCCCGCGTACAGGAACGAACTCGTTTGTGCGATCCAGCCTGCGCTGACAAGCTCAGCCTGGATCGATGCAATCACACAACTTGCAGTACGCACCGGCTCGGTACGTACTACACTTCTTCCACTTTGTTAAAGAGCAAACCTCTACGCGCGACAGCCGAAGCTGCCGACCAAGAAGTAAGAGATGACGACGCCACGATCTTCGAGCGCCATCGACATCTCTTACTTCTCGAACCTGTTGCTTGGACAGTCCTGGCGGAGCTGGTCGGGATCGAACCGACGACCTACGGCTTGCAAAGCCGCCGCTCTCCCAGCTGAGCTACAGCCCCCCTGTCTCGAGCAACCCTTGATTGGTGGGTCTGGTTGGGTTCGAACCAACGACCCCCGCCTTATCAAGACGGTGCTCTAACCAGCTGAGCTACAGACCCTCATCCGAGGCTCTTCTCGCCTGAACAACCGATAAGTTGTGGATACTTGGCCATCATGGCCTGATCTCTTGAAAGGAGGTGATCCAGCCGCACCTTCCGATACGGCTACCTTGTTACGACTTCACCCCAGTCATGAATCTCACCGTGGTAAGCGCCCTCCCGAAGGTTAAGCTACCTACTTCTGGTGAAACCCACTCCCATGGTGTGACGGGCGGTGTGTACAAGACCCGGGAACGTATTCACCGCAGCATGCTGATCTGCGATTACTAGCGATTCCGACTTCACGTAGTCGAGTTGCAGACTACGATCCGGACTACGATCGGCTTTAAGGGATTGGCTCCACCTCGCGGCTTGGCAACCCTCTGTACCGACCATTGTATGACGTGTGAAGCCCTACCCATAAGGGCCATGAGGACTTGACGTCATCCCCACCTTCCTCCGGTTTGTCACCGGCAGTCTCACTAGAGTGCCCAACCAAATGATGGCAACTAGTGACAAGGGTTGCGCTCGTTGCGGGACTTAACCCAACATCTCACGACACGAGCTGACGACAGCCATGCAGCACCTGTGTTCTGGCTCCCGAAGGCACCCTCGCCTCTCAGCAAGGTTCCAGACATGTCAAGGGTAGGTAAGGTTTTTCGCGTTGCATCGAATTAATCCACATCATCCACCGCTTGTGCGGGTCCCCGTCAATTCCTTTGAGTTTTAACCTTGCGGCCGTACTCCCCAGGCGGTCGACTTCACGCGTTAGCTGCGTCACTCAGTGCATTGCTGCTCCGAACGACTAGTCGACATCGTTTAGGGCGTGGACTACCAGGGTATCTAATCCTGTTTGCTCCCCACGCTTTCGTGCATGAGCGTCAGTACAGGCCCAGGGGGCTGCCTTCGCCATCGGTGTTCCTCCTGATCTCTACGCATTTCACTGCTACACCAGGAATTCCACCCCCCTCTGCCGTACTCTAGCCTTGCAGTCACAAACGCAGTTCCCAGGTTAAGCCCGGGGATTTCACATCTGTCTTACAAAACCGCCTGCGCACGCTTTACGCCCAGTAATTCCGATTAACGCTCGCACCCTACGTATTACCGCGGCTGCTGGCACGTAGTTAGCCGGTGCTTCTTAGTCCGGTACCGTCATCCATGGCCTATGTTAGAGACCACGATTTCTTCCCGGCCGAAAGAGCTTTACAACCCGAAGGCCTTCTTCACTCACGCGGCATGGCTGGATCAGGCTTGCGCCCATTGTCCAAAATTCCCCACTGCTGCCTCCCGTAGGAGTCTGGGCCGTGTCTCAGTCCCAGTGTGGCGGATCATCCTCTCAGACCCGCTACGGATCGTCGCCTAGGTGAGCCTTTACCTCACCTACTAGCTAATCCGACATCGGCCGCTCCAATCGCGCGAGGTTCCGAAGAATCCCCCGCTTTCCCCCTCAGGGCGTATGCGGTATTAGCGTAGCTTTCGCTACGTTATCCCCCACGACATGGGCACGTTCCGATGCATTACTCACCCGTTCGCCACTCGCCGGCAGGCCGAAGCCCCCGCTGCCGTTCGACTTGCATGTGTAAAGCATGCCGCCAGCGTTCAATCTGAGCCAGGATCAAACTCTTAAGTTCAATCCAGCAAAGTACTCAAAATACTGACTTACATCAGCATGAGCACCAATCATTGTGATACCTATGCGACCAAAGTCGCCGACCACAACAACCAAGCACCCACACTTATCGGTTGTCCAAGTTTTTAAAGATCTGCCGTCTTGCAGCAAGGAAAGAATTCAGCTGCTTTCCTGTTTCGCCGATTCGCTGTTGCGTTCGGGAAGCCGCGCATTATAGAGACCCGAGAAAATCCGTCAACACAAAATGAATCGAAGATTCTTATGAGTCGATTCCGGCGCCCGGACCGTGGATCTGCGCGCCCGCGCTCGGGCCGGTGGCGGGCGGCCGGGTGTCGAGGTACAGGGCCTCGACCTGTGCGCGCGCCCACGGCGTGCGGTGCAGGAACTCGGGCCGGAGGCGATGCCGGGTTCGTGATCGAAGCCGCGGATGCTCACCCGCCGCCGAGCGTCGGCAAGCCGAGCCGGTCTGCGCGTCGGAAGAGGACCTCCTCCAGCGTGAGACCGTGGAAGGAGTTGTCGGGCCGTCGGCGGGTCATGGCGTGGTCGCTCAGCCTCCCAGCGCGGCGACGTCCCGGGGCACGACGCCCAGGTCCCGCCAGCTGTCCGGGTGGCAACTGAACAGCAGGATCTGATGCCGGTCGGCAGCATCGAACAGCACCCGCTTCATGTTGCCGAGGCGCTCGACGTCGCTGTGCACCAGCGCATCGTCCAGGATCACGAGCGTCGGCCGGCCGGCCTCGCGCAACAGGTCGGCGTAGGCGAGGCGACTGATCAGGCCCATCTGCTCGCGCGCGCCGAAGCTCAGCTCGGCGAATCGGCCACGCTCTTCCCCGCCGTGGCCCTGGCGCACCAGGATCTCCGGCACGAGCGCCTCGTCCACGCTCAGGCTGGCCTCCGGAAACAGCAGTTGCAGATAGCGGTTCAGGTGGCGCTGCAAGGGCGCCTGCAGCTGACGGGTGAGCTGCAGGCGGTGATCCGTCAGACGGACGAGCAGGAGGTCCAGCGCGCGGGCACGCCGCGTGAGCTCGTCGCTACGGCGCGCAGCACGCGCCAGCTCGACGTCCAGTTCCGCGCTGCGCTCCTCCAGGCCCTCCGCCCCGAGCGCCTCCAGGCTGGCCCGGAGGCGCTCGAGTTCGAGGCGGCGCTGCTCGGCGGCCTTCTCCGCCGCATCCGCACTGCGCGTGAAGCGTTCGACGTCCTGGCGCAGGACGCCGGGATTGGCCTGATCGATCTGCTTCTGCCGTTCTCGCAGGGCCTGGTCGAGCCGGTTCTCGCCGGCACGCAGCTCCAGCAGCTGGTCCTCGGCCTGCTTTTCGCGCGCCTTGCGATCCGCGCCCTGCAGCTCGCCGTCGAGCCGGCTCCACTCGGCCCGGGCACTCTCCAGCGCCTGCGTGGCGAGCAGGAGCGCACTGCGGAAGCCCGCCTCGTCGGCCTCGGCCGCCTTGAGGGACACCTCGGCAGCGTCGAGCTGCGCCTCGGCCCTGGACACCGAGAGGCTGTCTTCCTGCGGTTCGGGAAGGGCCCCGATCCGTTTGCCGAGATCCTCCCGGCGCGCCTGCGTGAGCTGCTTTCGACCCGCCAGCGCCTCGAGGCCCTCGGGCGCCAGCGACTCGAGCACCGATGCGTCGCGCTTGATGGACTCGTCGAGCTCGCGGCATTGCTCGTGGCGGGCATCCGCCGCGGCCAGCGAGTCCGCGCCGAGCGCGGACAGGAGGCTCGCCCTCTCGTCCGCCAGCCCCTGGCGCGTGCGCACCAGATCGGCGATGTCGTCGCCGCCGGGCAGGATGCGCAGGCTTCCCAGCTGCGCGACGAGGATCTCGGTCGGCTCCAGCAGGAGGCGCTCCCCCCGCCCGCTCAAGGGCTCGCCGCCCAAGGTGAGCGCGCCCGCCTCGCGCAGGTCGAATTGCAGTCGGGTGGCGACCGCCTCCTGGCGGATGGCAAGCCGGGCGAGCTCCTCCTCCACCTTGCGCAGGCGCTTGAGCGCCTTGGCGTCGACCTGCAGGGACTGGCGCAACGCGCGCTGCCGCAGCCACCGCTCGTGCAGCTCGCGGGCGCGCGCCAGCGCCTGATCCAGGCCGGCGAGCTCGCCATCGACCTGCGCCAGCTCCCGTACCAGGTCCTTGCGTTGCTGATGCTCGCGAGCCAGCCTGACCGTCGCCCGGGCCGCTTCGAAGGCCTTGCGGGCATCGCCGAGCACACGCTCCACGGCCGGCCTGCGCGCATCCTGCGCGGCGAGCGCCTGTTCGGCCGCCTGGCGGTCGGCGGCGCGCCTGTGCAGGTCCTTGCGCTGCGCCTCGAAGCGGCCGAGCAGATCGAGGCTCGTGCGCATGCCGGCTTGGCAGGCCTGCAGCGCCTGCTGGTCGCGCTCCTGCTCGCGCTGCCAGGAGACGACCTCGGCCAGCCGGAGGTCAGCCGCCCTGGCCTGCTGCCGGTAGACCTCCCAGATGCGCTCGGACTCGTCGCGGGCCTGCTCCTCGCGCAGCTGCCCGAGCCGATCCACCTGCTGGCGATACTGCCGGATCCGCCCCTGCAGATCGGCGTGCTCGCGCGCGAGCCGCTCGTGCGCCTCGAGCGCCGCAGCGAAGTCGCCGGTGGGCCGGCCGGTGGCGGTCAGCAGGCGCGCGCGCTCCCGGGTGATCCGGGCGATCAGCTCGTCCCCCGCGGTGCTGGTCACCTCGCCGAGGCTGGCGCCCAGGACGGACTTCAGGTGGCTGCCCGCATGCTCGACCGGCTTGTGGATCTCCTGCCCGGCGCCCTGCTCGATCCACAGCAGGCCGGGGATGCCCCAGTGCTCCGGTCGGCTGGCCCCGCGCCCGGGGAACTCGAAGCCGAGCAGGTCCGCGAGCTTGTCCTCCGCCTCCTCGCCGCTGAACCCCACGCCGTCTACGCTGACATCGCAGCGCTTGCGCTTCAGGAAGCTCTTGACCAGCTTCCAGCGCTTGCCCTGCGACTCGAACTCCAGCTCGACCGTGGGCGCGGCGGCCGAATCGCCCCAGGGCTGCAGATCCTCCACGCTGGAGGACTTGTAGCGCTCGAAGAATGCGGCGCGGATCGCGCGCACCAGGGTGCTCTTGCCGGACTCGTTCGGTCCGGTGAAGAGGTTGATGCCGGGATCGAGATCGCGGATCTCTACGGGCTGCCGGAAGCGGCGCAGCTGTTCGACCTTCAGGCGCAGCAGCCTCATGCCGCAGCTCCCTGGGCCTGCGCCTCGAGCAGCAGCGCGGCGAGGATCGCCAGCGCCTCGCTCGCGACCTCCGCGTTCTCGCCATCCTGCTCCTCGTGCAGCTCGGCGATCACCCGGCCCACGTAGCCGTCTGCGTGCAGGGCGGCGAGATCATCCTCGGTGGGCTGCAGCCGCAGCCCGGAGAGGTCGGCGCGCAGGCTGCGGAACCTCGCCTCCGCCACCGAGAGCGCGGCTTCGAGCCGCTGCCTGCCGAGCAGGTGGATCTCGCCGGACAGGCTCAGGTCGACCACGGCAAGCTCGGGCAAGGCCTCCAGGCGGGCGATCGTGCCCTCGAGATCCGAGGCCACCGCCAGCTTTTCCTCGAGCGCGATCCAGGGGTGCCGGCCCACCGCCCGGACCTCCACTTCCGGCTCGGCCCCGACCGCGGGGATGTCCACGAGCAGCACATTGCCCGGATCGTTGGCCTTGAATCGGTCCTGCTCGGGCGTGCCGCTATACCAGGTGCGCGCATCGATCCGCCGTGTGCCGTGCCAGTCGCCGAGCGCGAGGTAATCCAGCGCGGCGCGGGTGGCGCGGTCGGCGGCGATCGGGTTGGGCGAGTCGATGTCCTCGGCGAGCACGCCCTGGACGCTGCCATGGGCGAGGCCGACGCGGACCAAGCCGGGCGCCGTCTCCGCGTGATCGAACCACGCGGTCTCGTCGGCCGGGGTCTGGCGCTGGGTGAGCGGCGCCGGCAGCACGACGAAACCGCGCTCGGGGAACGCCATCACCTGCGCGCCCAGCGCCAGATGCACATTGGGCGCCACGGCCCCGAGGCGGCGGGCGCGCGACCACACGCTCTCGGCCAGCGCCGCGTCGTGGTTGCCGGGGATCAGCACCCACGGGCCTGCATACGCCCCCATGGCGTTGAACAGCCGGCGGATCGTGCGATCGGACACCGTCTGCGCATCGAAGACATCCCCGGCCACCAGCACCGCATCCACCGCCTCCTGCCGCGCGATGCCCGCCAGGCGCTCCACCGCAGAGAAGCGCGCCTCGGCCAGCGCGAGCGCGTCCTCGGGCGCGAAGCGCGCGTACTGGCGGCCGATCTGCCAATCGGCGGTATGAAGAAAGCGCGGCATCGGTCCGTCCCCTGATCCAGCGGAAAGTCGTGCATGCACGGCCGCCGTCCCGGGGCTCCGATCACCGGACCCGGGCGCATGACCGATGCACATCCCTGTTTGTCACCGGCCGGCATGTTACACGCCGCCCGGCCCTGCGGCAGCCTGCCTCCGCGCCCTGCGCAGCGGCTCGAGCAGCCCGGCCAGATCGTTGTGGTCGAGCTCGTGCATCAGCGCGAGCAACTGGCCCAGCTGCCCTGGCGGGAAACCCTTGCGGGCGAACCACGCGAGGTAGTATCCCGGCAGATCCGCGATCACCCGCCCCTTGTACTTGCCGAAGGGCATCTCGCGCTCGAGCAGCAGCACCAGTTGCTCAGGATTCATCCGTTCGATCCGTTTTTCCGTGCCCATCCGCATTTCCGTGCCCAATTGCGAGCGCGGCCGCGCGCGCCGACGCTCCACTCTCCCACAAGGTGACCCGCTTGAGCCTCCATTCCTCCCCAGGCCTCGTCTTCGACACCCCGCCCATCGAGCTCGAGACCGGACCCGATCCCCGCTACAGCGTCATCTGGATGCACGGCCTGGGCGCGGACGGCAGCGATTTCGAGCCGGTCGTCCCGGCGCTGGCCCTGCCCCGCAGCCCCGCCGTGCGCTTCCTCTTTCCGCACGCCCCCTATCGTGCGGTCACCTGCAACGCCGGCTACGTCATGCGCGCCTGGTACGACATCGTCTCGCTCGCCCCGCACAGCCGCCAGATCGACGAGGCCGGACTGCTCGAATCGCGCACCCTCGTCCGCCAACTGATCCAGCGCGAGGCCGACCGCGGCGTGCCCGGCGAGCGCGTCATCCTCGCCGGTTTCTCGCAGGGGGGCGCCGTGGCCTATCTGACCGGGCTCACCCACCCCACCCCGCTGGCCGGCATCATCGCGCTGTCGACCTACATCCCGAGCCCCGGGCTGCTGGTCGATGGGTTCGTGGAAGCGAATCGACAGGTTCCGGTCTTCGCCGCGCACGGCACCCACGACGATGTCGTCTCTCCCGCACTCGGAGAGCACGCGGTCGAGGTCCTCCGGCAGCTGGGCATCGAGCCGGAATGGCACCGCTACCCCTTGCCGCACTCGGTGAGCCTCGAGGAGATCGCCGACATCGGTCGGTGGCTGCGCACCCTCGTGCATTGACCGGAAGACCCGGCGAGACCCGCCGGCACGACGGCGCCAATGTCCACACCCATACGGCGGGCAATCGAGGCGCGCACCGCTTGTGCGTCGAGGACTTCGCCCTCGATCGCGCCGCAGCCACTTGCAGCCACCCATCTGCTCGGCAGGCTCGCCTGCGGGGAAGCCACGCTCGACGAGTGGCTCAGGCAACGCGCGCTGGCAAATCAGCCGAGTGGCCCCCGTCCCCCTTTCGTGCTTGCGGATCGGATCGGCCGTGTCCTTGGCTACTCCGTGATGGCGGCCGGCGCCGTCCCGCACCAGGATGCCACCAACAAGGTGCGCCGCAACATGCCGGACCCTGTGCCTGAAATGGTGCTGGCGCGGCACGCTGTTCCTGGAAGAGATCGGCGACATGCCGCTGTCGGTGCAGGCCAAGCTGCTGCGCGCCCTGCAGGAACATCGGCTGCGACGGCTTGGCGGCGAGACGACGATTGCGGTGGACTTCCGCCTCGTCTGCGCCACCCACTGCAACCTCAGGGCGATGGTCGAGGACGGCCGCTTCCGCGAAGATCTCCACTACCGCATCAACGTCATCCACCTGCGCATTCCGCCGCTGCGCGAGCGCAAGGAAGCCAGCGCCTGGTTCATGCAGCAGTTCGTCGAGGCCTTCAACCGCGCCCACCCGGAGAAAGCCCGCCGCATCGATCCGCGCACGCAGGAAGCGCTCGCGCGCTATCGCGGGCACATGACCCACAGCGCCGAGGCACTCGGCATCACCCGCAAGACCCTGTGGGAAAAGATGCGACGCCTCGGGCTGCAGGCGCGCGACGACGCCTGAAGATGGAATCCCGAGGATCTCAGCCGCCGCACCTGGCCGAAACTTCGCTCAGCCGAAACGCCCGGTGATGTAATCCTCGGTTTCCTTCTTGACCGGCTTGGTGAAGATGTCGCCCGTCACGCCGTATTCGACCAATTCCCCAACGTACATGTAAGCCGTGAAATCCGAAATCCGGGCGGCCTGCTGCATGTTGTGGGTCACGATCAGAATGGTGACCTTTTCGCGCAACTCGGTGATCAGTTCCTCGATGTTCGCGGTCGCGATCGGATCGAGCGCGGAGGTGGGCTCGTCGAACAGCAGCAGCTCCGGATCGGTGGCCAGGCAGCGCGCAATGCAGAGCCGCTGTTGCTGGCCGCCCGACAGCGCGGTGGCGGGCTGTTGGAGGCGATCCTTGACCTCATTCCACAGGGAGGCGCCACGCAGTGCGCTTTCCACACGCCCTTCGATCACGCTGCGACTGCGCTCCCCCCGTACCTTGAGGCCATAGGCCACGTTCTCGAAGATCGACTTGGGAAACGGGTTCGGCTTCTGGAACACCATGCCGATGCGCATGCGAACCTCGATCGGGTCCACCTTGGGATCGACGATATTGGTGTTGTCCGGATGGAAAACGATGGCGCCCTCGTAGCGGTTCCCGGGGTACAGATCGTGCATGCGGTTGAACGAGCGCAGCAGGGTCGACTTGCCGCAACCCGAGGGGCCGATGAGCGCGGTCACGCGCTTGTCCAGCACCGGAAGGTTAACCTTCTTGAGAGCGTGAAAGTCACCGTAATAGAAGTTGAAATCGCGGGTTTCCGCCTTCAGTTCGGTTTTCAGTTCAGTTTTGGCCATGAGGGCGTCTCTGGATCAGTTTTCGGAGTCGGGCAGCGTCGCTTACCAAGCGATGCTCTTGCGCAGGCGATAGCGGAGCCAGATCGCAAGTGCATTCATCAGCAGGGTCATCAGCACCAGGATCAGACCTGCCGCGGCCGCGTTCTGCTGGAATGCCTCTTCGGGGCGCGAGGTCCAGTTGAACATCTGGATCGGCATCACGGTGAAGCCCGACCACAGCCAGTCGAAGTTGATGAACGGCGCCGTGGAGGAGATCGGCGACGCGGGCAGGAAGGCGATGAAGGTCAGGGCACCGATCGTGATGATCGGCGCGGTTTCGCCAATCGCTCGCGACAGGCCGATGATCACGCCGGTCATGATGCCGGGAGTCGCGTAAGGCACCAGATGGTCGCTGACCACCTGCCACTGGGTCGCGCCGCAGCCATACGCACCTTCGCGCACATGAACCGGAATCGCGCGCAGCGCCTCGCGCGTGGCGACGATGATCACGGGCAGGATCAGCAGGCCGAGCGTCAAACCCGCCGTCAGCACGCTCTGGCCAAAGCCGAACATGTAGACGAACACGCCCAGGGCGAGCAGGCCATAGACGATGGACGGCACGCCGGCGAGGTTGGTCACGTTGATCTCGATGATGTCGGTGACCAGATTCTTCGGGGCGTACTCCTCGAGATAGACGCCTGCCGCCACGCCGAGGGGAACGGCCGACAAGGCGGTCACGAGCATGACCAGCAGCGAGCCGACCCACGCCGACAAGATGCCCGCATTTGCCGCCCGACGCGACGGAAAGCTGGTGAAGAAGTCCGGGTTCAGGCGCTCCCATCCGTTGATCACCATCTGGCCGAACAAGGTCACGAAGGCCAGCACCCCGACCGTCAACGCCAGGAAGCCGGCAACTGCGAAGATCAGGTCCCAGCGGCGGTTGCCTCGGATGATGCCGCGGATCGAAGCGATGTCTTGATTGTTCATTCTCAGGAATCCGGTATCAGTAGGCTTCGCGATAACGACGGCGAATCAGGTGCCCCATGATGTTGAAGAACAGGGTCAGCAGCATCAGGCTCAGACCAGCAGCGAAAATCGACTGATATCCGATCGAACCATGCGGCAGGTCGCCCATTGCGACTTGCACGATGTAGGCCGAAATCGTCTGCGCCGGCTGCGTCGGATCCATGGTGAAGTTCGGCTGCATGCCTGCAGCAACCGCCACGATCATGGTCTCGCCGACTGCACGCGAAATCCCGAGGATGTAAGCCGAAAGCACGCCGGAAATCGCGGCCGGCAGGACCACCCTCACGGCAGTCTGGAAGCGCGTGCTGCCCATCGCGTATGCACCCTCGCGCAGGCTCATCGGCACCGCCCGCATCGCATCCTCGGAGAGCGAACTGATGTACGGAACGATCGCGATGCCCATCACGAGACCCGCTGCGAGCATCGAGAAGCCGGGCAGGGACGGAAAGAAGTATTGCAGAACGGGCGAAACGACCGTCAGCGCAAAATAGCCATAAACGATGGTCGGGACACCACCGAGCAACTCGAGAAACGGTTTGACGATCTCACGCACACGAGGTGAGGCAAACTCGGAAATGTAGATGGCGATCACCGTGCCTAGCGGCACCGCGACCGCAAGCGCGACCAGGGACGTGGTTACGGTGCCGAGCAGCAAGGGCAGGATGCCGTAGCGCGGCGTCGAGAACAGCGGCGTCCACATCGTGTCGGTGAGGAAATCCCACACCGGGACGTGTTCGAAAAAGTGATACGACTCGAAGATCAGGATCCAGATGATCCCGATGGTCGTCAGGACTGAAACCGAGGCGGCAAGAAAGAGTACGAGTTCGATGGCACGCTCGCGCACATTGCGCGAAAGCTTTCTCGACAGGCGCTCGCTGACCGTAGTGGTGTGCATGGACGACATGTCCATCCTCATGACTCGGGATCCAGGCACGGCTCCCTCCAAGGGTGAAAAACTGCCTGGACGGGACAACCCCCATCCAGGCAGTTCGGAGAATCAAGGATCAGAGCTTGGCTTCGCGCGAGATCAGCTCTTCGATCGTCACGCCCACGTCGGCATGGCCACCGAACACCGTGCCGAGCTTCTTGCTCTTCATGTGCTCCATGTTGGCCTCATAGGCCTTGGCCGGCAGCGGCACGTACTTGACTTCCGAAGTGAGCGCCGGGGCGTTCTTCATGTAGAAATCGACGAACTGGCGCACTTCCGCGCGCTCGAGCGCCTTCGCCGAGACGTAGATGAAGATCGGACGGGCCAGCGGGTTGTACGAACCATCGATCACGGTCTTCTCGGACGGCAGCACGGCCTCGCCCTTGGAATTGACGATCGCCACGGCCTTCAGCTTGCCCTGGTTCTCGGCGTAGTAGGCGTAGCCGAAGTAGCCGATCGCGTTGACATCACGCGACACGCCCTGGACGAGAACGTTGTCGTCCTCGGAGGCGGTGTAGTCGCCCCGGGAAGCCTTGGACTTGCCGTTGATGGCCTCGGTGAAGTAGTCGAACGTACCGGAGTCGGAACCCGCCCCGAAGAGGTTGAGCGGCGCATCCGGGAAGGACGGGTCGACCTGGTTCCAGTTCGAGACCTTGCCCTGGGCATCCGGCTCCCACATCTTCTTGAGCTGCGCGACGCTGAGCTGGGTGATCTTGCTGTTCGGATTGACGACGACGGTCAGCGCATCGAAGGCCACCGGCAGTTCGTAGTAGGTGATCCCTTCCTTGGCGCAGTCTTCCATTTCCTTCTTCAGGATCGGGCGCGATGCGTTGGCGACGTCGATCTCACCGCGGCAGAACTTCTTGAAACCGCCACCGGTCCCGGAAATGCCCACGGTGACCTTGATCTCGCCCTTGACCGACTTCTGAAAATCTTCTGCGACAGCCTCGGTGACCGGGTACACGGTGCTGGAGCCGTCAACCTTGACCAACGATTCGGCTTGGACCGACGACGCGGCGAGCGCCAGGAATGCAGAAGCAAGAACGGTTCGTTTCATCGATTTCTCCGAAAGTTATGCACGAGGCCAGGCGCAAGAAACGGCACCTGTAGCACCACGCCGAATGCTAGCGGCGCAATGTTTCAGAAAAATGAATCGTCACAAACACTGCAATCATGGGCGTCGCGGGAGAGGCTCGATCGAGCACGAGGATGACTCGGCGAGCCGATTCGGGCGCGTGCCCGGGCGGCTTCGAAGCGCACACTGAGCGCAACGCGGTCGGAGAAGCAGCCATGCGCCGCGGGCATTCACGGCAGTTGGAAACTGGAACCTGGCCACCCCGGGGACTGCAGATCGAACTGAAGCTGGCACAGGACGCACGAGCCCCGACAGCTCGGTCACGGAAGGCAACGCTCGAACGGGAGCGAGGACGGGCTGAGCTCACACCGGCCTGGTCACAGCGTGGTCACGGTTCAGCCACAGGATGGGCACAAAACAAAACGGGCCAGGCCCGCGAAGACCTGACCCATTGAATTGTTTGGCGCGCCCGAGACGATTCGAACGTCCGACCCCTGCCTTCGGAGGACTTGCCACGTAGGCGTGGCAATGCTCCGCTAGACGGCTCTATCCGACAAATCTCTCGGAAATCAGGCCATTAGCACAGTATTTCGCTCAACTCAGAGCAAACACAATACCTTGTTTTATAACACTTAACACCGTTGCACGGGTCTACCTAGCCACATGCTCAGGTCTCCTGCAATGACCCTTTCCCGCCGTTTGTCTCAACGATACAGCATCTTTGCTCCGCGTACCCGAGGTATAGTTCTCTATGTTCCATAATGGAACGTGACGGAGCTCGAAAGCCAAGGATCAGGCAGTCCTTCGATCAATTCATCAAAGCAAAGACACGCCCATCTGACAAACGTCGGCCACGCACGACCCCCCCCTCTGACCATCGCAGCACTGCTCTCTTGAACAGCGACATTTAGCGCGACACAATAATGTCGCTCCTTGTCGCGCTTTGTCGCTCTTGTGGTCATTACAGATCCGAACGCATGATGGAGAACGGACCGATGTCGCGGATTGCCCCTACAGAAGAGCTCAAGCTCATCGAGTCCATCGTCGCGGATCACCCGAAGGGGTTGGGCATATCCGCCATTGAGGCCGAGATCGAGCGTCGTCAGGGCATGAGGCCCAACCGTCGGACGCTGCAGCGTCGCCTGCAAAAGCTCATCGACGCGCGGCGACTGACGAAGGAAGGCGAGAGCATCGCGCTCGTCTACAAATCGACAGCAGATGCCGAGCCTCGAACCGACGAAGTGAAGGCACCCGAGACGGACTTGTACGTGCCAGTCTCTCCCGAGGGGGCCGCAATCCGGGATCGGATGAGATTGCCGCTAATGCACCGCCGACCAGTAGGTTATCGGCGAGACTTCCTCGAAGCCTATCAGCCGGGCGCGACGTTCTATCTGCCCGAGTCGCTGCGAAGTCAGCTTCACGAAATGGGGCGCACCCCGGTCGGCGAGCGCCCTGCGGGCACCTACGCTCGCGAAATCCTTGGCCGCTTGCTGGTGGATCTGTCCTGGGCCTCATCCAGACTGGAAGGCAACACATATACCCGCCTGGATACTCAGAACCTGATCGAATACGGTCAGGTCGCTCAAGGCAAGGATGCCATTGAGACGCAAATGATCCTCAACCACAAGGCGGCCATCGAGATGCTGATCGAGAACGCCGACGAGATAGGCTTCGATCCCTTCACGTTCAAGAACCTCCACTCCGTGCTCTCTCAGGATCTGATGCGCAACCCGAACGCCTGCGGCAGGCTGCGACGACGGCCCGTTGATATTTCCGGCACCGTATTTCATCCCCTGGCCATGCCGCAGGTAGTCGAAGACTGCTTTGCCCTCCTGCTGGGCAAGACCGCTGCGATCCCGGACCCCTTCGAGCAGGCGTTCTTCGTCATGGTGCAGCTACCCTACCTGCAGCCATTCGAAGATGTGAACAAACGGGTGTCGCGAATCGGCGCAAACATCTCGCTGATCAAGCACAACCTGTGTCCACTGTCGTTCATCGACGTCCCCGAACGCGCCTACGTCGAAGGAACGCTGGGCGTCTACGAACTCAACCAGATCGAGCTTCTGCGGGACGTGTTCGTCTGGGCCTATGAGCGCTCGTGCCAGCGCTACCTGGCCATCAGCCAGACCATGGTCGAACCCGATCCGCTGAAGATCAAGTATCGCGAGGTCTTGATCCAAGCGGTACAAGCCGTCGTCAAAGGCCTGCAGCCGCCCAATCAAGCGGTGATTGCCCGACTGGCCGCAGAAAACGCACCAGAATCCGACCGAGCGGCCTTCGCAGAACTGCTCACTGCGGCCCTCATGCAGTTACATGAAGGCAGCGTCGCCCGCTATCGCCTGCGCCGTTCGGAATACCTCGCTTGGCAACGTCTTCGTGGAGACGCTTGACGGGCGGCTCAATGGCACGGCCAAGGTACAGTTGCCGCACACCTTTCGCTGTCGCGCGAAGCCCTAGACCATCCGGATGCCTACACCATGGATATTCCTCGGACCGTCAGGTTGCGCCTGAATCAGATCGATCTCCCACCGCCCGCTCGACCGTGGTGCGTCGGTTTGCGGCACCTGCCTCAGAGCATCCCGACCGTGCGGGAGGAGGCCTTATCCCTCCTGCCGCTGCTTCAACCCCTAGTCGTCCGCGAGGAACCCGGTGGTGCGACCTCAAACGCACGCCGCTACACATTGCTGGCCGGCCGACGAACCTTGCAACTCCTCCTGGAAAGATACTCCCGTGACCACCGCACGTGGGCGCTCTGCGTTGCCAACGATGCACCTTTGCCCAACAAAGATGAACTGGAGTTGCTGGACACACTGCTGATCAAGCTGATCTGCAGACCTGATCCCGACGATCTCGCGCTCATCGCCACGGCGCTGAAGAGCGATCAGGTCTTGCGCTCCGAGGCTGGCCGCTATGTGGATGTCACGAGTGATGCTGCGATTGGCCGGCTTGTCGGAATGTCGCGCACCGCGATGCACCGACACACCACGCGAAACCGCTCAAAAATTGATGAGACGGACAAGGCGGCAAAAAGCGTCACGCTTGATCTTCTTCAGGAAGCAGAGCCGCCACCAGTCGAACAGGGCACCAGCGATTGAGGCAACGTTCCATGAATAGCCGCGAGGAGATCCTCCACCTGCTCGCTCCGCTCACGAGCATCCTAAGGATGCCGGACGACCTGATCGGAATTCTGGCTGTAGCCAGGAGACTCGTTCCAGTCTTGCGGTCCCTCGTTCGCGTTACTGACGAAAAGCAACAACCGCTCATCAGTGCGTGCCTGGCGGGACTGGAGCAGGTCATTGACGGTGCTTCCTGCGTTGCTCAGTTTTTCCCGGAAGCCTTAGGAGGCGGTCGAAGAATCCTGAAGGGGTACTACGCCTCACATCCCCATTACTGCGTTTTCTGGCACGTTTGTGCAGACCCTGAGCTTGAGCAACAGTACGGTACGCTGCTGGTATCAATGTTCCCCGTCCAGATGAGGCTGGAGCGGGACCGCACACTCATCAACACCGTGGCCGATCCCGCGTACATGGTCGGCCTCAGTCTTCGTCAGCTCACTGATCGACCAGACGAATCGTTGCGGCCATTTCTGCTCGAACTCCCCCTCGAACCGATGCATCCGCAAGCGCTCCTCGAGCACTTCGAGAACCACATGTCACGACTGGGTCTTAGACCCTTGGTGACCGGCACACTCAGGAATCTTGGATACCTGCATCGGGCATTGCAGTGGTTCGAGACCGGCGTTTGGGAGGTCCAGCATCACCTGCAGACCGGCAGGGCGGATACGCACAAAGCGGGGCGGCACGGCGCCATTGACGGGACTCAGCCCTCTCGTTCTATTTCCCGAACGCTCGAAGGGGATGATGGTTTGCCTGACATTGGTGTGACCCAGTTCGTTGAGGATGACGGCTCGACCCATCGGCACGACCGGGATCTGGACTTTTCGCCTCCAGGCGACGGGCCCAAACGCGGAACGTTGATCGCCGTTGCGCCACGGTCCGCATCTGCGGCCAACAGAGGCGATCGTCGAGCTTTGGCACGCAATGTTGCACGATACACGGCTCAGGCGATCACGCTGGCTAACCAGCAGCTCCCCGTTACGCACGCCACCCTGTCAGGGTACGAAATGGAACTGCTAGTGGACCTGATCGATAACCTGACCACTGACGACTGGGGAGAAATCTCCGCGTCCGACAGGCCACTCGTAGCCGCTTGGGCGGCATGCCGGCTGTTCCTGTCAAGAGCGCCGGAAGCGATCAAAACGCTGCAAATCAGGAAAGTACGCACGGCGCCCCATAACCGCGCCCGCGTTCCGCCAACCATCTTGTGGACACCCACAACAGGGCGCATCTGGCTCCCTGTCGCATCCCCAAAGCATGTCACGCCACGCATTGAGGGCGAGCCGGCAATTCGCACCCTCGCCGCAGCCAAAGGGTTCGAGCTGGAGGTGCCGCCCGCGCTCACCACTGCACTGAGTCGCGTTGAGCACGCTCAGGAACCACTATTTCAACGCTCCTACGAACCTGAATTCGCGCAGCTACTCGCAGCCCTCAACCAAACCCGCGGCACGGCACTACACCCGGACCGCGTCGGGCGCCTGCTCGCCAAATTCATGGCGCAGCTTGGCGGGAACGACCGCGTGTACGAATTCTACTTCAGAGGCATACCCCCAAATCAGCACAACCCTTGTGTGTACTCGGCCGTCCCAGTGAGCCGTCTGCAGACGCTCTATGCCGGCGCTTGTGCGCGCCTATACCAGCTAGCCGGGCTGCCTTATCCTGCCGCAACCGCAACAGCACCAACAAGTGCTCCCGAATATGGCGCAACACACGTTGGCTCGCTACACGTGCCAACGCGGGCGAGCGTACGGACTACAGTCCTCACCGTCCTCAACGCAGTAGCAAAGCTAGCATCAGAAGCCGGTGTGAAATATGTCGAAAGGCACAACGCATATACGGCCTACGTCGCGTTTTTCCTGCTCGCGACAACCGGACTGCGTGGCGTATCGAGTCTGCTACCCGCGCACTTTGACATCGACCGTGCGACGGGCCTCTGCTTCGTGAGCGACAAGGATAACGAGAGCTACGAACAGTCACGAATCGTATGGCTCCATCCGATGCTCCTCGATCAGCTGAGGGCATACAGCCAGCACGTGACGCGCCTGCGACAGTATCTGGCCCTTGCCAATCCGGAAGGCATCGATCACCTCGACGCCCGCGATCGCCTGGTCTCCCTTTCCTCGCACACGGCACCGAACCGTAACCGGGATCTCGAACTCTTGCGTGCCGCCACCCCTTCCCTGTTCCTCCTGACTAAGCATGGTAGCCAGCTAACGCCGACCTTTCCGCTGGAGCTTCAACATCTGCTCGGCAGCACATGGCAACTGCGCATCGGAGCACTGCGTCATTTTTTTCGGACAGAACTGCTGCACCTTGGTGTTCCGGGGCCGGTAATCAACGCTACGCTAGGCCATGGCGAGCGCGGCGAGGGACCTTGGGACCGATTCAGTTCGCTCCCTCCCCTGCAGTGGCAACGTCTGGCCGCCACGGCAATCACCAAGATCTGTGACGCCTCAGGCTTTCAGGTCCTTCAAAGTCCACTTCTGAGAAGTCTCAGCACTTCATGACTCAATGGGTCGAAGCACCGAGCACGGGATGGCCCGATTGGGCAGTTGCCTCCACACCGAGGGACTTGAAGAAACGCAAATCCCAATTTGGTCATTTTGCCAGCTGGATGGCCAGGAATGTACCGCACCTTTGGAGCGGGCAACCGGATCCCGGTTATACCCCGGAATTTCTTGAGACCCAGCTATCCAACCTTCTCGCCACCGAATCCGAGCTGGCAGCCCACCGGATTCTTGCGAACTGGTGGGACATGCTGCTTGGAGAAGGCCACCGTCTGAAACGCTGGAATGTTCGTCCGGGGTCGCAAAGAGTCAAGCTGCCCCCAGAGCGACCGAGCTTCGTCCGGCGGGACTTTCAGCTCCTCACGCGGCTTCGCCCGATCGAAGCGGCATTTCTCGACCGGCTCGGCAGCTCTCTTGATTCAAGACAACGCTACCACGCGTTCATGCTTTCGGCCGTACTGAACGGTGGGATTCTCTCCACCGAGCGACTGAGCGCACTTCTTGGCCTAAGCGCCGATGCGGTGCAAATGATCGACGGTGTCCTGTGGGCAACGCTCAACCTACCGGTTTCCGGATCACCGAACGGCCGGCCGCTTAGGTGGTATCCCGACGCGCTCACAGCGACTTTGCTGACCAAGGTTCTTGAGAACGGGCCGCTGCTGCATCCGGAGGGCAATGTCCGCGCGGGTCGCGCAGTACTTTGGTCCCGTCTCGAGGCGACTCTCAATACACTCGAGCTCCCGCCATGGCGAGGGGAACTCAACGAGCTGTTGCGCGCAGTACGCGTCTCCACCGCCCTTTCGGCCCCCGGCTTCGTTGCGGCCTATCTTGCGGAAGACCTAGAAAGTCACTCCTTGCCTGATCCCGTCTTTCAGCGAGTATTGGGCGCAAGGCTTCCAGCCGCTGATAGTCCTTCGGCTGAGCCGAAACACGCGCCCCCTCTTGCGCCAGCCGCCATAGAACTGGATGTCGATTTCGATCCCGACTTGCCACGTAACAGCCAGATGAGTATCACCCGGCAAGTGTGCAAGACCTTGGACAACAAGCGCGGGGCAATCGATCGTCTGAAGAAGATCCTTGAGGAGCACCACGGCAGGTTGTGGCCGATTACCCACGCGCTGATCGGCTGGACGATGTGGCGATTGGACCCTGGATGTCCGTTGGGAAAGATCAAGGCATCCAGCGCGCAGACTTACTTCAGAACCTTGGCGGTACATTTGATCTACGAAGCGGAGGATCTCGACCTTCTTGATCTGGATGTCGATGACTTCGAGACCTTGTACGAGCTCGCCGCCAGACGGGTCGGCACCGAGTCCCGTCGCGCGTACTTCTGGGGTCGGTTGCGCGACTTCCACGATTACCTGTTTCTGGGAGGTGCGCCCGATATTGATCTGCGCGAGCTCGACGGGTGGGTCGCCAAGGGGAGCGTCAGGGTATCAGCGAATCTCGTCACGGAAAGGGAGTTCCAGCGCTTCAAAAAGGCCCTGGAGATGAACCGGAATCATCCTGCCGCAGAAATGGTCTTTCTTGCCGGAATGCTGGGTTACCGCGCCGGTTTGCGACGGCGTGAAGCCCAGATGCTCAGGATCCACGACGTCCATCCGGGGCCTGACCCCTTTCTACTGATTCGCCCATCGAAGCTTGCATCTCTCAAGTCGAATGCAGCCAAGCGCCGGATTCCCCTTCGCGCGCTGCTGCCGGTTGATGAGCTTACGATCTTGATGGATTTCCACGAACGAAGGAAGGCCCAGGCCGACGGCAAGGATGGCTTGCTGTTCGCGAGCCCCGACGCCCCCTGGACACCGACACCGTATTCAACGCTGATTGATCCGATAACGGCGCTCTTCGCCGCGATCACCGGGCAGGTTGGGGTGCCCTTTCGTTTCCATCATCTGCGACATTCATTTGCCAACTGGGTCCTGGTCGCAATGCTCGCTGCGGACGAACCGGAACTGCTGACACGAAAACTACCGCTTCTTGACGCGCACCTGCTCAGTAACGCAAGTCAGGTGCTGTTGCGCACGCGTTTTTATCCGACGCTTGAAGGCAGCGAGCACTATCCAGAACGTCGCCATCTCTATCAAGTCGCCGCGCTGATGGGGCACTTGAGTCCGAGCACAACATGTCAAAGCTACCTTCATCTCCTCGATTGGCTCAGTGGCAGGTATCTCGACCTTGCACTGGATCATCGCTTGCGCCACCTGGGTGGACCGGACCTTGGGCGCATCTGTGGGTTATCCAGTTCAATGCCCTACAAGCGGGAGTATCGTGATTTCGCCCATAGCGCGGTTGCCTTTCTGCGTCACCATGTGGCGATGCGTGCCAAAGCTCAGGCATCAATCATTGAGCATGCACCCGCAGCACGAACACTTCCCACTCTCAGTGATCTGATCAAGCCGACCCTGCCAACACCATCCTTACTGATAACGCTGCTTCGAAGACACTTCTCGGGCACATCGATCCAGAAGCTGGAGAGCATTTTCGCGATTCCAGCCAGTGCAATCACTGCTGCTACCGAAGCATACCTTCGCATGTATGCCAAGCAATCAGTGCAGCACCCAAAGGGAACCATCCCCGTGCCGCGTCCACCTCGCTCCATGGAACAACAGTGCGAGTATTTCAGAATTGTCGAGCGGGCATACGCCTCAGCCCGCAATGCGGAGAATCGTCTTGCCATGAGTGCACTTGCAGAAGCCTTGATTCAGCGTACGGGTCCCAAGACGGGGAAGATTTACTTCGGGACGGAGGGTCGCGACTTCAAGATGATCCTCAAAGGTCTTATCCTCCTGGGAGTCGACGCGGCCGAAATGACGCTTATCGTACGCCGCCCGGCAGCCATCAGAGAGGACCCTGATTTCGTCACCAATGCCGTCGATCACGCAAAGAGCGAGGGTATTGCAATCGAAGGGCAACCACTCGAATGGGAGAAGCGAGAGGTGAAAGGGGTTCTCTTACGGTTGGATGTGCGAGCCACCCAGCCCGTTGTTGCTCTAAAGGGGCAGCACTTGGAAGGGCGTATTCGAGGGCTGAATCATGCCGCAGCGTGGATACGCTTTATTGATCATTTGCCCTCTGTCCGTACGATTTGCGGGTAGTCTGGATGACTGCCGCCGTCCAATAGGCCCACAGGCCGCCGTCCGTTACAACAAGGATGCACCTCGTCTCCATCACCCCCTCTGAGTTCCGTTCGAGACCCATGCGCGCTCGGGCGAGAGCGGCGTATCGGCCGCTCTCAGACGCATGCGCATCACCCGTTGCAGGATCAACGCCTTTCGGAATCAAATCCAGCGCAAAGGACAACGCAACAAGCCGCTGTCCGAATGCCAGCAGCGGCGGAACACGCGCATCGCGCGGACGCGAGCGCGGGTGGAACACCCGTTGGCGGCCATCACGCAAATGGGCGGCAAGTTGATCCGAACCATCGGCCAGGCGCGGGCGAGCTTTGCGATGACGATGATGGCGGCCTGCTACGACCTGGAGCGGCTGACGTATTTCCAGAAGGCCGGAATCGTGGCCTTCTGACGCCCGAAATGGGCCGAATCGCCGCTGCCCGAGGCGATTCGGAGCAAAAACGGGGCAGCGCCGCCGGGTGAGGCAGCGTGGTGCCGAGGAAGTCGAGCGGAATTCCGTCGTGATCATCGTTGCACGGTAAGCGGTAACCGAGCGGCGTTCTTGCCTACTTCGAGCGCGGGTGGAGATCGGATCGAAGCGGATTGGCCGCGAAGTGTTGCTTCCACAGCCTTGGGGTGAGTTGCGCGACATCGGCGGCAGGGTGCTGGCCGACGCGCTGGAGCACATCGACCAGATAGGCATAGGGGTCGATGTCGTGCAGGCGACAGGTGGCGATCAGGCTCTGCGCGATCCCCACGTATTTCGCGCCGACCTCGGTCCAGCAGAAGAGCCAGTTGCGGCGGCCCATCGGCACTACGCGTAGCGCCCGCTCGAGGTGGTTGGTGTCGATCGGCACCTCGGGGTCGGCGAGGTAGACCTCGAGGGCGGCCCGGCGCTCACGCACGTAGGCCAGGGCAGTGGTCAGCGGTGAGCTCGGCAGTAGCCCCTGGGATTCGAATTGGGCGCCGACCCAGTCGAAGAACCGGTCGACCATCGGCTTGGCCTGGGCGAGCCGGTATGCGCGGCGTGCCTCGCCGATGAGTTGTGCCTCACGGATGTGCTGCTCTACCGCGTAGAGCTGGCCGATCATCTCCAATGCCTGCGTCGCCCGTTCGGGCTCGATCGACTGGGCCTCGAAGAATTTTCTTCTCGAGTGCGCCCAGCATTGCGCGCGCGTGAGCCCGCATTTTTGTGCGTAACGTTCGTAGGCCGCGTAGCCGTCGGTGAGCAGCACCGCCCCCTCGGGCGGTGGGTCGGTCCCCAGGGTCTGCGCAATGTGTTTGCCACTACGCCCCTCGTGATAGGCGAAGCAGATTTCGTCGCGCTCGCCATACACCGGCCAGAAGTAGCCGCCCTTCATCTTCCCCGGGCCGGCGCGCCCGGCCTTGATCGGGGTCTCGTCCATCGCCTTGATGCGACTTGCGCGGATCGAGTCGAACTGGGCCGTAAAGACCGGCTCGAGCAGCGCGAGCGCCGCGTGGGTGAGCTGCGTGAGCCACGGGCGCGAGACCCGGATGCCGTTGTCCCCGAGCCGCTGATGCTGGCGGTACAGCGGCTGGTGGTAGCAGAACTTGTCGGTGATGAGCCCGGCGATGAAGCTCACGTCGGCGCGGCTACCGTCGATCACCCCGGCGGGGGCCGCCGGGCAGTGGATCGTCTGCGTGTCGCGGCGCTTGATGACCGGGCGCACGTACTTGAGGATCACGTAGCTGCCCGGGCGCTGCGCCAGGCGGTGGCTGACCTTCTCGCCGATCACCTCGAACTGCTCGGCGGTGAGGCCCTCGATCTCGGGGTTGGCGAGCGTGATGGTCTCGACCGGGACGCGCGTCTCGTCGAAGAACAGCGCCGATTCGTCCTTGCTCTGGGCGAAGTCGGTGTGCGAGGCACGACGGGTGTGTCCGGCTACGCTCTTGCCTGGGGAGACGGGCTGCGTGTCGGGGATCGGCAACTCACCCAGATGCATCTGCGTCGGGTCGGGTGAAACCACGCGCTTCTCGCTCTTCTGGCCGAAGAGCTGGCGGCGGAACCACTCGAGCTGATGCTTGAGCGCCGCAAACTCGAGGCGCATCGCATCCATGTCGCGCTGCAAGGCGACGTTCGCCTGCGCCAGTCCGACGATCTGCTCGGGCGCCCACTGGGCGGCCTCGGCAAGGGTCGGAACGGGGGTGCAGTGCGGTGCGGACATGGCACAGATTTTACCGCAGAGCCCAGCATTCATGCGGGCTGCACGGCGTTTGTAGGTAATCTGAAACGGCGCTTGTAGCGGACCGGCTCGATGCCTTCGAGCAAGAGCTTGAGCCCGGTCCAGTCCATCTGACGCGTGCTGACGTGCGCCCAGTTCGACACGAAACGACCCTGCTCGAGGCGCTTGGCCCACACGCAGAATCCGGTGCGGTCCCAGTACAGCACCTTCATCTGCGTGCCGCGCCGGTTGATGAACACGAACAGCTCGCCCGACAGCGGATCGCAGCCGAGCGCCTGGCGTGTGAGCGCGTACAGGCCGTCGAAGGATTTGCGCATGTCGACCGGGCGGCCATAGACATGGACCCGGACTGCGCCTTCGGGGAAGAACATCAGCCGCGCGACAGGTGAAGGATCACGCCGTCGCCCAGATCGAGCCGCAGTTCGAGGCGACCGGTGCCTCCGAGTTTGAGCGTGCCGGCGTCGACGAAGCCGGTGGGCTCCATCACCGGCGCGGCGGGCTGCGTACTCGGTTCGCCCAGCAGGCGACGCCAGCGCCGGAAAGTCGACTCGCTGAGTCCCTCACGGGCGCAGAACGGCTCGATCCCCAGGCCGCTCGCGGCAAACCGCGCAAAGACGGTTTCCCACTCCTGGCGGCTACGCCGCCGCCACTTGTTGTTGGTCGCTGTCGCCCTGGTCACTGCCGGCTCCTCCCTGATGAATGTGGGAGGGATTGTTCCGCGTGGGCGCGGGCGGGCAAAGAACGCCGCTCAGTGACCGGTTACGTTGCACGGCAGGATTTACTGAAAACCTCGGGTTATTCGAGGTGCCCCTATGTCATAAGCTGCGCTACCGCCATGAAGCAAAAGACCGTCGCCTCGCTGGCTTTCGAACGGAAGAAGAAACACACAGACCGTCCGCCAGTCCGCCGAGAACGACCACAGTTCGTCGCGTTCCGCACGGCCATCGACGAATGCCCGCCAGGCCGTGTGCGGGTGGCCGAAGGGCCGGTTCGGCGCCGCGCCGATGGGGTCGAAGACCGTCTCGCGTACCTCGACCTCCTCCACGGCCAGCCGCTCCAGATCCGCTTCTTGACCTTCCAGTAGGCGAACCAGAGCCAGCAGCTCACGCCCCACCCGAACCCGAGCACCGGCACCACGATTTCATCGAGGGCCCGATCCCAAAGGTTCGTGTGAACGACACGGATCCCGTCGATCGGGCCCGCCTGTGTGCGCTCCCCTCGCCTCGCCTTCCACAAGAGCCCAAGATAGATCTAGGCGAACAGCGCCACGCCCACGCCGAGGTAGCCATACAGGTAGATCACGGCGCGCCTCCATCCTTCGCGCGCTCCGGTGAACACACGGTCATCCCGCCAACCCCATACCTCTCGCCGCCGCCCGCGGATCCCGCCGTCCCGTTCTGCCGCACGCGGCTCGCCACCACGACCCCGCGCTCGATCTCGAGCAGCAAGTCCCGCTCGAAGGTGCTGCCGTAGCCCATGTACACGTACTTCAACAGCCTACCCTGCGGAATGCGCAAGGTACCGGAGTACCAGTGCGCGAAGACCTACTCCGGAAAGTCAGGAAAGACGGTGGCCAACGAAGCCGCGCTCCCGTCCTCCAAGGTGGCGTTCAACTCCAGCAGGTAGAGGCGATCGTTCTGGATCTCCCACAGACCGACGTAGCCCCGCCACAGCGCCGTGCAGTCCCATCGAAATCCCGGACTCACGCCGCCAAACGCGAAGTAGTCGTCGAGCGGGTTGGCGCACATCGACCAGGTTTGGCCCTAGTACAGCAAGCGCTCGGCGATCTGGGCCGTCATCGTTCCCTTCCCGGCCGGTGTCGGCACGTGGCGCAGCACGTGCACTCGTTCGCCCGCGCCAGCCTCATCGATTCGCGCCCGCCAGCTGCGCCTCGGGCAGCCCTTCCAGCGCGACCCCGCGCTCGCAGGCCAGGTCGAGGAGCCCGACCCGGTGCCAGATGCCGTGGCGCTGCAGGTAGCGCTCGTCGGGCGCCGTGCCGAACCGCGCCTCATAGCGTTCGCGCGCCGCAGCGAGCGCACCGAGCGAAACCATCGGCGTCAGGCAGCGCATGCGCTGCGGCCGCTCACCGGGCGGCAGGCGCAGGAATGCGGGGATGTCCGGGTCCGAGTCGTGGGTGGTCATGATTTCCTCACTCAGCGCACGATCGCCTGGATCCGGTGGAGCGCGGTCGTCTTGATGCGGTCACCCTCACCGAACAGGATGTGGGCGTATCGGTCGGCGTTGGTTTTCTGAACGTGATCGACCCACCCGGTGAGCGTGTTGAGTGCGCCCCACCAGGTCTTGCCCTCGGGGGGGACGCACTGGGCGGGAATGCCCTCGCGGCGCACGCCCATCACCTGGGCGCGGGTCGCCCGCACGTTGGCCAGCCGGGTCTCCCAGGCACGCTGCACCTGCAGGTTCTGGCCGGCCGTGACAGGGCGCTTGGGGTCCGGCAGCAATTGTGCCAGGAAGTCCTCGAACGCCTTGTCATCACACTCAGCATTCGCGAGGCGGCCAAAGAGCGCCTGCGCTTCCTCGCTTCGCTTCACGCTGAACTCGAAGAACGCGCGCGCCTCCTCCTTCAGCACCCCGTAGCGCCCATCGTGCGCGCGCCGAAAGACTTTGCCGACGGAGGCGTTGTCCAACGCCAGCGACAAGGTGTTCTGGCACACCACGCGCACCGTGGTGAGCCGGATATCGATGGCGCTCGAACCGTCATGGCTGTTGCTGAAGAGCAGATAGGTCTCGACGACATCATCACCGCGCACCTGAATGTCACCGGGAAGCCTGGCCAGCAGCCAGACCACCTCTCCGTTCTTCAGGTAACCGCCCGTGTGGTAGATGGACTGCCCTTGACCGAGGAGAGCGTCGAACATTTCCGCGCCCGCCCGGTTCTGGAGTGGGCCGAAGCCCGGATGCACTACGCCGATCACCCGGCCGGCCTGACCCGGCTTGCGATCCTTGCGCACGACCGCGCAGCGCTGCGGCGCTTTCGATTCAGGCTCGTCGGCGACCGCCAGCGGCAGTAGCTCGACTTCCCAGTCGAGCCCGCCGTGCTTCAGCGCCTCCTCCAGCGTTGCAGGCTGCTCGAGCCGCTCGCCGAGCCGATGCCACGGCCGCTCGCCGTAGTAGAACATCTCGCCAATGTTGTGGGCCATGTTCGCGCTCCCTGTTCTGTTCGTTCGATTCCGACGATACCCTCGTCGTCGATCCGGTCCGAAAATTCCCCTACTTTCTGCCCTGCGCACTTCGTGACGCATCGACGGGCAGCGAGAAGGCCCATCAAAACCGGAACCTTTGTTGCAGCGTTTCCACCGAGTTGCAGTCCAGGCGGACACGCACGGCCAAGGCCCACACCATCTCGTCGACGTCCTCGTTGTCCTGACCTCGGATGTCATCGATGATCCAGACGCGGTCATCGTTGATCATCCCGATGGTGGCCACCCGCTCCCCGGTAGGAATGACCTGGACCGAGAACACCCGATAGTCTCCGCACTCGCAATCGGGGATAAACATGTCGACGCAGTGGCGCATGCAGCGCGCTTCGTCTTCGACGGCCGCCGGGGACAACAACTCGATGATGCGCAGCGACCCAGCAGACACCGGGGTCGGCAAAATCGGCTTCCAAACGTCGAACGAGAAGTGCTGCTCGCAGCGAAGCGACCAGTTCTCCGCTTGTGCGTGGAACCATCGCCACGGATTTTTCAGCTGTTGTCCCGAGAGCGGCGGCTCCTGACTGAAGAACCACCGCACGACCGCGGGCAATTCCTCGGCCAAGAGAAGATGGAACGCGTACCCCTCGTACTGGCGGCGCACAGCCTCAAGCCATGAGGCACGAAACAGCCCGACCGGTACATCGCCCAGATCCTGCTTCGCGCTCGGGAACCGCATTCGCATCCACGCCCGGGTCAGCTCGGGTGGGGGCAGCACGTCCATCTCACATTGCTGGATCAAGCACAGCAGCGCACAAATCGTCCGGAAGGACGGCATCGACGGAGATACCGATCCATGAGCACGCGGCATGAGGGGGGCGAGGAGCGCATCCCCGAAGCTGAGCAGAAGACGCCAGCCGCGTTGGTTGATGCCCACAGAAGCGAGCACCGCCTTGATCTCGTCGAGCGCCGGTGCGGCCTCGACGACACCCGCTTGGTGGGCGATGCGAGACAGCAACGGGAAAGGTGAAACCTTGGTCATCACAGTGCTCCTTCCAGACGCTGCGGATCAAACGCCGGGCCCGTCGGTACAAACCGAGCGTCAGCCCTCATCGTTGGCCGAGCCATCGTAGTGCACCACCCCTGTCCAACGCCCGACCAGCACAAAGCGACTGCTGCGCAACGTCAGCACACCCTGACCGGCGGCATGCGGGGCGACGATCCACCAGCACGGCTCGGTTGGCGCGTTGTAAATCTTGAACGGCGCAGCTTCATCGTCCTGGCAAATTGCAGATTCCATTCTTCATGATCAAGCAGTCCAACGACATGATCTCGCTGATTGATGGTCATGATCAGCGGCTTTGAGGGGTGCGCTTGGGTTCGCTGAGTTCTTGGCAAAATAGTCTGATCCCTGATGTGCGATGTGGTAACGCTGCGAAGGGCGTAGCCCGAAGCAGCGTTACCACATCGCACCCCCCTTGATGGGGTCGCCTCTCAAGAAACAAAACTAGCCGGGGCGGTTTTCATGCGGCTGCCCCGATGGGGTTGATCTGGAACCCGAGCGCGGTGGCTCGGCGTTTGAGTGCAGCGATGCTGCGCTCGCGTTGCAGTTCTTCGTATCGCTGCTGCCCCTGGTCGACGAAGGCCTCGCCGCGGGTGAGCATGAAATACACCATGCGCGCGAGCTTATGCGCCGTTGCGGTGTTCGCCTTGGGTTTGTCCATCCGGCTGCAAAGGCGCCGATAGAACGCTCCGAGGGCGGAGTTGCTGTGCGATAGCGTCATCGCGGCCATCTTCAGGGCCTGGCGCACGCGGTTGGCCGAACGCTTGGTACCGGCCGAGAGCACCTTGCCACCGCTGACCTTGGTCCCTGGGCACAGCCCCAGCCACGAGCAGAAGTGCTTCACGTTGGCAAAGCGGGAGAGGTCGGGTCCGATCTCGGTCAGGATCTTCATCACCGAGCTCACCTCGAGCCCGTTGATCCGCGTCAGATCGACCCCTGCCCAATTGGCGAGCATCTGCCGGACATCGAAGGCAGCGCGCGCCTTGCTGCCGGCTCGAGGCACCGCGCCAACGTTGATCGCGCACTGCGCCCGCTGCCCGAGCAGCACCTGCATCTGGGCGTCGCATTCGCGCAGGTGACGGGCGATGTCGTCGTACATCGACAGTGCCTGACCCAGCACGAACAGATGCTCCTGGCGCCAGTTCCCGGTCAGCGCACGGATGACCTCCTCGGTGCTGGCCTTGACCCGCCGGTGACGGTGACGCGCCAGCACTTCAGGGTTGCGCTCGCCGGCGACGATGTCACGGATGATCGCCTGACCGCTCATCCCCATCACGTCGGTGAGCACCTCGGTGAGTTGAATGTTCATCTGCACCAAGGCTTTTTGCATGCGCTGCACCCAACTGGCCTGCTCGGCGAGCAAGGTCTCGCGCAGCCGGGCAATCGCCCGTAGCTCACAGACCTCTCCGGCAGGTCGCCATGCTGCGCGCAGCAGCCCGTAGCTCATCAAACGCTGCAGCCACTGACAATCCTGCACATCACTCTTGCGGCCGGGCACGTACTTCATCTGTCGCGCATCGACCAGCCAGACCTGCAGTCCGCGCTGCTCCAGGATCTCGAACAGCGGGATCCAGTACACGCCGGTCGACTCCAAGGCGACGATCTCCACCTTGCACGCCAGCAACCCGTCGGCCAAGGCGCGCAGATCGTCCGTCATGACGCCGAACTCGCGCACCGACTCCTCTGCCGCGTCGGGCGGCACCGCCACCCAGTGGCTCGAAGCACCCACATCGATCCCCGCCGCGTTCGGGAACACCGTGTCTGTCCGCTTGCGCATCGCCATCATCTGCTCCATCCTCGTCCAAGAACGGCAGCGCCAAGGGAAGCGTCGATTTCGACTCGATCTCTCAAACGGGATGCACATCGCTGTGCTCACCACTGTCGCCGACGATTCCCGGACCATGCTCAGAGTCGGGCTCGCTCCACAGCGTCCTCTAACGCCGCGAGCTCGCACCAATGACGTGTCGGTCATCGCGGCGCTGCCGTTCTCCTTGTAAGCCATAGTCGTTTCTTCCGGAACGCCGGGCGTGCGGGACGCGCGGATGGGATGCTCAGAAAACGGAAAATAAAGCACGCTAAGCCCTTACTTACCCAGATGTTTGACTGTTCGTGGCACTTTCACCATGGCAATTGCAATTGCCCAACCCTTGCAAAATGCCGCACGCCTCTACAGATCGAGAGCCAGAACACTTCTCGCGCAAATCAACCAAGTGCCGTTTTAACTGCAACAGCGCGGACACACGCATTTCCACCTGTTGAATATGGGCCTCCAGCAGCGTGTTGACCTCCCCACAGTCCTGCATCGGGTTGTCTCGCAGACCCAGCAATGCGCGAATCTCGCTCAACGTCATGTCGAGCGAACGGCAATGACGGATGAATTGCAAGCGCTCAATGTGCGCCTCACCGTACAGCCGGAAGTTGCCACCGCTTCGCGCTGGCTTCGGCAGTAGCCCTTCCTTCTCGTAGTAGCGGATGGTCACGACCTCGCACCCAGAGCGCTTGGCGAGGTCGCCAATTCTGATTTCCATGCATCAATCTCCAATTATCACTTGACTCTATAGTGACTATAGAGATTTTAATGGAGGCTGAATAGAAGATTTTCAGGAGTTACTCATGAGCGAATGCGCTTCAAAGGGGTGTGGCTGCACGACTGAGCCGATCATCCAACCCACGGCACCGGCCCCGCTGGCAACCGGATCGGCTCAAGCGGTGTACCGCATCGAGAACATGGATTGCCCGACCGAAGAGGCGCTGATCCGAAGCAAACTGGCCGGTCTGGCGGGGGTGGCGGGTCTTGAATTCAACCTGATGCAACGTACCTTGGCCGTGCGACACGAATTGCCTTCGTTGTCTCCCGTCGAGCAGGCGCTGAAGGCCATCGGCATGCAAGCTGTGCGCATGGATCAGGCGTCGGCCGAGCAGACGACCAAGCTGTCCATTGCCAAGATGGATTGCCCGACCGAAGAGACGTTGATCCGCAACAAGCTCGGCACCGTGGCCGGTGTTGCTGATCTCGATTTCAACCTGATGCAGCGCACGCTGTCGGTACGCCATGCGAACCAGGTTCTGCCAGACGTGCTCGTGGCACTGCAAGCGCTTGGATTCGAGGCGCAGGTCGTGGACACGGCAGAGGTCGCATCTCCATCCGCCGCCCCTGTGACCACGCCGACCAACTGGTGGCCGCTGGGCATCTCCTTGGTCACTGCATCGGCGGCCGAGGCGGTCTACTGGCTCCACAACGGCAATCACTGGTCGGTTGTCGTTCTGGCGCTTGTCGCGGTCTTCACGGGTGGCCTCTCCACCTACAAGAAGGGGTGGATTGCGCTCAAGAACCGTAATCTCAACATGAACGCCCTCATGTCGATTGCGGTCACGGGTGCCATGTTGATCGGCCACTGGCCCGAAGCGGCAATGGTGATGGTACTGTTCGCGCTGGCCGAGGTAATCGAAGCCAAATCGCTGGATCGCGCTCGTAACGCTATCCGTGGCCTGCTCGACCTGACCCCGGAACAGGCCACGGTACAGCAGGCTGACGGCACATGGCGCGAGGTGGGCGCCAAGCAAATCACCATCGGCGCCCGCGTCCGGGTCAAACCAGGTGAGCGCATCGCCCTTGATGGTGAGGTGCTGGAAGGCCGCTCTGCCGTCAACCAAGCCCCGATCACGGGTGAAAGCCTCCCGGTCGAAAAATCCCCCGGTGATTCGGTGTTCGCTGGCACGATCAACGAATCCGGCTCGTTCGAGTACCGCGTCACCGCCTTGGCCAACAACTCCACTTTGGCCCGGATCATTCACGCGGTAGAGGCTGCGCAAGGTAGTCGTGCGCCGACTCAGCGTTTTGTCGATCAGTTCGCCCGCTGGTACACCCCCGTTGTATTCGGCGTTGCCATCGCCGTCGCGTTGTTGCCGCCGCTGTTCATGGGTGCGGCATGGCTCGACTGGATCTACCGTGCATTGGTTCTGCTGGTGGTCGCCTGCCCGTGCGCACTGGTGATCTCTACACCGGTCAGCATCGTCAGCGGCCTGGCCGCCGCCGCCCGCCACGGCATTCTCATCAAAGGTGGCGTCTATCTGGAAGAAGGCCGCAAGCTGCGCTGGCTGGCTCTGGACAAGACCGGCACGATCACGCACGGCAAGCCCGCACAGACCGACTTTGTCACATGGGGCAATGCACTCGCCTCGGACAGCCGCAGCATCGCTGCCAGTCTGGCGGCCCGCTCGGACCATCCTGTATCCAAGGCGGTGGCACAGGCCGCGCAGACGGACGGGGTTGCCTTGCTCGACGTGGCCGAATTCAACGCGCTGCCCGGTCGGGGTGTGCAAGGCCAAATCAACGGTGCGACCTACCATCTGGGCAACCACCGGATGCTCGAAGAGCTGGGGCAGTGCACACCAGAGCTGGAGCAGCGCATCGCTGCGCTGGAAACCGCTGGCAAGACCGTCGTGATGTTGGTAGGCGCAAAGGCGGTACATGCCTTATTCGCCGTAGCGGACACCATCAAGGACAGCAGCAGGACCGCCATCGCCGAGCTGCACGCACTGGGCATCAACACCATGATGCTGACCGGCGACAACCCCCATACGGCACAGGCCATTGCCGCACAAGCCGGAATCGACCGTGCGCAAGGCAACCTACTCCCAGATGACAAATTGCGCGAAGTGGAGCAACTGGCCCGAAGCGGCAAGGTTGGCATGGTCGGTGATGGCATCAACGATGCCCCGGCCTTGGCGCGTGCGGACATCGGCTTTGCAATGGGAGCGGCTGGCACAGATACCGCAATCGAGACCGCCGACGTGGCCCTGATGGACGACAACCTGCGCAAGATTCCGACCTTCGTGCGCCTGTCGCGTGCGACGGCGCAGGTGCTGATGCAAAACATTGTGCTGGCCCTTGGCATCAAGGCAGTATTTCTGGTGCTGACCTTCACGGGTCAAGCGACCATGTGGATGGCGGTGTTTGCTGATATGGGGGCCAGCTTGCTCGTCGTTGGCAATGGCTTGAGGCTGTTGCGCAAATGAGCTGGAAATTCTTTCTCTACGACTGGGGTGGTCTGAACATCGCGTTGTTCCAAGCCATCAACATGAGCACACCTGCAGCGCTGGAACCGCTGGCATCGTTCTTCAACCTTGTGATAGGCAACTACTGGACTGCACCACTGATGCTCTTGGCGATGTGGGGATGGTCAAAGTCGGCACCTGACCCAACGCGGGCCGATGCCATCCGGTACAGACTCAGAGTCTTTAGCGTGGCCTTTGCGTTGGCATTTCTCGTCGCCACCATCTTGAAGCTATGGATCGACTTTCCACGCCCGCCTGCCGTTTTTGGCGACATGGTGCGCGTTATCGGGGGCATCGAACGACACTACAGCCTGCCCAGCGGGCATGCCACCTATGCCGCGCTGGTGGTCGGCGCGCTCTGGCCTTTGATAGGCCGTCGTGGCCGCATCGGCTTGGTGTTGTACGCCGCATTGGTCGGTTGGTCACGCATCGCAGCCGGAATGCACTTTCCTGCCGATGTGCTGGCGGGGTGGGTACTTGGATTGAGTTGCACGGCGCTCGCCGGGTGGCTGATGCCGCTGGCCGTCCCTGTGTGGCAATCGGCTCGCCGCACATCGACTTGGGTCTGGTTCGCAGTGGCCGCCAGTGCTGTCATGACCGATCAGCTCGCAAAGTTCGCCATCACCCGCACGTTTGCCTACGGTGAACAGGTCGAAGTCACGCCCTTCTTCAACTTCGTCCATGTCCTGAATCCCGGCGCGGCATTCAGCTTTCTGGCGAACGCTGGCGGCTGGCAACGTTACTTTTTCGTAAGCGCTCCACGAACCCCATCCTTACGTAGCCCCGGGTGAGTCCGCATGCTTGGGCTTCCGTTTCTCTGGGAGCACGAGCATGTCGGAGCGCAGCACGTTCTGGTTGTCGCACCTTTCGGCGATCGAGGCCGAAGGCATCACCACGAAGGCCTACGCCGAGCGCGAGGGCCTGTCGCCGCAAGCGCTTTACCAATGGCGTAAGCGCCTGGTGGCCGGCGGTCGCCGCAGCCGCGCCAAGCTTGGCGGATTCGTTCCGATCCAGATCGAGCCTTCGATGACGGCCCGCACGGGCTGCACGGTAATGATCGGCGCACAGCTGCGGCTCGAGTGCGCGACGCTGCCCGGCGTCGACTGGCTGGCCGCGCTGTCGGCGGCGCTCTCGGAGCGGGGGCGCTGATGCATCCGGGGCACACCATCGGCGCGGTGTATCTGTACCGGTCGGCGATCGACTTTCGCAAATCCATCGGCGGGCTGTCGGCGCTGGTCGAGCAGGAACTGGGATTGAACCCGTTCGGCGACGCGCTGTACCTGTTCATCAACCGCCGCCGCGACAAGCTCAAGGCGCTGTACTGGCACCGCAACGGCTTCTGCCTCTGGTACAAGCGGCTCGAAGCCGAGCGCTTCGCCTGGCCGGCGGCCGAGGCGAGCCAGCCCACCTGCACGCTGACGATGAAGGAGCTCGAGTGGCTGCTCGAAGGCTTCGACCTGTGGGCGGCAAAGCCTCATAAAACGCTGCATTACCAATCAGTTACGTAGCGTGATCGGGTATAATTCCGGCATGCCACAGCGTACCGCCGCCCCTCGTTCGAATGCCAATGTCGGCGTGTGCGCGTCCGTCCTCCCCGCGCAGTTGCCCGACGATCCGGCGGTGCTCAAAGCCTTGCTGCTGGCCCAGCAGCGTGCCTTCGAGACGCAACTCAATACCCAACTTACAGTCCAGTTCGAGACGCTTCGACGCGCGCAGGAAGCCACCCTCAAGGCGTACGAGGCCGACCTCCAGAAAGTCGTCCATACCCGCGAAGTCGAACTCCAGAAAGCGTTCGATGCGCGTGAGCTCGAGCTTCAGAAAGCGTTCGATGCCCGCGAGGCCGAACTGCAAAAAGGCTTCGAGGCACGCATCCTCGAGCTCTACGAGCAGCTGCGCCTGGCGCGTCGGCGCATGTTCGGGCCCAGCAGCGAATCGCACGCGGGCCAGGGCTGGCTCTTCGACGAGGCCGAAGCGCTGGCCGCATCCGCATCCGAGGCGGGCGATACCGCGACCCTGCCGCTCTCGGCCACTGAACCGTCTGGCCAGACGCCCGTCGACGCCGGCAAGAAGAAGGCGCGCGGCAAGCGCAAGCCCTTGCCGATCGAGCTGCCGCGCATCGACGTCGTCCACGACGTCCCCGAGGCCGAGCGTACCTGCGCCTGCGGCACCCCCATGGTCGAGATCGGCCAGGACGTCAGCGAACAGCTCGATATCGTGCCGATGCAGGTGCGCGTGCTGCGCCACATCAAGAAGCGCTACGGCTGCCCCAAGGGCGATCAGGCGCCGGTCAGTGCCCGCGCTCCGGCGCAGGTGCTACCCAAGAGCAACGCGAGCAACGACCTGCTGGCGATGCTGCTCGTCACCAAGTACGTCGATGGGCTGCCGCTCGCGCGTTTCGAGTACGTGCTCGCCCGTGCGGGCGTGCTCGTGCCGCGCCAGACCCTGGCGCGCTGGGTGATCGGCACCGCGCAGGCGCTGCAGCCGATCGCCAACCTGATGCGCGACGTGCTGCTCGGGCATGACGTCATCCACATGGACGAAACCCCGGTCCAGGTGCTCAAGGAACCCGGTCGGGCGGCAACCAGCAAGAGCCAGATGTGGGTGCAACGCGGTGGCCCGCCGGGTAGGCCGGTGATCCTCTTCGAGTACGATCCGAGCCGCGCGCAGGCGGTGCCCTTGCGCCTGCTCGAAGGCTGGAAGGGGTATCTGATCGCCGACGGGCTCGAGAGCTACGGCGCAATTGCCTTCACCGAAGGGGTGACCCGGCTCGGTTGCTGGGTCCATGCACGCCGTCGTTTCGTCGATGCCGGCAAGGTGCTGCCCGAAGGCAAGCGTGGTCGCGCCCACGAGGCGCTGGCCCTGATCGGCAAGCTCTACGCCATCGAGAAGGAGGCGCGCGAACTGAGCGACGTCGAGCGTCTGGCGCTACGCCAGAGCCGAAGCCGTGCCGTCATCGGTGAGCTTCGCGCTTGGCTCGACCAGGTGCTCCCCACCGTGCCGCCCACCTCGATACTCGGCGGTGCCCTGGGCTACCTGCATCGGCAGTGGCCGCGACTGACGCGCTACCTCGAGCGCGGCGACCTGCCGATCGACAACAACCCCGCCGAAAACGCCATCCGCCCCTTCGTCGTTGGGAGGAAGGCATGGCTCTTCTCGGACACCCAGGCCGGTGCGCGTGCCAGCGCACTCATCTACTCGCTGATCGAGACCGCCAAAGCCAACAACGTCGAGCCGTACCTGTGGCTGCGCCACGTGCTGCGCGCCTTGCCCACCGCCACCACCGTCGAACACGTCGAGGCCCTCCTGCCCTGGAATCTCAAGGCTGAGCAGTTGATCACAGCGTAGCGAGCCCCGGAAGGATGGGGTTCGTGGAGCGCTTACGATGCAACGACGCTATGCCACTCTGGTTTCGCTGGCCATTGAAGGTATGGCCACCGTCACCGACGAAATCATCGACCTGCACGACCGCATCATTGGCAAACTATTCAACGCCGCCAAGAACAAGCATCAGCAGCAGTTTCAGGCTTCCGGCAAGGCGATCAATGACAAGGTGCGGATGTATGGCCGCATCGGCCAAGCCTTGCTGGAAGCCAAACAGAGCGGCGGCGATCCGTTCGCCGCCATCGAGGCCGTAATGCCGTGGGATACCTTCGCCGCCAGCGTCACGGAGGCGCAAAAGCTCGCGCAGCCGGAGAGCTTCGACTTTCTGCATCGCATCGGTGAAAGCTACGCCACGTTGCGCCGCTACGCGCCGCAGTTCCTGGACGTACTTAAGTTACGGGCGGCACCAGCCGCCAAGGGCGTACTCGATGCCATCGAGGTGCTTCGCGGCATGAACAGCGACAACGCCCGCAAGGTGCCCGCCGACGCGCCGACCGCATTCATCAAGCCACGCTGGGCGAAACTGGTGCTCACGGACGATGGCATTGACCGGCGCTACTACGAGCTGTGCGCCCTGTCAGAGCTAAAGAACGCGCTGCGATCAGGCGATGTCTGGGTGCAGGGTTCGCGCCAGTTCAAGGACTTTGATGAGTACCTGGTGCCGGCCGAGAAGTTCGCTACTCTGAAGCTGGCCAACGAATTGTCGCTGGCAGTGGC
The DNA here is from genome assembly GCF_000831325.1 of Thauera sp. SWB20. Classification (NCBI taxonomy): domain Bacteria; kingdom Pseudomonadati; phylum Pseudomonadota; class Betaproteobacteria; order Rhodocyclales; family Zoogloeaceae; genus Thauera; species Thauera sp. SWB20. The sequence continues at coordinate 153,667 of NZ_JTDM01000012.1, read as the reverse complement.
CACCGATTGCGATCAGTATTTGCACGACCGACTGGCATTGCTGGAACAGCAGCTTGCCACCGTCAACCGCATGGCGGCGGCCAATGATCTGCCGGATGCCATCATTACCGAGTCCGGCCTGAAGATCACGCCGCTGGACGCGGCGGTGCCGGAGACCGCACAAGCCCTAATCGACCAGTCGGCGATGCTGCTGCCACACGTCAAGATTACCGAACTGCTGATGGAAGTTGATGAGTGGACAGGCTTCACCCGGCATTTCACGCATCTGAAGACCGGCGACACGGCCAAGGACAAAACCTTGCTGCTGACGACGATCCTGGCTGATGGCATCAATCTCGGGCTAACCAAGATGGCCGAGTCCTGCCCAGGCACGACTTACGCCAAGCTGTCGTGGCTGCAAGCCTGGCACATCCGGGATGAAACGTACTCAACGGCGCTGGCCGAACTGGTCAACGCGCAGTTCCGGCAATCCTTTGCCGGAAACTGGGGCGATGGCACCACGTCATCGTCGGATGGCCAAAATTTCAGAACCGGCAGCAAAGCGGAGAGCACCGGGCATATCAACCCGAAGTATGGAAGCAGTCCAGGCCGGACGTTTTATACCCATATCTCCGACCAGTACGCGCCCTTCAGCACCAAGGTAGTCAACGTCGGCGTGCGTGATTCAACCTATGTGCTCGATGGCCTGCTGTACCACGAGTCGGACTTGCGGATCGAGGAGCACTACACCGACACAGCGGGCTTTACCGATCATGTCTTCGGCCTGATGCACCTACTGGGCTTCCGATTCGCGCCACGTATCCGAGACCTGGGCGACACCAAGCTATTCATCCCAAAGGGCGATGCCGCCTATGACGCGCTCAAGCCGATGATTAGCAGCGACCGGCTGAACATCAAGCAGATACGCGCCCATTGGGATGAAATCTTGCGGTTCGCCACTTCGATCAAGCAGGGTACGGTGACGGCCTCGCTGATGTTGCGCAAGCTCGGCAGCTATCCGCGTCAGAACGGACTGGCCGTTGCACTGCGCGAGCTGGGGCGCATTGAGCGCACGCTGTTCATACTGGATTGGCTGCAAAGCGTGGAGCTGCGCCGCCGCGTGCAGGCCGGACTCAACAAAGGCGAGGCGCGCAACGCGCTGGCCAGGGCGGTGTTCTTCAACCGACTGGGCGAAATCCGCGACCGCAGTTTTGAGCAACAACGCTACCGGGCCAGCGGCCTCAATCTGGTAACGGCGGCCATCGTGCTTTGGAACACGGCCTATCTGGAACGGGCAACCAATGCTTTGAACGGGCACGGCAAACCGGTAGACGAGACGCTGTTTCAATACCTGTCACCGCTGGGGTGGGAACACATCAATCTGACCGGCGATTACCTCTGGCGCAGCAGCACCAAGGTCGGCGCAGGCAAGTTCAGACCGTTGCGACCACTGCCACCGGCTTAACGTGCTTTATTTTCCGTTTTCTGAGACGATCCCTTGATGTGACTTGCTCGGCGACTGCTCCGGGGAATCGTGGGAACTCTTCTCGGGCATAGGCTGGAATCGACAGTCCGGTACCTCGGTATCGAGGTCGACGATGCCTTGGAGATCTCTGAGCAGATCGAAATCTGATCGTGTCCCGGCGGCTGCCCGAAGAAAGCCTTCGACGCGACGGGCGGCTGCTTTCCGGCGGGATGCTGGAAGGGTCGTATCGGCCATTTGCTGCCACACATGGTAGTAGCAGAGTCGTCATTCGAGCGACCGGTGAGATCCGAAACCAGCCCTAGAGCGAGCTGAGGCCAGCGTGGTTCGTAAGTCGGCCGGCACTGCGCTCATAAAGTCGATACTCACCAGCTCTGCCGTCAGTGTCGGGCAAAAACCCTCGCGCTTCCGTCAAGCCCGACCAGAAGCGTCTCATAGGGTTGCGGGGTCGAGGTCTCCATGCCGGGCGACCCCTGCGGCATGCCTGGCGTAGCCAGTCCGATGGCCTTTGGGGACTCGGCGAGAAGCCGTCGGATGTCGTCCGCAGGGACGTGCCCCTCGACGGAATAGGAACCTACCTTGGCCGTGTGACACGAGCCGTATTGGTCCGGCATGCCCAGTGCCTTGCGGGCTGCGGGGACATCATCGACGTCTTTCGTCACGACATCGAAGCCGTTCTTTCTCAGGTGCTCGACCCATTTCCCGCAGCACCCGCAGTAAGCGCTCTTGTAGACCTCAACGCGTACGGGCCCCTGCGCAAACGCTGCGCCGCTCACGATCATCAGGCTTGCCACGAGCCCGCCGAGCAAAGTTTTCGTCTTCATGTTCGTCTTCCGGTTGATGGCGTCGAGGCATAGTTTGGCACTTTGAGCCCAACGGGAAGCTGACCTCAAAATTACATTTCCGTCAGACAGCCGGGACCCCGGTCGACTTTGCAGGATCAGGAAGGTGATGAGGCTTCATTGCGAGGCAAGGTGATCGTGAAGCAGGTGACACCTTCAGCGGAGCGCGCAGTGATGTGACCCCCGTGGGCCTGGACGATGGAACGCGTGATCGCAAGTCCGAGCCCTGCGCCTTCACCGCGAGATTCGCGCTGGGCGCTACCGCGATGGAAGCGTTCGAAGATCCGCTCGATCTGATCGGCGGGGATGGGGTCGCCGACATTGCACACGGCGAGACCTACGCCGGCTGCGTCCGCGTCGATCCTGATCGTGATCTGTCCCTCTTTCGGTGTGTGACGAAGCGCATTCGAAATCAGGTTCGACAAGGCGCGCCGCAGCATCAGGCGATCACCCTGAACGCTCGCCTGGCCTTGGCGCACGATGCGGACTTGGCCCTCTTCGGCCAAGGCTTCGTAGAAATCGATCAGCGCATCCGCCTCGAGGGCAAGGTCGACAGGTTCGCCGGCATGCGCGAGGGTGTTCTCCTCGGCCTTGGCGAGAAACAACATGTCGCTGACCATGCGTGCGATGCGCTCGTATTCCTCGAGGTTCGACGCCAGGATGTCCTGATATTCGTCATTCGTGCGTGGCCGCGACAGCGCCACCTGGGTCTGCGTCATCAGGTTCGAGATCGGCGTACGCAGTTCGTGGGCAATGTCCGCCGAATAGTCACCGAGGCGCTGGAAAGCAGCCTCGAGCCGGGCGAGCATGCCATTGAAGGCTTCGATGTGGTCGCGTACCTCCAGCGGTGCATCATCGATGGCGAGACGCTCGGCCAGTTGCCGTGCAGACAGCTTGCGGGCGGTTTCGGTGACCTGGCGCAGCGGGGCGAGGCCACGGTGCGCAGCAAACCAGCCGAAGAGCGCCGCCGCCAATGCTGCGACGACGACGCCCGCCCACGTCGCATTTCGCACCGACGCGAGGAAATGGACGTGATGCGACAGATCGAGTGCGACCAGCGCCTCGATCGACTGGTCCCTCGATTCGAGGGGCGGTAGCGTGATGCTGACCTCAACCCCTCGATGTGGATGCCCGTCGACCGTCCAGTCAGTCAGCCCGCCCGAAAGTCGTTCTCCAGCCCGCTGGGCAGCGGTGAAGTGCTCGGGGTGGATAACGTGGATGACGCGTCCCTCGACGTCGCGAAGCAGGACACCCACACTCTCGTGTCCAACGAAAGAGCGAGCGAGTGCCTGGATGCGTTCCGATCGCCCCCCAGTCGCAGTGTCATCCTGCAGCGCGTTGCGTATGAGTGCGGCCTTGCCCTGCAATTCGTGCAGGTCTAGCTCCTGGAAATGCGCGTCCAGCATGCGGCCAAACAGTACCGCTACCAGCACCAGCAGGCTTGCGGTGAGGGCCGCAAAGAGCGTTGCCAATCGCGCCGTCAGCGAGTGAATACGGATCATCGTTAGCTCGGCTCCATCGCTTCGAGCACGTAGCCCATGCCGCGCACGGTGCGGATCAGCTTGGGCTCGAAGGGGTCGTCGACTTTCACCCGTAGCCTGCGCACTGCGACCTCGATCACGTTGGTGTCACTGTCGAAGTTCATATCCCACACCTGCGAAGCGATCAGGGAGCGCGGCAACACTTCACCTTTGCGGCGCAGCAGCAGTTCCAGCAGGGCAAACTCCTTGGCGGTCAGATCGATACGCTGCCCGCATCGGTTCACCCGGCGGCGAAGCAAATCGAGCTCCAGGTTCGCTGAGCGCAGGGTCTCCGGTTCGTGGTTTCTTCCCCTGCGCAGCAGCGTGCGAACGCGCGCGAGAAACTCGGAAAACGCGAAGGGCTTGACCAGGTAATCGTCGGCGCCGAGCTCAAGACCACGGACCCGATCCTCAACTTGGTCACGGGCAGTCAGGAACAACACGGGGGTCTCACGACTGCTGCGACGCAGTGTTTGCAGGATGCCCCAGCCGTCCAGCCTTGGCAGCATCACGTCCAGCACGACGAGGTCGTAGTCGCCGTTGAGCGCGAGGTGAAGCCCATCGAGGCCGTCCCGCGCCAGGTCGACGACAAAGCCAGCCTCCATCAGCCCCTGGCGCAGGTAATCGCCGGTCTTGATCTCGTCTTCAACGATCAGAATTTTCATGGATGTACTCCTACACGTTTCGTGCTGCGTGTGCCAATTCTGCCCCTTGGGTCCGGACAGCACGCGGGATTACAGAAATGTAATTTCCAGGTCAGGCCGACGACAGGCAGACGAGCGCAAGATGGCTTGCGTGGCACGACATTCCGTATCGCAACGGATTCACACCGCAACCACTGGGAGATCGATCATGAAACACTGGCTGTATCGTTTCGGCCGGCTCTTGCCGGTCGTCACACTGGTCGGGGCCATGTATGGCAGTCCGGTCGTCGCACAATCGACGGATCAGGCGCAGGCGTGGCCGCCGGCATCGAGCGTCCCCGCACTTCAGGCGCGGATGAAGTCGATCCGTGAAGCGACCGACCCGGAACACCGCATGGCCATGATGGAAGAGCAGATCAAGGCCTTGGAGGCTGCATCGCAGGGCGCGCTGTCTGGATGCCCGATGATGGATGGGCAGATGATGAAGGGACGCGGGCCGGGTGCTGGTCCCGCACCGGGCACGGGACCGATGGGCGGCATGATGATGGATCCCAAGCTCATGCAGGAGCATATGAAGATGATGCAACAGCACATGAGCATGATGAAAAACATGATGAAGATGCACCCGGCTGCTACACCGGCTGCGCCCAACTGAGCGCCCAGGTACGGGGCGGCCTGTTCGTCCGCGTCTTCACAAGACCAATAGAGAGACAATCCCCATGCAGAGACGAATCTTTCACTTTGGAGGAGGGTTGGTCGTCGCCTGCGCGCTCGCGTCGGGCGCGCAGGCCGAGACCTCCACGCCACTGAGTCCCGCCGGCAATGAGCCTGCCGAGACCCGGCCCGCGGCAGCGGGCGCACAGACCGAGGCACACGCCCTACCAGTCTACCGCTCGAGCCTGAGCGAATATCGCCCCTATCGTGTCGATGAGCCCCTGCGCCCGTGGAAGGAAGCCAACGACGAAGTAGAGCGCCTGGGCGGCCAGGCGGGGCATCTCAAGCGTCCTTCGCAAGGAGGCGAGCGATGAAAGCAAGTCTCCCTGTATCGATGTTTGCAGCCACCCTGCTCACGGGGTGTGCCAGCGTCGCGATCGATCAGAACTTCGCCGAGGTTGAGCGTTTTGCTCGCGAGCAGACGGGTAGCGAAGTGCGCTGGCTGCGCTCCGACTCCGCGCGTGAAGCGATGCGCGGCGAGGTCGATCGCCTGCTCACACAGCCGTTGGCGATCGATGACGCGGTGCGCATCGCACTTGGCTACAGCCCAGCTTTCCAGACCCTGCTGGCGGAGGCCGCCGTAGCCTCGGCCGATGCGACCGGCTCGGCCCGGATCGCCAATCCGGTGTTCACGTTCGAGCGTCTGGTCCGCTCTGGCGCAGAGGGGAGGGAACTCGACATTGGTCGGTCACTCGGCATTTCGTTGTTCGATCTAATTTTCCTTCCCGCGCGCCTCGAACTGGCGGAGTTCCGTCAGCAGCAGAGTCGGTTGCAGTCCTCCATTGCTCTGTTGAACACCGTCACCGAAGTACGCCAGGCCTGGGTCGACGCGGTCGCCGCCAACCAGATCGCCCGCTACCGATCGGACGTCGCAAATGCTGCCGGTACGGCCGCCGAGCTTGCGCGCCGGATGCAGTCAACGGGCAACTTCAGTCGACTGCAACGCGCACGCGAACAGGCGCTGGCCGCCGAGGAAACCGCCAACCTGATCCGTGCCCGCCAGAACGCCACGTCCGCACGCGAGGCCCTGATCCAGCGTCTGGGCCTGACCCCCAGCCAGGCGCAAGCCCTGCGCTTGCCGGACCCGTTGCCGACCTTGCCCGAGACGCCGATGGACGAGACAACCGCGGGTGCCGCGCTGCTCGATAACCGGCTCGATGTACGCATCGCACGCACCGACCTTGATCGCACGGCGAAGAGCCTGGGCCTCACGCGCGTGACCAGCGTGGTCAACGGCCTGCATGTCGCAGGCGTGCGCAACAGCGAGACGGGCGAGTCGACGCAACGCGGCTTCGAGATCGAGTTGCCGCTGCCTCTGTTCGACTTTGGCGATGCCGCGCGCGCCGGCAGCGAGGCCCGCTATCTCTCGGCCTTCAACCGTACGCTCGAGGTCGCCCGCAATGCGAGCTCTCAGGTCCGGGTGGCCTACGATGGCTATCGCAGCGCCTACGACCTCGCTCGCCATTACCGCAACGAGGTCGTGCCGCTACATCAGAACATCACCGAAGAATCGGTGCTCCAGTACAACGGGATGCTGATCGGGGTGTTCGAACTCCTTGTCGCCGCACGTTCGCAATCGGCCAGTGTGGTCCGGGCAATTGAGGCCGAGCGCGATTTCTGGCGCGCCGATGCCGCACTCAAGGCTAGTCTGCTTGGCCAGCCAATCGCACCGCTCACCCTTCAATCGGGCATATCACCGGCTGAAGCCGGCGGCCACTGATCTTTCCGGAGACGCTCATGACCTCCCGACGCCGATTCCTCGCTGGGGCGGGCCTGCTGGCCGCTGCCGGAACTGTAAACCGGGCCGCGCTCGCGGCACTGCCCGAACCCGTGATTCAAACCAGTGCGGCCACCGCTGCCCCGCTGAGTCCGCCCAATGGTCGCCCGTACGACCCGATTGTCACGCTCAACGGCTGGACCGCCCCTTGGCGCATGCGCAACGGGGTGAAGGAGTTCCATCTGGTCGCCGAGCCGGTCGAGCGTGAGATCGCCCCCGGCATGGTCGCGCGGCTGTGGGGCTACAACGGCCAGTCGCCCGGGCCGACGATCGAGGTCGTCGAGGGCGACCGCGTGCGCATCTTCGTCACCAACCGCCTGCCCGAGCACACCACCATCCACTGGCACGGCCAGCGCCTGCCCAACGGCATGGACGGGGTCGGCGGCCTCAACCAGCCGCAGATCCCGCCGGGCAAGACCTTCGTCTATGAGTTCGTCGCCCGCCGCCCCGGCACCTTCATGTACCACCCGCACGCCGACGAGATGGTGCAGATGGCGATGGGCATGATGGGCATGTGGGTCACGCATCCGCGCGCGCCGCACCCGCACATCGCGGGCGTGGACCGCGACTTCTGCTTCCTGCTCAACGCCTACGACATCGAGCCCGGCAGCTACGTGCCCAAGATCAACACGATGCTCGACTTCAACCTGTGGACCTGGAACAGCCGCGCCTTTCCGGGCATCGACTCGCTCAATGTCAGGAAGGGCGACCGGGTGCGGGTGCGCATCGGCAACCTGACCATGACCAACCACCCGATCCACATCCACGGCCACGAGTTCGAGGTTACCGGCACCGACGGCGGGCCGACGCGGCCGGAGTCGCGCTGGCCCGAGGTCACCACCGACGTCGCCGTCGGCCAGATGCGCCAGATCGAGTTCATCGCCGACGAGGAGGGCGATTGGGCGATGCACTGCCACAAGTCGCACCACACCATGAACGCGATGGGGCACGACGTGCCGACCATGATCGGCGTCGACCATCGCGGCCTGGTCGAGGGCATCCAGAAGCTGGTGCCCGATTACATGCTGATGGGCGAGCGCGGCATGGCCGACATGGGCGAGATGGAGATGCCCCTGCCCGACAACACCCTGCCGATGATGACCGGGCAGGGGCCGTTCGGCGCCGTCGAGATGGGCGGCATGTTCACCGTGCTCAAGGTGCGCCGCGAGCAGCAGCGGGGCGACTACCGCGACCCTGGCTGGTTCCAGCATCCGAAGGGGACGGTGGCCTACGAGTGGACGGGCGCGGGCCTACCGGAGCCCGCGCGCAGAGACGAGGCCGGACGGTCGAGCATGCCGCGCACCGGACCCGAACAATCGATCGAAATGACGGTCCGCAAACCCACCGGCCATCAGGGCCACTGAGGCCAATCGTCCTGGTTCGAGCGAACCCGGACACCAACGAGATTCAACCAACAGAGATGGAGACAGCCATGAAAAATCGTCGTCGTTTTCTCGCCACTGGTCTTGCGGCCGGTGTGCTCGCCTTGCACCGCACAGCGTTCGCCCATGGCGGTGCCGAACACGCGCCCAAGCGTGCCGCCGAGGTACCCAAGGAGCAGCAGGCCTGGGGGATTGCGGGGGATGAGAAGGCAGTCTCGCGAACGATCCCGGTCGTGATGACCGATGAAATGCGCTTCGTGCCCGACCGGATCGAGGCGCGGCTCGGCGAGACGATCCGCTTCACCCACGAAAACCGGGGCGCCGTAATGCATGAGATGGTGATCGGCACGCCCAAGACACTGGCCGAGCATGCGGAGATGATGCAGCGCTTTCCCGAAATGGAACATGACGAGCCGTGGATGACGCACGTTGCCCCCGGTGGGAGTGGGGAAATGATCTGGACCTTCAACCGCGCCGGCGAGTTCCAGTTCGCGTGCCTGATTCCTGGCCATTTTGAGGCGGGAATGGTAGGTACGATCAAGGTCGTTGGCTGACAAAAATGTAATCCGTGCGTCAGCGTCCTGTCGGTGACGGCTTCGCATAATGATCCCGACTTTCGACATCTGCCTAGAGCCCAAAACACTGGAGAATCGCATCATGAAGAAGACCCTTGTTACCACCGCACTCCTGGCCATGCTCGGCAGTGCTGCGCCGGTGGCCTTTGCGCAGGCCGACCACGCGGCACATCACGATGGTGCGAGCGCGCCGGCCGAGGCCGAGACCAAACTGGCCGAGGGCACGGTCAAGAAGATCGACAAGTCGGCCGGCAAGCTCACCATTGCGCACGGCCCCCTGGAGTCGCTCGGCATGCCCGCGATGACCATGGTTTTCCGGGCGGCGGAGCCGGGCATGCTCGATCAAGTTAAGGCCGGCGACAAGATCCGCTTCGCGGTGGAGAAAGTTGGTGGTGCGCTGACAGTCACCGCCATCGAACCCGCTCAGTGACGCGTCTCCCATAGGCGCATCGTGTTCCAGTGTGGACATTCGCCCGGAGGTAGCCCTCCTGGGCGGGTGACCGGAACACGTGCGCCGAGTCGCCTGCCCATGATACCGACCGCAAGCCGGAACCCGTTCTCCATGAAATCCCCATTCGCAGTCGCAGCACGCCGTGTGCCACAACCTGCAGCGCTTGCGTTGATGCTCGCACTTATACTGGGAAGTGGTGGCGCCTACAGCCAACGCTCGCCCGACACTCCAACGCTCGGCTCGAGCCCCCAGGCGCTGATTGAATATGCGCGCCACAGCAACCCCGGCTTTGCCGCTGCCCGCGCGGAAGCGTCCGCAGCGCAGGAGCGCGTGACGCCCGCCGGTGCGCTGCCCGACCCGACGTTCGAGGTCGAGCTGATGGACGCCACCAACACCATGAGCGGGCGCTCGGCGTCGTTGCTGCCCGGCCAGGTGGGCGAGACCCGCTACCGCATCACCCAGCCGCTACCCGGGTGGGGCAAGCGCGAGCTGGCGGTGAAGGCCGCCGAAGCCCAGGCGACCCAGGCTGATGCGATGCGCGATACCTCCTGGGCTGAGCTCGCGGCAAAGATCGAGACGCTGTGGTTGCGCTACTACGCCGCCGACCGCGAACTCGTCCTCAACCGCGAGGGCTTGACCTTGCTGAAAAGCCTGGAGGAACTCAGCCTGGCCCGTTACGAGTTGGGTCTGCTGCCGCAGCAGGCGGTGCTGCGCATGCAGCGCGAAATCACTGCCCAGCGCCTCGCGCTCGTGGAGGTCGAACAGCGGCGCAAGGGGCTGGCAGCGGGGCTCAACGGCCTGCTCGGCCGGGCGCATGATGCGCCGCTCGCCACACCCGCAGATCCAGCCCCCTTGCCCGAGCAGCTGGAGGCGGGCGCCCTTTTTGAGTCGGCGGCGAGCGCTAATCCGGAAGTGAATGCCGCGACCTACGGCATCGATGTGGCGCGTGCCGAGCGCGAACGAACGTATCAGGAACGCTTGCCGGACTTCGCTGTTGGCGTGCGCAACAACCGTCCTGATGAAGGTAAGTCGTCCTGGGACGTGATGTTCGAGGTGATGATCCCGCTGCAGCAGTCCAGCCGTCGCGCCAAGGAGCGCGAAGCCGAATACATGCTGATGGCGGCCGAGGCGCGGCGGGAGGATGCCAAGGCGCGCGCATCCGGCGAACTGGGTATCGCCTGGTCGATGTACGCGCAGGGCCGCGAGACCTTGCGCCTGCTCGAACATACGCTGCTGCCGCAGGCCCAGGCCACCCGGGATGCAAGTCAGGCCGCGCTCAGCAGCGGCAAGGTCGACTTCGACAGCGTGATCGAAGCCGAGCGCCAGCTCATCGACATCCGGACTCAACGCTTGAAGACCGAGCTCGACACGCGCCTGGCGCTGACAGAAATCAAGAAACTGACAGGGGATCTGAAGTGAGCTCAGCCATTCGAATGACGGCGATCGCTGCGGGCGTGGCGATTGCCATAGGTGCGGGGTACTGGATTGCGCACCTGCAAAATGCTGGAAATCCAGTTCCGCTGATCACCGAAAGCCAGGCGCAAAGCGATAGCGCAGCCCCGGCCGACGGCGAACGCAAGATCCTCTACTACCGCAACCCGATGGGCCTGCCCGACACCTCGCCCGTGCCGAAGAAGGATTCGATGGGCATGGACTACATCCCCGTCTATGCCGACGACCAGCCGGACGACAGTGGCGCAGTGGTGGTCAGCCCCGCGCGCATCCAGACCCTGGGGGTGAAGACTGCCGAGGTTGAACTGCGCGCCGTGGATTCGGCGGTGCGCGCGAGCGGCCGGATTGAGCTCGACGAGCGCAGGCAGGTGGTGGTGGCACCGCGCTTCGAGGGCTGGATCGAGCGCCTGCATGTGAATGCGGTCGGCGACCCGGTGAAGAAGGGCCAGCCACTGTTCACCGCCTACAGCCCGGAACTGCAATCCACCGGCGAGGAACTGCGCATTGCCGAGCGCCTGGCCAGCCAGAACGCGGCCCATGATCCGCTGGCGAGCGAATCCGCCCGTCGGCTGGCCGAGGCGACCCGTGCGCGCCTGCGCAACCTGCAGGTGGCCGGCCAGGCCGGCGCGCGCCAGGTGTTCCACGCCCCGGCGAGCGGCGTGGTGCTGGAGAAGGAGGCCATCGAAGGCGGACGCTTCATGCCGGGCGAGGCACTGTTCCGCATCGCAGACCTGTCGAAGGTGTGGATCATCGCCGACGTCTTCGAGCAGGATCTCGCCCGCGTGCAGGTCGGCCAGAGCGCGCAGGTGACGCTCGAGGCCTATCCCGGTCGCGGCTTCGCGGCGCGGGTCGATTACCTCTATCCAACCCTCGACGCCGCCACGCGCAGCACCCGCGTGCGTCTGGAACTGGACAATCCGGAGGGCCTGTTGCGCCCAGGCATGTTCGCCCAGATCGCGCTGGCGGCAGGTGATGCCACCCCGAGGGTCGCCGTGCCGAGCTCGGCGATCATCGACGATGGCGAACGGCGGGTCGTGCTGATTGCGCTCGGCGAAGGCCGCTTCAAGCCGCAGCCAGTGAAGCTCGGCCAGCGCGGCCGGGATGTGGTCGAGGTGCTCGACGGCGTGGCGGCGGGTGATCGCGTGGTGGTTTCGGCCAACTTCCTGATCGACTCGGAGAGCCAGCTCAAGGCGGCACTCTCCAACCTGGTTGAGCCCGATGCCCGCGATCAGGCTCAAGCGAGCCCGACCCGTTACGAAGCGCAAGGGACGTTCGATGCGCTCGACGCCGAAGGCGGCAGCGTGACGATGACTCATGGCGAGATCCCGGCCCTCCAGTGGCCGGCGATGACCATGGACTTCAAGATTGCCGATCCGGCGCTGGTGAAGAGCATCGCCCCAGGCTCGCCGGTGCGGTTCGTCTTCGAGGCGGGTGAGCCAGGCGAGTACATCATCACAGGCATCGAGCCGGTTGCAGGCACTGCGCCTGCACCGAGCGCCGGCGGTCACGGGGGGCACTGAGATGCATGCCCCTGTGACAGACTCTTCGAACGTCGTGCCAACCGACGCGGCAGCCAGACCGGCAGCACCCGGCCTGCTCGACCGCGTCATCGACTGGTCGGCACGCAACGTCTTCCTCGTCCTGCTGGCCACGCTGTTCCTGATTGGCGGTGGCCTCTACGCGGTCAAGCACACGCCGCTCGACGCGCTGCCTGACCTGTCCGACGTGCAGGTGATCGTCTACACCGATTACCCCGGCCAGGCGCCGCAGGTAGTCGAGGATCAGGTCACCTATCCGCTCACCACCTCCATGCTGGCGGTGCCGCGCGCGAAGGTGGTGCGCGGCTTCTCGATGTTCGGCGCGTCCTACGTGTATGTGATCTTCGAGGACGGCACCGACATCTACTGGGCGCGCTCGCGCGTGCTCGAGTACCTGAGTTCGGCCGCCGGCCGCCTGCCGCAGGGCGTGGCGCCGCAGATCGGGCCGGACGCGACCGGCGTGGGCTGGGTCTACCAATATGCCGTGCTCGGCAAGGACATGAGCCTGGCCGACACGCGCAGCCTGCAGGACTGGTACGTGCGCTACCAGCTCACCAAGGCGCAGGGCGTGTCGGAAGTCGCCAGCATCGGTGGCTTCGTGCGCGAGTACCAGGTCACCGTCGATCCGCTGCGCCTCGCGGGCTACGGCATCACGCTCGACCAGGTCACGCAAGCCATCCGCGCCTCCAACCGCGACGTCGGCGGCCGCGTGCTGGAACTCGCCGAGAAGGAGTACATGGTGCGCGGGCGCGGCTACCTGCGCAGCGTGGATGACATCTCCGACATCGTGTTGAAGGCCGAGCGCGGCACGCCGGTGCGGGTGGGCGACGTCGCCCGCGTCGAACTGGTGCCGGCCGAGCGGCGCGGCATCACCGAGTTGAACGGCGAGGGCGAGGTCGCCTCCGGCATCGTGATGGCGCGCTTCGGCCAGAACGCGCTCGACGTGATCGCCAACGTCAAGGCCAAGATCGCCGAGATCACGCCCGGGCTGCCTGCGGGCGCCGAGATCGTGCCGGTCTATGACCGCTCCGAGCTCATCGAGCGCGCGATCGGCAACCTCAAGTGGACGCTGCTCGAGGAGAGCCTGATCGTCGCCGCCGTGTGCATCGTCTTCCTGCTCCATGTGCGCAGCGCGCTGGTGGCGATCATCACGCTGCCGCTCGGCATCCTGTTCGCCTTCATCGCCATGCGCTCGCTCGGCCTGGGCTCCAACATCATGAGTCTGGGCGGCATCGCAATCGCGATCGGGGCGATGGTCGATGCGGCGATCGTGATGATCGAGAACGCGCACAAGCACATCGAGCGCCTGCCCGCAGGGGCGGACCAGAAGGCGCGCGGCGCCGCGATCGTGCTGGCCTGCAAGGAGGTCGGGCCGGCGCTGTTCTTCTCGCTGCTGATCATCACCGTGTCCTTCCTGCCGGTGTTCGCGCTCGAGGGGCAGGAGGGCCGGCTGTTCTCGCCGCTCGCCTTCACCAAGACCTTCGCCATGGCCGGCGCCGCGCTGCTGTCGGTGACCCTGGTGCCGGTGCTGATGCTGTTCTTCGTGCGCGGGCGAATCCTGCCCGAGGCGAAGAACCCGGTGAACCGGCTGCTGATCTGGCTGTACCGGCCGATCATCCAGGGCGTGCTGCGCTTCAAGCTGGTGACGCTGCTGCTCGCGGTGCTGGCGATGGCCGCCACCATCGTGCCCGCGCGCCAGATCGGCTCGGAGTTCATGCCGACGCTCAACGAAGGCACGCTGTTCTACATGCCGGCGGCGCTGCCGGGCATGTCGGTGACCGAGGCCGGGCGCCTGCTTGCGACGACGAACCGCATCATCAAGACCTTCCCCGAGGTCGAGTCGGTCTATGGCAAGGCTGGCCGCGCCAACACCGCGACCGACCCGGCACCGCTCGAGATGTTTGAGACGGTCATCAACCTCAAGCCGCAGGACCAGTGGCGCCCCGGCATGACCACCGACAAGCTGATCGCCGAGATGGACGCCGCGCTCAAGTTCCCCGGCCTGGCCAACTCGTGGACCATGCCGATCAAGGCGCGCATCGACATGTTGAGCACCGGCATTCGCACCCCGGTGGGGGTGAAGGTCTTCGGCAAGGACCTGGAGACGCTGGAGAAGGTGGCGCAGGCGGTGGAAGGGGCGGTGCGCAAGGTGCCGGGTGCGAGCAGCGCCTACGCCGAGCGCGTGGCCGGCGGCTACTACGTGGACATCGTGCCGCGCCGCGACCAGCTCGCGCGCTACGGGCTCACCATCGACATGGTGCAGGACGTGATCGCCACCGCACTCGGCGGCGAGATGGTGACGACCACGGTCGAGGGCCTGGAGCGCTACGGCGTGTCGGTGCGCTATGCGCGCGGCCTGCGCGACGACCCGGCGCGGCTTGCCTCGGACGTCTATGTTCCCACCATGAACGGGCCGATCCCACTTGGCCAGCTCGCCGAGGTGAAGCTGACGCGCGGCGCCCCGGGCATCCGCACCGAGAACGCGCTGCTGGCGGCCTACGTGTATGTCGATACCCGCGAGGCCGACCTCGGCGCCTTCGTCAAGCGCGCGCAGCAGGCGGTGGCCGAGGAAGTCGCATTCCCGCAGGGCTACTACGCCACCTGGAGCGGCCAGTTCGAGAACATGGAGCGCGCCAAGGAGAAGATGAAGATCGTGGTGCCGGTGACGCTGGCACTCATTTTCGTACTGCTGTACCTCAACTTCCGGCGGCTGACCGAGACGCTGATCGTGATGCTGTCGGTGCCTTTCGCGCTGGTGGGCGGGGTGTGGCTGATGTGGTGGCTGGGCTACCAGATGAGCGTGGCGGTGGCGGTGGGCTTCATCGCCCTCGCCGGGGTGGCGGCGGAGACGGGCGTGATCATGCTGATCTACCTCGACCATGCGTGGAAGGCCGTTTGCGAGCGCAGGCAGGCCGAAGGCCGCGAGGCGGGTGTCGCCGATCTCTACGAGGCGATCATGGAAGGCGCGGTGGAGCGCGTGCGGCCGAAGATGATGACCGTGGTCGCGATCATGGCCGGCCTGTTGCCGATCATGTGGAGCACCGGTACCGGCGCCGAGGTCATGAGCCGCATTGCCGCGCCGATGGTGGGCGGCATGGTGTCCTCGACGGTACTAACGCTGGCGGTGATTCCGGCGCTGTATGCGCTGGTCAAGCAGTGGGAGTTGCGCCGCAGCGCCAAGACAGCACCCGCGCAGGCGCTGGTCACGGTGTCGAATTTGTAATGCACCGGTCAGCGGCGCGACAGCATCGGGGGCGTAGCCTGTTTCCAAGGCCCCGTTCCCGAGGCCGCCGCTGAACGTGACGAGGAGCATTGCGATGCTTGCCTGGCTGAAATCCCTCTGGCAATCCTTCAGGAATTGGTGTCGCGAGAACGAGCGAGCCCACCGGGATGCCCCGCTCTCGCCGTGCTGCTCGAAGCCGCCCGCAGCCGTTCGCCATTCGCCGACCCGCAAGGTATGAAGCCATGAACACAAAGCCTGCTCATGATCCTGGACTCCCTCGATCTGTCGCCTGGTATCGCTCCCCCGGCGTCATCGCCGGCCTGATGCTGGCGGCGATCGCACTGTTCTTCCTGTTGCGCGAACACTGGGCGCATGTGTCGGGCAACTGGGTGTATCTGATCCTGTTGCTGTGTCCCCTGATGCACCTGTTTGGCCATGGAGGACATCACGGCGGGCACCGCAGCAACGACACCGATTCGGAGAAGCGCTGAGATGTCGATGACAGGGGCGTGCCTTGGCCGTGGCGTCGTCATCGCGGCGCTTTCGGGCGTCTTGATTTCGAGCGCAGCGGCGCAAGGCTGGAAGATCCCGCAGCCCTCTCCGGGGCTGATGCCCAATCCGGCGCAAGGAAAGGGACTCTACGCACAGCACTGTGCCGCTTGCCATGGGACCGACCTCAAGGGCTCGGACAAGGGGCCGCCCATGCTCCATAAGGTCTACGAACCCAGTCATCACGCCGATATCGCCTTTCAGTTGGCGGTAGCGAACGGTGTGCGCGCCCACCACTGGCAGTTCGGCGACATGGCACCTGTTCCCGGCCTGACGTCGGACGAGGTCGCTCATGTCACGGCATTCATCCGTGGTGAACAGCGCAAGGTCGGCATTCGATAACAACAAACGCCGGGGAGAAGCATCATGACCCACGAACATTCGCAGGGTGGCCATTCCGGCCACACTCATCGCCACGATCATGCATCGACAGGCAATGACACCGATCCGGTCTGCGGCATGACGGTAAAGCCCGACTCTCCGTATCGGGTCATTCACGCCGGACACGAATACCGGTTCTGCAGTGCGAAGTGCCAAGGCAAGTTCGAGACTGATCCGGCGCGGTATCTGGCACCGGAGACAAGTCAGCCGTCAACGGAACCCGCACCGGTGCCCGGCACGGAGTACACCTGCCCGATGCATCCGGAGATCCGCCAGATTGGACCGGGCACCTGCCCGAAATGCGGTATGACACTCGAGCCGGTGATGCCGGGTCTTGAGGATGAGGACAATCCCGAGCTCGTCGATTTCCGCCGCCGCTTCTGGTGGACGCTGCCGCTGACGGTGATCGTCACCGCGATCGCCATGTCCGGTGGCGTCTTCGATCCGATGCTGGGTGCGGCGCGCCCCTGGGTCGAGCTGGCCCTGGCGACACCGGTCGTGCTCTGGTCCGGTTGGCCGTTCTTCGTGCGCTGCGCGCAGTCGATCGGCAACCGCAGCCCGAACATGTGGACGCTGATTGGACTGGGAGTTGGGGCGGCCTATGTATATAGCGTCGTCGCTACGGTTGCGCCCGAAGTGTTTCCGGCCTCTTTCCGCATGGGCGAACACGTGGCGGTGTATTTCGAGGCAGCAGCGGTGATCATCTCGCTGACGCTGCTCGGCCAGGTGCTGGAGCTGAAGGCGCGCTCGGAGACCGGCGCCGCGATCAAGGCGCTGCTCGGCCTCGCGCCCAAGACCGCGCGGCGCATTCGCGCGGATGGCACCGAAGAGGATATCCCGCTGACCCACGTCCATCCTGGCGACCGGTTGCGCATTCGTCCGGGCGAAAAGGTGCCCGTCGATGGTTCCGTTGACGAAGGCGAAAGCGCGGTCGATGAATCGATGCTGACCGGCGAGCCGATCCCGGTGACCAAGCGCCCCGGGGACAAGGTGATCGGCGCCACGCTCAACACCAGTGGAGCGCTGGTCATGGTCGCCGAGAAGATCGGCGCACAGACCATGCTGTCGCAGATCGTGCAGATGGTCGCGCAGGCTCAGCGTTCGCGCGCGCCGATGCAACGCCTGGCGGATGTCGTCGCGGGCTGGTTCGTCATCGTCGTCGTGCTCATCGCCCTCACCACGTTCGTGGTGTGGGGACTCTTCGGACCCCAGCCGAGCTGGGCCTACGGCCTCATCAACGCGGTGGCGGTGCTGATCATCGCCTGCCCCTGCGCATTGGGCCTGGCCACGCCGATGTCGGTGATGGTCGCGACCGGCAAGGCAGCCACCCAGGGCGTGCTGTTTCGCGATGCGGCGGCGATCGAGTCGCTGCGCAAGGTCGACACCCTGATCGTGGACAAGACCGGCACCCTGACCGAAGGACGCCCCGCCTTCCATAGTGTGGTGGCGGCGCCGGGCGGGACGGAGGCCGACGTGCTTCGCATCGCAGCCAGCCTCGATCAGGGCAGCGAGCACCCACTCGCCCAGGCCATCGTGACCGAGGCCCGCGCGCGCGGTCTGGCGCTCAGCACACCGGACACCTTCGAATCCTCTTCCGGCATCGGCGTGCGCGGTACAGTCGATGGCCAACGTGTGGTTCTGGGGAACACCGCCCTGATGGACGATGAGCGCATCGATTGGCGCGGGCTCGCGGAACGCGCCGAGGCTCTGCGCCTTGAGGGCGCAAGCGTGATGTACCTCGCCGCAGAGGGCGTGCTCGTCGGCCTCATCGCCGTTGCCGACCCGATCAAGGCTTCGACCCCGGAAGCGCTCGATGCGCTGCGGGCGAGCGGGCTCAGGATCATCATGGCCACGGGCGACGGTCTCACCACGGCGCGCGCGGTCGGTGCACGCCTGGGCATCGACGAGGTCTATGGCGAAGTGAAGCCCGCCGACAAGAATGAGCTCGTCGGCAAACTGCAGGCCGAGGGGCACATCGTCGCCATGGCCGGCGACGGCATCAATGACGCGCCGGCGCTCGCGCGCGCGAATGTGGGTATCGCGATGGGCACGGGGACCGATGTCGCGATGAACAGTGCCCATCTGACCCTTGTCAAGGGTGATCTCCGGGGCATCGCCACCGCACGCAGCATCTCCGTCGCCACCGTGCGCAACATGCACCAGAACCTCGTGTTCGCCTTCCTGTACAACGCAGCGGGTGTGCCGATCGCGGCTGGGGTGCTCTATCCAGCGTTCGGACTGCTTCTTTCACCCCTGATTGCCGCCCTGGCGATGAGCTTCAGTTCGGCGTCCGTGGTCGGCAACGCGTTGCGCCTCGGACGGAAAAGGATCTGATCGACCTCAATCCGCCCGCACGGAAAGCTGGGCAGACGAACTGCGTGACGGGTACTTCGTTCGTTGGGAGGCATGCCGGCGTCAGCGTGTCGATGTTTGCGCACAAGGAGCTGTCTCATGAAAGCCGAGACGGAAGCCGAGCCCCGTCCATCCGGTCGGGCTGAATCGAACTTAAGGGTTCGCCGCGTATTTCCGGTCTTCGTCGTACTGGCGGCCGTTCTCCTTATCGCCGAGCACCGGCTCCATGTGCTCGGCTACCTACCGTGGCTCATCTTGCTTGCGTGCCCCCTGATGCACGTCTTCATGCATCGCGGTCACGGCCACAAGAGAAAACGAACGCCGGCTGAAGACCAAGGTAACCATGATGCGTGATGCCACGGGAGATCGAGATGAGTGAGACGTCGAGTTACGGCTTGTGGTCACTGGTTATCATCAACTCGCTGTTCTTCATCGCCTTCGCATTCAGCTTCACGCGTCCCCGCACAAGCCAGGACTGGCGATCCTTGGGCGCTTACTCGGCCTTCATCCTCGCGCTCTTCACCGAGATGTACGGCTTTCCGTTGACGATCTACCTGCTCTCGGGGTGGCTGTCTTCGAAATTTCCGGGAATCGATTTTTTTGCCCACGACTCGGGGCACCTCTTGGAGGTGATGTTCGGATGGAGCAGTAACCCGCACTTCGGCCCGTTTCACCTCTTGAGCACGGTGTTCATCGTCGGTGGCTTCTGGCTCTTGGCAAAGGCCTGGCCCGTACTCCTCGAGGCTCAGCGCACCCGCCGCGTCGCCGACAGTGGCCCGTACGCACGCATTCGACACCCGCAATACGTCGCTTTCGTTCTGGTCATGTTCGGCTTTTTGCTGCAATGGCCGACCTTGATCACGCTGATCATGTTCCCGGTTCTGTTGATCGTGTACGCCAGGCTCGCCCGCCGGGAAGAACTCGATGCGATCGAGGCATTCGGTGATGCCTATCGCTCATACCGCGACCGCACGCCGGCGTTCATTCCTCGCCTGCGGTAGTTCGACGGATCGTTTGGTCCAGAGCGCCGCTTGCGAAGTAGAGGGAGATGCCGACGCGCAGATTCCTCATTGCCTGCAAGCAAGGCGCCTTTGAGTTTGGGGCACCATGCATGCGCGCGGGGCAGAGTGAGTTTGATCAATCAAACCCGCCGATCCTGAAAAAGGTCGACAGAAAAGCCCCCGGGATCGACACCGGGGGCAAGTTCATCCTGAAACGTGCGAATCAGTTACGGGTGTCGTGGCGAAGGATGCTGTCGAGACGCATGACCTCGTCGCCGTGCATCATGATCTTCTGTCCATCCTTGGTCTCCATCACTTCGCCGTGTTTCATCCTCACCGCACGGCCCATCTTGTCCTCCATGCCCATTTTCCCATCCTTGAAGATGTAGACCGTCGAGCCATCCTTCATGGGGATGGACTTTTCGACCCGCTCGACATCGACCGCGAAGGCCGATGTGGTGGCAATCCCAAGTGCCGCGACCATCAGTGCTTTCTTCAACATGCTCGTCTCCTTGAATCAACTACAAATAATTGCTGAACATTGCATCAGGCCTCTTCCATGGAAGTTTGCCCGATGCCTTACCCGCCTTGGTTCCTGGGGAAGCTTGGTGCTATCAGGAGCCGCTGCGGTAAAGGGGGCTTTCTTCGAGATAGACAGTCACCTTGTCGCCCCCTTGGACCACCTTCGAAAGCGGAAAGCTGTTTGTGCCGAGGGTGTCGAAGGTCCAGTTGATCGTCTTGTCACCGACCTTCAGGGCAACCGTCTCGAGCCGCGTGACGTTGATGTAGCGCGTGTCCGCATTGACGATCACGGTGCGGGAGGGCGTGGCGTTGCTCGCGTAGCCATATGTGGCCAGCTCTCGCTCAGTCGGGCTCGAAGCGCGTGCCTGGACATGCTCGAGCCAGTGCAGCGCACCGCCCTCGGAATAGTCCTCGTGTGCGAACGCAGCGGAAGATCCAAGGGTGCTGATGGCCGAGACGGCGAGAACGGCGATGATCGACTTTTTCATGATGGCTCCTTGTCCGGTTGTCCAGATTGGCTGCTCGTGCTTGAGTAACCATGGACCCCATCATAGGAGCCGACTACTGACAGGTCGGTGACCCGGCAATTACAGTTCGGTCATGATGATGTAATCCGATTATCAGGGTTGGATGAGTCGGAATATCAACCCTCGACGGCGCCTCCTTCCGACCGGCCGACTTCAGTCGGCGGGCCACTGAGCGACCAGCATTCGCCCTTGAGCACCTTCACGACCCCATGCACGACCCGGCCGAGGATGCGCCCACGGCGGCTGCGTGGAGCTGCCGTGGGGCTGAACGATGCAGTCGCTGCGACGACCGCATCGTTCAGGCGAGGGAACTCAGAACATGTGGCTCACACCAAACTCGACGGTGGACACCGACTTACCGGCGGTGATGGCCAGATTCTCGCGGAAGTTGAACCGCGTCGTCGTATGTAAGCGGTAACCGAGCGGCGTTCTTGCCTACTTCGAGCGCGGGTGGAGATCGGATCGAAGCGGATTGGCCGCGAAGTGTTGCTTCCACAGCCTTGGGGTGAGTTGCGCGACATCGGCGGCAGGGTGCTGGCCGACGCGCTGGAGCACATCGACCAGATAGGCATAGGGGTCGATGTCGTGCAGGCGACAGGTGGCGATCAGGCTCTGCGCGATCCCCACGTATTTCGCGCCGACCTCGGTCCAGCAGAAGAGCCAGTTGCGGCGGCCCATCGGCACTACGCGTAGCGCCCGCTCGAGGTGGTTGGTGTCGATCGGCACCTCGGGGTCGGCGAGGTAGACCTCGAGGGCGGCCCGGCGCTCACGCACGTAGGCCAGGGCAGTGGTCAGCGGTGAGCTCGGCAGTAGCCCCTGGGATTCGAATTGGGCGCCGACCCAGTCGAAGAACCGGTCGACCATCGGCTTGGCCTGGGCGAGCCGGTATGCGCGGCGTGCCTCGCCGATGAGTTGTGCCTCACGGATGTGCTGCTCTACCGCGTAGAGCTGGCCGATCATCTCCAATGCCTGCGTCGCCCGTTCGGGCTCGATCGACTGGGCCTCGAAGAATTTTCTTCTCGAGTGCGCCCAGCATTGCGCGCGCGTGAGCCCGCATTTTTGTGCGTAACGTTCGTAGGCCGCGTAGCCGTCGGTGAGCAGCACCGCCCCCTCGGGCGGTGGGTCGGTCCCCAGGGTCTGCGCAATGTGTTTGCCACTACGCCCCTCGTGATAGGCGAAGCAGATTTCGTCGCGCTCGCCATACACCGGCCAGAAGTAGCCGCCCTTCATCTTCCCCGGGCCGGCGCGCCCGGCCTTGATCGGGGTCTCGTCCATCGCCTTGATGCGACTTGCGCGGATCGAGTCGAACTGGGCCGTAAAGACCGGCTCGAGCAGCGCGAGCGCCGCGTGGGTGAGCTGCGTGAGCCACGGGCGCGAGACCCGGATGCCGTTGTCCCCGAGCCGCTGATGCTGGCGGTACAGCGGCTGGTGGTAGCAGAACTTGTCGGTGATGAGCCCGGCGATGAAGCTCACGTCGGCGCGGCTACCGTCGATCACCCCGGCGGGGGCCGCCGGGCAGTGGATCGTCTGCGTGTCGCGGCGCTTGATGACCGGGCGCACGTACTTGAGGATCACGTAGCTGCCCGGGCGCTGCGCCAGGCGGTGGCTGACCTTCTCGCCGATCACCTCGAACTGCTCGGCGGTGAGGCCCTCGATCTCGGGGTTGGCGAGCGTGATGGTCTCGACCGGGACGCGCGTCTCGTCGAAGAACAGCGCCGATTCGTCCTTGCTCTGGGCGAAGTCGGTGTGCGAGGCACGACGGGTGTGTCCGGCTACGCTCTTGCCTGGGGAGACGGGCTGCGTGTCGGGGATCGGCAACTCACCCAGATGCATCTGCGTCGGGTCGGGTGAAACCACGCGCTTCTCGCTCTTCTGGCCGAAGAGCTGGCGGCGGAACCACTCGAGCTGATGCTTGAGCGCCGCAAACTCGAGGCGCATCGCATCCATGTCGCGCTGCAAGGCGACGTTCGCCTGCGCCAGTCCGACGATCTGCTCGGGCGCCCACTGGGCGGCCTCGGCAAGGGTCGGAACGGGGGTGCAGTGCGGTGCGGACATGGCACAGATTTTACCGCAGAGCCCAGCATTCATGCGGGCTGCACGGCGTTTGTAGGTAATCTGAAACGGCGCTTGTAGCGGACCGGCTCGATGCCTTCGAGCAAGAGCTTGAGCCCGGTCCAGTCCATCTGACGCGTGCTGACGTGCGCCCAGTTCGACACGAAACGACCCTGCTCGAGGCGCTTGGCCCACACGCAGAATCCGGTGCGGTCCCAGTACAGCACCTTCATCTGCGTGCCGCGCCGGTTGATGAACACGAACAGCTCGCCCGACAGCGGATCGCAGCCGAGCGCCTGGCGTGTGAGCGCGTACAGGCCGTCGAAGGATTTGCGCATGTCGACCGGGCGGCCATAGACATGGACCCGGACTGCGCCTTCGGGGAAGAACATCAGCCGCGCGACAGGTGAAGGATCACGCCGTCGCCCAGATCGAGCCGCAGTTCGAGGCGACCGGTGCCTCCGAGTTTGAGCGTGCCGGCGTCGACGAAGCCGGTGGGCTCCATCACCGGCGCGGCGGGCTGCGTACTCGGTTCGCCCAGCAGGCGACGCCAGCGCCGGAAAGTCGACTCGCTGAGTCCCTCACGGGCGCAGAACGGCTCGATCCCCAGGCCGCTCGCGGCAAACCGCGCAAAGACGGTTTCCCACTCCTGGCGGCTACGCCGCCGCCACTTGTTGTTGGTCGCTGTCGCCCTGGTCACTGCCGGCTCCTCCCTGATGAATGTGGGAGGGATTGTTCCGCGTGGGCGCGGGCGGGCAAAGAACGCCGCTCAGTGACCGGTTACGTCGTATCACCGTTGAAGACGTGGACGTACCCCGCGTAGAGGTGGGTGCGCTTCGACAGGGAGTGCTCATAGGCGATGATATAGCCCTTGCCGTCGCCGCCCGACGTCCGCCTTCGCATATCCGATCGAGCTGTGGCTCGAGGGGCCAACGTCGATCTGGGCGCCGATGCTCCACAGCTTGTTGGTCTGGGCACTGCCGACGACCGGATCGACCTTTGCGTTCTGCCACGAGCCAAGAACCTTGATTATGCCGAAGCTGTAGCTTGCACCGACGAAATGTTCCTGCTGGTCGATGCAACACTCGTCAGGACAAGGCGGCCGAGTGCGGACCTCCATACCCCTCGCTCCGGCTCGGCAGGCCGAGCAACGGGATGGCGATGAATCCGCGGGCAGGCATGATCGACCTGTTAGCGTTTGCCGATGGACGCATCTGCTTGCACGACTTCAGCTGATTGGTTAGCTCGACTGATCTGCCCCGTTCAAACTGATAGCTTTCGTGACTCGTAGATTACGTCAATGTAATCGCACGGATATGCTCGCGTCAGCGTGACAATACTATACTTTTCCCATCGTAGCGTTCTGAAACTAGCTGAAGGACGCGGGCGACGCGAAAGAGGGAGAGGAAGATGCTCACAGCAGACCAAATGATAATCACTGGCCAACAGCAGTTTGACGCGATCATGCAACACTCCAATCTTGTCTTGGGGTGCTGTGAGCGGCTCACCGAAGAGAGCATGCGTTCTGCCCGTGCGCTTCTCGCGCAGGTCGAGTCCGACTTTGACGCCCTCCTGCGTGGCGAAACCATTGGATTCATCAACGCAGCTGGCCGAATCGGTCTGGACAGTTGGGCGTCGATGACTGCGTGCGTCATCGGATTCCAGCGTGAGGCGGTAAGAAAATCCTTCACCTTCAAGTAGCGTGCCCGGCCTACCGATCCCGGCCCGACGGTATCTGACAGATACGAAAGACCATGGTCGTGGTCTCGTTAAGACGGACATTCATCGAGAGAATTCTGTACGAATCCCCTCGCAACGTTCCTGCCGTCACTCTTTGCGGCTCATTGGAGAAATGCCATGAAATCGAAATCCCTTCTTGCGGTCCTGGCGGCGTTTGCCATGCTCTCGTTCAATTCCATCGCGGCGACTGCGGAGGAAGAGTCCCAAGCCAAATCCGAACAAGTCGAAAAGGCTGACTCGACGGACGCCAAGCGGCATTCCCACGTAAAGGAGAAAGTCGGCGTGCGGCCGAAAGCTGCGGAGGCCAAGGGCGATGACGGCATGGCCGCGAAAGCCAAGCCCAAGCACTACCACCCGCGGGACGGGAAATGACCCCGTGCAAAGTGGCGTGGCACATTCGGGGGGGCGTTTGTTGCTGTGACTCCACGCATTTCTGATGTACACGGTGATCGTTGCACTTGCCGTCTGCTTGCTGCGGCGGTTGGATGCGACATCAAGACGATACCGTTCAGCTATTGCCGGTCTGTATTGATGAAGCGATGGGCCATGACATGCAACCACGGTTGCCGCGGTGGCTCGGTGGAGGCCCGCGCGGGCCGGCATATGGCGGGAGGTGGACCTATCGACACCGTCAAGGCGATTCTGATCAAGAATGAGTAGCCATTTTTCGCGCATGTAACGGTGTTGTGGTTCCACGGTTCTGCCGAAATTTCATCTAACCCTCCACAAAGGCGCCCTTGAAGTGCGCGTGACGGACCCGCTACCCAATTCCGCACAACAGATGCGTTGGCTCCTCGCCCGCCGGCTCGGCGCAGCAGTGCTCGTCATCTGCTTGCTGGCGGGGGCTGCTGCCTTCATGTTCGAGGCACGCCGTGCGGAACAGGCGGCGCTGGAGACGGCTGAGGCGGCGGCCGCTCATTTTGTGTCACCGGCAATGCAGGCAATGTCGCCCGGAGAGTCCGGGCACAAGCACTTGCGGGACCTCCTCGACGGCAGTCACTTCATCGGCATTCGCGTGTTCGACCAAAGCGGAAATTGGGCTTACGAGGTCTGGGACGAGTCTTCGAACCGCATCGCGACGACGACCTTACCTTCCCGACCCACATGGCCGCCGATGGGGGAAAGTCGTCGCACCTGGATAAGCGTAGCGCAGGACGGCCTGATTCAGGTGGTTCTGCCACTGGCAGGCGGCGACGGCCGATTGGTCGGCTACATTGAGGGTTTCTATCGTCTCGCCCCGGAAGTCCTGTTGCATCAGCGGGAACAGATCCGCAATGGGGTCTTGATGGCAGCGGTATCGGCGCTTGCGACCGGGGTCGCCTTGTACCCACTTTTACTCTCAATGTTCGGGCATGCGACGGCCTTGTCCGACCGTCTCATGAATGCAAACTTCTCCCTCGTACATGCGTTGGGAAAGTCAATCGCCAAGCGCGACATCGACACGGACGCCCACAATTATCGGGTCACGCTCTACGCAGCGGCGCTTGCGGAGGAGATGGGGGTATCCCCGAACGAGATCCCGCATCTCGTCATCGGTGCCTTCTTGCACGACGTTGGAAAGATTGGCATTCCGGATCATATTCTCCAGAAGCCGGGGCGGCTTTCCGCTGAGGAGTTCGAAGTGATGAAGACCCATACCTTGATGGGTCTCGAGATCATTGCCGGGATTCATTGGCTTGAGGGCGCAGCGGAGGTCATTCGTCATCATCACGAGCGGATTGACGGGAAGGGGTATCCCGACCGCCTTGCTGGCGAGGAAATATCGCTCCATGCACGCATATTCGCGGTTGTGGACGTGTTTGACGCCCTGGTCTCGGCTCGGCCCTACAAGGCGGCGATTTCGCCCTCGGAGGCACTCGCAATTCTTGAGCGAGAGGCCATGCAGCATTTTGATGCGGATGTGGTCAACGCCTTCAATCGGATTGCTCTCTCATTGCATGGCGAGGTAGCCCGGGCAACCGAGGCCGACCTGCACCGCGCAATCCGCCCCTTGTGGCTTCGCTGCTTCAAAAAAGAAACGGCTCCGCAGGAGCCGTTTCGGAAATCGATCACCCGGTAGCTTTAGTTACGGTGATCCTTGTGGAGAACGCTGTCGAGGCGCATGACCTCGTCGCCGTGCATCATGATCTTCTGACCATCCTTGGTCTCCATGACCTCGCCTTGCTTCATCCTCACCGCACGTCCCAGCTTGTCCTCCATCCCCATTTTCCCGTCCTTGAATATGTAGACAGTCGAACCATCTTTCAGGGGAATGGACTTCTCGACCGTCCCGGCATCAACTGCGAAGGCCGACGTGGTGGCAGCAACAAGTGCTGCGATCATCAATGCTTTCTTCAACATGCTCCTCTCCTTGAATGAACTGCTGGAAATACCAACTAAGAATCGCATCGGTCGCCTCCATTTGAAGATTGCCCGATGCCTTACCTGCCTCGGTCCCTATGGGACGTTGGCGCTATCAGGAACCGCTGTACAGAGGGCTTTCTTCGAGATAAACCGTCACCTGATCCGCCCCCGGGACGATCTTCGAAAGCGGAAAGCTGTTCTTTCCCAAGGTGTCGAAGGTCCATGTGACCGTCTTGTTGTCACCGACCTTCAGTGCAACGGTCTCCAGGCGAGTCACGTTGATATGGCGAGTGCTCGCATTGACGGTAATGGTGCGTGAGGGGGTGGCGTTGCTGGTGTAGCCATACGCGGCCATCTCACGTTCGGTCTGTGCGAAAGCGGCCGAAGATCCAAGGGTGCTGATCGCCGAGACGGCGAGAACGGCGATGATCGACCTTTTCATGATTGGCTCCTTGTTCAGTTGTCCAGATTGGCTGCTCTTGTTTGAGTAACCATGGACCCCATCATAGGAGCCGACTACTGACAGGTCGGTGACCCGGCAATTACGTTTAAGTCATGAGAATGAAAGGATACGGTCAGGGTTGGCGAGCCGGGTTTCGTCAGCCCAAGGCCTTGACCGAACGGCAGACGCGCATGCAGCCGGTTGATGACTTGGGCAGGCTCACGAAACGTGCGAGATAGCTCAAAACCAACCTTCCCAAGCTGATGAGTGTTGTTTGATGTTTGAACGACAACGTTCTGTTCTAGCTATTAGAAAGCTCTGCGGCGACCTCGCAAACCGCATCAGCATCGGGATAACGGCCATCCGAGCCACACTCCCGCCTGCTGCTCTCCTTGCCTCGCCCCCAACCTTGGTGCGGCAACGGAGTTGCGTCCACGCGTGGGAGGGGCAATTCTCGCCACGGCCCTGACGTATCCAATCGTTGGGAATTTCCCGCAACAAGCCGGACTCCTGTATAAAACGGCCGACGGATCGCCGAAGGCGCCCAGCCCTCGCGAAACCGACCCGACATGACCGTGTTTGCCTCCTCGTCCGTCTTCTCGCGAAAGATCGCCCGCATGCTGGTGAGGGGGGTGATCGGGCTGCTGATGCTGTCGCATGCGCTGTTCGCGTTCTCGAGCGCGATCTCGCTGTCTCACGACCCCTTGCGTGCAAGCACGCACGCGCAGGCGTTTGCCGATGCAGACACAGGTCAGGACGATCATGGACATCGCCATGATGACTTCGAGGACGAGGGCGGCCCCCACCAACACGGGCACAACCCGGCCGATCACAGTCACGACAAGCCGAATGTGCCGCCCACGCACGCGATGGGTATCCCACCGTTGTCCGATCAGTGGCTCGCCGACGAGCGTCGACCCGCCTATCCCGCGCCCTGCGCCCTGCTCGAGCGCCCGCCAAAACGTCTCCTGATCGTTTGACCTGTCGAGTTCCGCGCGCGTGAAGCGCCGGACTCACCCAGCAAACTTCATCGGAAGACTCTCATGACGCATTCCTTCCCCAGCCGGGGGCGGGCAGCCGTGCTGCCACGCTCCGGGCCGCTGCTGCATGCTTTCACAGGCGTACTGCTCTACCTGCTCCTGACCGCTTTCGCGCACGCTCATGGCGTGGCCGAGGGCGACAAGGGCTACATCCAGGAGATCTCGGGCACGCACCTGCTGCCCTTCACCTACCTTGGCGCCAAGCACATGGTCACCGGTTACGACCATCTGCTGTTCCTCGCCGGGGTGATCTTCTTCCTCTACAAGCTCAAGGACATCGCGCTCTACGTCAGCCTGTTCGCGATCGGGCACTCGGTCACCATGCTGTACGGCGTCTACGCCGGGGTGAACGTCAATGCCTACCTGATCGACGCGATCATCGGCCTGTCGGTCGTCTACAAGGCGCTCGACAACCTCGGCGCCTTCCAGCGCTGGTTCGGCGTGCAGCCGAACACCAAAGTGGCGACCCTGGTCTTCGGCCTGTTCCACGGCTTCGGCCTGGCGGCCAAGATCCAGGAGTTCGAGATCGCCCGCGATGGCCTATTGCCCAACCTGCTGGCGTTCAACGTCGGGGTGGAGATCGGCCAGTTGCTCGCGCTCGGCGCAATCCTGATCGCGATGGGCTTCTGGCGTCGTACCGCCGGCTTCTTCCAGCACGCCTATACCGCCAACGTCGCCATGATGTGCGCCGGGTTCATGCTGATCGGCTATCAGCTCACCGGCCTGTTCGTATCCTGAGATTCCTGGAGTCATCCACCATGTACAACACCGACCTTCCCAAACGCGCCGACCTGCCGACCACCGGCAAGCTGCTGCGCTCGACCGCCCTCGCTGCCCTGATCGCCGGCGGACTGCTCGTCACCACCGTGCTGCCCGCCGAGTACGGCATCGACCCCACGGGCATCGGCCGCGCACTCGGTCTGACACCGATGGGCGAAATCAAGATGTCGCTGGCGGCTGAGGCCCGCGCAGAAGAGCGCGTTGCTACGGAAACGGCGCCCGCACAGCCCGTAGCCGTCGCCCCTACGGTTCGTGCCGAAGCGGCGCCTGTCCCGGCACCGGCGCCCGTCGCGGTCGCCGCACTGCCGCCCGCAGCGGTCGCGCCCGAGCCTGTCGCCGGACGACAAGACACGGTGACCGTGACGCTCAAACCCGGTCAGGGCGCCGAGGTCAAACTGACGATGAACAAGGACAGCCGTGTCCGCTATGAGTGGGCGAGCGCCGGTGGCCCGGTGAACTTCGACACCCATGGCGACCCCTATGACGCGCCGAAAAACTTCTATCACGGCTACGGCAAGGGGCGTAACGAGCTCGGCAACCAGGGCGACCTGGTTGCCGCGTTCGATGGCAAGCACGGCTGGTTCTGGCGGAACCGCTCCGGCTTCGACGTCACGGTCACGCTCAAGACCCAAGGCGATTACACCAAAATCGAGCGCGTGCTGTAAGCGCAGCGCCCCCATCCCGCCGGGGTGGGGGCGCTTCCGATCATTCTGGCCACACCGGTCTGGCAAGGGCAATGAACAACATCTACGTGATCCATGCGTTGCTCGCGGCGGCCTTGTTCGGCGCGAGCACCCCGTTCGCCAAGCTGCTGGTCGGCGAGATGTCGCCGTGGTTGCTGGCCGGCTTGCTCTACCTTGGCAGCGGGCTCGGGCTGGCTGCGTCGCGTCTGATCCGCGATCGCAGCTGGACGCCCTCCGGCCTGGCCGAGGGGGAATGGCGGTGGCTGCTGGGGGCGATCTTCTTCGGCGGCGTGCTCGGCCCCCTCGCGCTGATGTTCGGTCTCACGCGCACAAGTGCCGCGACCGCGTCGCTGCTGCTCAACCTTGAAGCGGTACTGACCGCCGCAATTGCGTGGGTCGTGTTCAGGGAGAACACCGACCGCCGCATCGTGCTCGGCATGCTCGCGATCGTGGCCGGAGGTGTCGTGCTGTCCTGGTCGGGTGGTGAAGAGGGCGCGAACGATTGGATCGGTCCGCTAGCCATCGCCGCTGGCTGTCTGTGCTGGGCAATCGACAACAACCTGACGCGGCGCGTGTCGGCATCGGATGCGCTCTTCATCGCGGCCACGAAGGGTGCAGTGGCGGGCACGGTCAACGTCGGGCTGGCGTTTGCGCTCGGCGCGAGCCTGCCGGACGGCGCGGTCCTGCTCGGCACCATGGTCGTCGGGTTGTTCGGCTATGGCATCAGCCTGGTGCTCTTTGTGCTTGCGCTGCGCGGACTGGGCACGGCGCGTACCGGCGCCTACTTCTCGACCGCGCCCTTCATCGGTGCGGCCGTGTCGCTGGTCCTGCTCGGCGAGTCGACCTCGAGCGCATTCTGGATTGCGGCAGCCCTGATGGGCTGGGGGGTGTGGCTACACCTCACCGAGCACCACGAGCACGAGCACACGCATGAGCCGATGGAGCATGGCCATCGGCACACCCATGACGAACACCACCAGCACGAACACGACTTCGCCTGGAACAGTGACGAGCCACATGAGCATTGGCACCGCCACGAGGGGCTGGTCCACAAGCACCCGCACTTTCCAGACATCCACCATCGGCACTCACATTGATTAAACGAAGCACCAATTTCACGTCGCCCAACATGTCATGCGAGGTGACGGCTTCACTCGGTTACTTGCCGTTCGCACCACAAAGTGCCCGACGGCTGGTTTGGGTCGGTAGTTCCAGTTGGCAGAATGGAGAAGCCGCCGTTCACCGTCGCCTGACGCTCGAACGGCAGGTGACCAGCACATTGCTGCCTGACTGCGCCATCAAGCCACCGGCAGCTGAGGCCGAGTCGCTTCCGTACGCAGTCCGGCAGCTTCCGGAGTGGAGAATCCGCTCCAGTGACAGGTCTTGCCGATTACTGAGCGGCAGGTGATGTTCAGCTTTGTTCGACGCCTGCCCCTTCCCCGTGCCGATGAAGGTTCGACCCGTGCCTGTGGGCAGGCGTTGGACAAAGCCCGGGGGAGGAAACCGCGAAACGAGGCGAGGCTGTTCAGTCGGGGCTCGGCGTTATGGGCATTTGAGCGCCGCCCAATCGCGCAGGTACGCGATGTGCGTGGTGCTGCGCCAGGGTAACCGGTCACTGAGCGGCGTTCTTTGCCCGCCCGCGCCCACGCGGAACAATCCCTCCCACATTCATCAGGGAGGAGCCGGCAGTGACCAGGGCGACAGCGACCAACAACAAGTGGCGGCGGCGTAGCCGCCAGGAGTGGGAAACCGTCTTTGCGCGGTTTGCCGCGAGCGGCCTGGGGATCGAGCCGTTCTGCGCCCGTGAGGGACTCAGCGAGTCGACTTTCCGGCGCTGGCGTCGCCTGCTGGGCGAACCGAGTACGCAGCCCGCCGCGCCGGTGATGGAGCCCACCGGCTTCGTCGACGCCGGCACGCTCAAACTCGGAGGCACCGGTCGCCTCGAACTGCGGCTCGATCTGGGCGACGGCGTGATCCTTCACCTGTCGCGCGGCTGATGTTCTTCCCCGAAGGCGCAGTCCGGGTCCATGTCTATGGCCGCCCGGTCGACATGCGCAAATCCTTCGACGGCCTGTACGCGCTCACACGCCAGGCGCTCGGCTGCGATCCGCTGTCGGGCGAGCTGTTCGTGTTCATCAACCGGCGCGGCACGCAGATGAAGGTGCTGTACTGGGACCGCACCGGATTCTGCGTGTGGGCCAAGCGCCTCGAGCAGGGTCGTTTCGTGTCGAACTGGGCGCACGTCAGCACGCGTCAGATGGACTGGACCGGGCTCAAGCTCTTGCTCGAAGGCATCGAGCCGGTCCGCTACAAGCGCCGTTTCAGATTACCTACAAACGCCGTGCAGCCCGCATGAATGCTGGGCTCTGCGGTAAAATCTGTGCCATGTCCGCACCGCACTGCACCCCCGTTCCGACCCTTGCCGAGGCCGCCCAGTGGGCGCCCGAGCAGATCGTCGGACTGGCGCAGGCGAACGTCGCCTTGCAGCGCGACATGGATGCGATGCGCCTCGAGTTTGCGGCGCTCAAGCATCAGCTCGAGTGGTTCCGCCGCCAGCTCTTCGGCCAGAAGAGCGAGAAGCGCGTGGTTTCACCCGACCCGACGCAGATGCATCTGGGTGAGTTGCCGATCCCCGACACGCAGCCCGTCTCCCCAGGCAAGAGCGTAGCCGGACACACCCGTCGTGCCTCGCACACCGACTTCGCCCAGAGCAAGGACGAATCGGCGCTGTTCTTCGACGAGACGCGCGTCCCGGTCGAGACCATCACGCTCGCCAACCCCGAGATCGAGGGCCTCACCGCCGAGCAGTTCGAGGTGATCGGCGAGAAGGTCAGCCACCGCCTGGCGCAGCGCCCGGGCAGCTACGTGATCCTCAAGTACGTGCGCCCGGTCATCAAGCGCCGCGACACGCAGACGATCCACTGCCCGGCGGCCCCCGCCGGGGTGATCGACGGTAGCCGCGCCGACGTGAGCTTCATCGCCGGGCTCATCACCGACAAGTTCTGCTACCACCAGCCGCTGTACCGCCAGCATCAGCGGCTCGGGGACAACGGCATCCGGGTCTCGCGCCCGTGGCTCACGCAGCTCACCCACGCGGCGCTCGCGCTGCTCGAGCCGGTCTTTACGGCCCAGTTCGACTCGATCCGCGCAAGTCGCATCAAGGCGATGGACGAGACCCCGATCAAGGCCGGGCGCGCCGGCCCGGGGAAGATGAAGGGCGGCTACTTCTGGCCGGTGTATGGCGAGCGCGACGAAATCTGCTTCGCCTATCACGAGGGGCGTAGTGGCAAACACATTGCGCAGACCCTGGGGACCGACCCACCGCCCGAGGGGGCGGTGCTGCTCACCGACGGCTACGCGGCCTACGAACGTTACGCACAAAAATGCGGGCTCACGCGCGCGCAATGCTGGGCGCACTCGAGAAGAAAATTCTTCGAGGCCCAGTCGATCGAGCCCGAACGGGCGACGCAGGCATTGGAGATGATCGGCCAGCTCTACGCGGTAGAGCAGCACATCCGTGAGGCACAACTCATCGGCGAGGCACGCCGCGCATACCGGCTCGCCCAGGCCAAGCCGATGGTCGACCGGTTCTTCGACTGGGTCGGCGCCCAATTCGAATCCCAGGGGCTACTGCCGAGCTCACCGCTGACCACTGCCCTGGCCTACGTGCGTGAGCGCCGGGCCGCCCTCGAGGTCTACCTCGCCGACCCCGAGGTGCCGATCGACACCAACCACCTCGAGCGGGCGCTACGCGTAGTGCCGATGGGCCGCCGCAACTGGCTCTTCTGCTGGACCGAGGTCGGCGCGAAATACGTGGGGATCGCGCAGAGCCTGATCGCCACCTGTCGCCTGCACGACATCGACCCCTATGCCTATCTGGTCGATGTGCTCCAGCGCGTCGGCCAGCACCCTGCCGCCGATGTCGCGCAACTCACCCCAAGGCTGTGGAAGCAACACTTCGCGGCCAATCCGCTTCGATCCGATCTCCACCCGCGCTCGAAGTAGGCAAGAACGCCGCTCGGTTACCGCTTACGCGCCAGGCGCCGCGTGTTGCGTGAAGGCGTTGCCCGCCCTCGGTTGCGCGGGCGAGGTCCGCGCGGCGCGGCTTGTGATGTGAATGCCAGTGGCGGGCGCAGCGGGTCTTGACCAGGCCCGTCCGAACGGGTGCTGGCGGAAGGCTGCGGGCGCGGAAGCGATGCCCGGTCATGAGGTCACCCCACGGAGTGGTGGCGCGCGGATCGTCGCACCCCGAGCAAAGGTTTCGATCACGCGCATCACCGATCCACAGCAGCGACACACGAAGCCGGTGGTGGGCGTGGTCGACAGCGCGGTGGCTTCCGGCGCCGAGGCGATGGTGCATGGCTCGTCTGGAGGCGTTGCGCCAAGCAGTTCCCGCGCACGTGCCAGGTGCTGCCGCCGTCCCGCGTTGGCGAGCAGTCCGTAGTGCCGGATGCGGTGGAAGCCGCACGGCAGCACGTGCAGCAGGAAACGGCGCATGAACTCCCCGGCGGTGAGCGTCATCGTCTTGTGGCGGGTGCGCCCCTCGGCGCGATAGTCCTTCCAGCGGAAGGAGACGCTGCCCCCGTCGAGGGAGACCAGGCGACGGTTCGAGATCGCCACCCGATGGGTGTAGCGCGACAGGTAGGCGAGCACCGCCTCGGGGCCGGCGAAGGGCCGCTTGGCATAGACGACCCATTCGCTCGTGCGCAGCGGCGCGAGCCAGCGCAGGAACGCGGCCATTTGTGCCAGCGGGGCGAACTCGCCGAAGAAGCGCATCACGCCGGCCTGATGCGCCTTCGCCAGCTCTTCCAGGAAACGCCGCCGGAACAGCCGCGAGAGCACACGGACCGGCAAGAAGAAGCCACGCCGGCAGGCGATCCAGCGCTGGCCGTCGGCCGACAGGCCGCCCCCGGGGACGATGCCGTGTACGTGCGGGTGGTGCGTCATCGCCGAGCCCCACGTGTGCAGCACGAGCGTGGCGCCGATCGTCGCGCCGAGGTGCTTCGGATCGGCGGCGATGGTGAGCAGCGTCTCGGCGGCGACCTCGAACAGCAGCCGATAGACCAACGCTTTGTTGGTGTAGGCCAGTGCGCTGATCGGCGCCGGCAGCGTGAAGACCACGTGGTAATACTCAACCGGCAGCAGGTCCGCCTGCCGGGCCTCGAGCCAACGCTGGGCAGCCCGCGCCTGACACTTCGGGCAGTGCCGGTTGCGGCACGAGTTGTAGCTGATGTCGATCTGCTCGCAGGCCTCACAGCGCAGCACATGCCCGCCCAGCGCCGCAGTGCGGCACTGTTCGATGGCCGACATGACCTTCAACTGCCCGAGGCTCAGGTGACCGTGCTGGGCGAGACGCCACGCCGGCCCGAAGGCGCGGAAGATGTCCGCGACCTCCAGTGCGGAGCGGACCACGATGCGCCTACGCCGGCTGCAGCATCTCCAGCGGACTGACGACCTCGCGCAGCAGGTCGGTGGCGACCTGCGTGTAGATCACCGTGGTGTCGAGTTTCTTGTGGCCGAGCAGCGCCTGGATGATGCGGATGTCGACCTTCTGCTCGAGCAGGTGGGTCGCGAAGCAGTGGCGAAGCGTGTGCATCGACACCCGCTTGTCGATGCCGGCCGCCAGGGCGGCGGCCTGAACAGCGCGATTGAGTTGGCGCGGGCTCAGCGACTCGATCGGGTTGAGGCCCGGGAACAACCAGCCGCCATCGAGCATTTTGCCCTGCGCCCGGGCGACCCGCCACCACACGCGCAACCGCTCCAGCAGCAGGGGCGAGAGCATCGCGTAGCGATCCTTGCGGCCTTTGCCTTGCTCGACCCGCAGGGTCATGCGCCCGCTGTCGACGTCGCTGACCTTGAGCGAGACCACTTCGCTCGCTCGCAGTCCGGTCGCGTAGGCGAGCGACAGCGCCGTCTGGTGCTTGAGATTGTTGCAGGCGGCGATCAGGCGCGCGACCTCCTCGCGGCTGAGCACCACCGGCAAGCGCTGCGGCAGCCGGACCGGCTGCATTCGTGCCATCAACTCGCCGCGTTGAAGCGTGATATCGAAGAAGAACTTCAGCCCGCTGATGGCGGCGTTGAGCGACATCGGCGAGGTGCCGGTATCGACCAGGTGCAACTGGTAGTTGCGCAGGTCCTCCACCGTGGCGGTATCGGGCGCGCGCCCCAGATAGCGCGTGAACCGGCACACCGCGCGGATGTACGCACTCTGCGTCTTGGGGGTGAGCTTGCGCATCCGCATGTCGTCGAGCATGCGCTGGCGCAAGGGGCTGACGGGACGAGTTGGGGTATCCATGGCTTGCTCCTGTCGAAGACGAGGCCGATTGCCTCATCTCCCAACATGGCAAGCCTGCTGCCGATGGAAACCACGAACTTCGATGCTCGTCACGAGCGGTTCAGCACACCCCTACCGCGCGAGCGGTTTAGTCCACTGGCCGTTATGGATAGCTGATCATAACGGCCATCAGCTGCCCGTCCTCCTCTCCACAATCCTGCCATCCTGATGGCCGCTGGGCCTCGAAACCTGTCATTGCCTCAAGCACGTCGCTCCGCTGTTCTCATCCCTTCTGATGTACTTGTCGTGCGTCGCCGATGTCGCGCCGAGCGTGAGCGACGATGACAAGCCCCGACCACAGCGCGAGCCCGGACATCACCAGTGCAACGACAAGGTCCGGCAATGCGCTTCCGGTACCGAAGACGCCTGCTGCCGCCAGAATCACCGCGAGATTGCCGATCGCATCGTTGCGGCTGCACAGCCACACCGAACGCATGTTCGCGTCGCCCGAGCGAAAGCGATACAACAGCATCGCCACCCCTGCGTTGGCGAGCAGTGCGAGCATGCCGACCACGCCCATCGTGATCGGCTCAGGCGTCACGCCGTGCTGGAAGGCCCACAGGGCGCGTGCCATTACAACGGCGCCGAAAAGCACCATCGCCACGCCCTTGAGCAAGGCCGCGCGTGCCCGCCATATCAATCCCCACGACAGCACCGTCAGCGACAGCGCATAGTTGGCGGCATCTCCTGCGAAATCGAGGGCGTCGGCCCACAGGGCGACCGAACCGACTGCAAGGCCGGCGACGAATTCGACCAGGAACATCGCCGCATTCACGATCAATGCAATCCACAGTGCCAGGCGGAAGCGCGGGCTCGCTGCGCTGGCATCGCAGGTGGAGTGGGAACAACAGCCGGCCATGGTTTTCTCCTTAACGTGGGCGAGGGGTGCATCACACACCCTGTAGCCACTACAGGGTCAAGCGGTTAAGCTGTTGGGCGGCCGCAATGAGGAGATGCAGGCGATGAAGATCGGTGAATTGGCCAAGGCCGCGCACGTCGAGGTCGAAACCATCCGCTACTACGAACGGATCGGTCTGCTCCCGGCGCCTTCCCGCAGCCCCAATGGATATCGGGCCTACGCGGGTGGGCACCTTGAGCGCCTCGCGTTCATCCGCCACTGCCGGGCACTGGACATTGCCTTGGTCGACGTCGCGCAACTGCTGCGCTTCGTGGACGACCCCACAACCGACTGTGCTGAGGTCGACGCGTTGATCGACTCCCAACTCACCCGTGTCCGCGCGCGTCTCGACACCCTGCAAATGCTCGAGCGCCAACTCGTCGCCCTGCGCAGCCAGTGCGGTGCCCCCGATCGTGCGGCGCAATGCGGCATCCTGCATGAGCTCGAGGCGCCGACGCGGGGGGATGTCTGTGTGTGCCACGATGAGCATGCGCAATGATCTGCGGTTCGGTGGCGGAGTGACCACAATGTGGGGTGCCAGCGCGCCGGTACGTTCATGGTCGCGATATGCGCCGTCAGCCAACGGGCTGGGGTTAAAATCGTCGCCCATGCACCGTTGGCTTGCCATTTTCTTCCTGCTGCTCGTTCCGCTTCAGTTCGCGTCGGCGGGCCTGGAGGCGTACTGCTTGGAATCGGCCGGTTTCGCGACCAGCCACGGCGACCACCATCCACATACCTGTCAGGTGGATGAAGGCGATGAAGGGATGAAAGGGCAGCTTCACGCCGACTGCGGTTTCTGCCAGATCCTTGCGAGCGCTGCACTGCTCGATGCGGGTCGTCTGCCATTGACAGGACTGGGCCATGTCCTCGTCGACGCCGGGCGGGACTTCAACGCGTCTGCGCTGGTCACCGAGCCTGAACGCCCCAAGTGGCGCCTCGCTGCCTGAGCGGCAGCCCACCCCTGTCTTCCCCTCTTCTTCGAGTGCGCGCCGCACGGTAGCGGCGGTGTGCTCCATTGCGGACGTCCGGGCACTGCCTGTGGCGTCCGCCCCTCCCGAAGCCTGGGAACCAACCCTCGAGATCGACTCGATGCACGACAAACGAACCCAATGGTGGTGGCTGATGGCCGCCTGGGCCGTGGCTCTGGTATCCACGCTGGGCGCGCTCTTCATCGGTGAAGTGATGGGCATGACGCCCTGCGTGCTGTGCTGGTACCAGCGGATCGCCATGTTCCCGCTCGCCCTCATTCTGGGCATGGCCGTGTTCGCCGAGGACCGGCGCGGTGCGGTGTATGCGCTGCCATTCGCGCTCGCTGGTCTCGCGCTGGCCGCCTATCACAGCGCGCTGATCGCCGGCTGGGTGCCACAGTGGTGGGTGCCGTGCGGCACCGGCCCCTCGTGCAGCCAGCAGGCCCTGGTCATCCTTGGCGACACCCAGATTCCCTGGCTATCGCTGGCGGCCTTCCTCGCCATCGCCGCCGCCCTGACGATTTATCTGATAAGGACCCGTAAATGAACACACGAAAACTGCTCGCTCTCGCCGTGTTGCTGATCCTCGGCGTGGCGTTCTACTTCGGCATGGATGCCTACCGTGATCGCACGCAGGCCGAGCAGGACACGCGCGTCGCGGTGGAAAGAGGCCGCCTCGTGCGGATGCATACCCCGATCATCGGGCCGCAGAACGCGCCGGTCACCATCGTCGAGTTCTTCGACCCCGCCTGCGAGACCTGCCGCGCCTTCTATCCGATCGTCAAGCAGATCATGGCCCAGCATCCGGACAAGGTCCGGCTTGCGCTGCGCTATGCACCCTTCCATCACGGCTCGGACCAGGTGGTGAAACTGATCGAGGCTGCGCGCAAGCAGGGACTCTATACCCCGGTGCTCGAGGCGCTGCTGGCCGCACAGCCCGAGTGGGCCGACCACGCGGCGCCCAACATCGGCATCGCCTTCGAAGCAGCTGCCCGCGCCGGCCTGGACATGGGCCGCGCCCGGCAGGACATGGAAACACCCGAGATCCAGGCCGTGCTCGCGCAGGACATCGAGGATCTGACCGCGTTGCAGGTCAGCAAGACGCCAACCTTCTTCGTCAACGGACGCAGCCTGCCCAGCTTCGGTCCCGAGCAGTTGGCACGCCTGGTAGCGGAGGAAGTGGGGAAAGTGCAGCCGTGATCGGTTTGTTCAAGCTCGCCGGCCTGTTCGCCTTGACGGCCGTGGCCGAGATCGTCGGCTGCTATCTGCCCTGGCTCGTGTTGAAGCAGGGCCGGAGTGCATGGTTGCTCGTGCCCGCAGCGCTGTCGCTCGCCGCCTTCGCCTGGCTGCTGACACTGCATCCGACTGCAGCCGGGCGAACCTATGCCGCTTACGGCGGCATGTACATCGCGGTCGCGTTGGTGTGGCTTCGCGTCGTGGATGGCGTTGCGCTGACCCGCTGGGATGTCGCGGGCGCCGGCGTCGCGCTGGTCGGCATGGCCATCATTGCGCTGCAACCGGCCGCCTCTCCCTGAAAGTATCATTGTTGCTTCTCGGGGCGCTCTGGCGACCGCAAACACCGCTCACCTCATCCACATGTACTGCTGGTGTCGCATCATGTGGTCCATCATCATCTGCTGCATCGGCATGTATTGATCCATCATGTACTGGCGCTGCCTTTGTTGCTCGGGCGTAAGCTTCGAGTAGTAGCCGCCCATATGGCCCCATCCCATCATTGGGCCCATCGTCATTCCGGGTCCCATCCCCGGGCCGCCCATGCAGCAGCCCATGCCGCCGCCCGGCCCCCACATGCCGTGCATCAGCTGCATGTTGTTCTGCATCGTGGTCCAGTGCTCCTGGAGTAGTTTTTGCCGCGCCTGGGGATCCTGAGTCTGGTTGATCTTGTCCATCTGCTCTTGCATCTTTTTCATGTTCTCCTGCACCTGCGCCATCCGCTTGTCGAACTCCTGCACGTTGGGCGGCTCGAGGTTCGCTTGGGCACCAGGCGCCGGCTGGGCGAGGGCGGGCATGGACGAAAGTACAACGGCGGACAACGCGGCTGCCAAGATCGTGTTCTTCATCTCGATTCTCCTACGTCACAAGTGGAGGCCATGACCGTCTTGTTGCGACGGACCGATGACCACTGGGGATTGCGCCCGGGGACGGGCAGCGGGGGGAAACGGCGCGCATCGGCGATTGATGTTCAGCTGGCCCCCGTCGCTAAGTCAGAAGTCTGGATGCCCACCCGGCAACGGCCGTCTTCGCGCAAGCAGATGCGCGCGCGGAATCGTGCAAGATCACCCGAGAAGACATCATCTTCATCGGGTACCGAGCGAATCAGATCGGACAGGGGCCCCATCGTCGGCGAGCCGGTTACCAGCCGATGGTAGAGCCAGCGGCCATCCTTGATGGTGGTCAGAAGGCCAGCCTGACGCAGCGTTTTCAGGTGGCGAGAGAGCTTGTATTGCAGCTCTTGGAGGCTGTCCACGAATTCGCACAGACAGATCTCTTCGCCAGTGTCTACGAGCAGACGCATGATGCGAATGCGGGTGCGGTCGGCCAAGGCCTGGAAGACTTGTTCGGGTTTGACGGTGATGAGATGCATAGTTGCATCATAGTGCAAGCGTGCAGAACCGCTGAGCCTTCTGCGCCGCGAACAACATCTGCGGGGCAGGCCGCTGGTTAGCTCACAACAGTGCTTTCATCTTGCTACCGACGAGCGCCTGAGGTGACCGCCTGCGCGCAGTTGCCGCAGGCGGTCGGGCGGAGTCACTTCAGTGTGAAGCGTGCCGTGGTGGAAGGCTTGCCCGGAAGGGTGACAACCGCGACCAGCTTGGTGCCGGCGCCGACCTTGAAGCTACCCTTGGCTTCGAGTCGATCACCTGCAGGCTTGAGTTCGACATCTTGCTTGTTTGCGCCAGACAGCAGCGTGAGCTTGGCACTGCCGTTTGCCACATCAACAGGCTTGCCGTGATCGCGAAGGTGCAACTGGATCACCTCGGACTTGGCAACGAGTTCGAGATCGAGATCCTTGACCTCGACCACCACACCTCCATGCATGGATTCATGCTCGTGAGCATGGTCATGCTCGTCGGCTGCAAAGGTGGGGCCCACAGACACGAGAGCAGCGAGGGCGACGACTTTTGAGAACTTCATGGTTTTTCCTTTCTGGTTTGCATGAGGCGGGTTAAGCAGCGTCAGAATGCTTCGGCGTTTCGATCGTCGAGCAGACTCTCTGCATCGCGGCGGCCGAAGAGCCAGAACATTGCAGGGGTAAGGAAGGTATCCAGCAGGGTCGAACTGATGAGGCCCGAGAAGATCACCACGGCCACCGGATGCAGAATCTCGGTACCCGGGCGCTCGGCCTCGAACAGCAGCGGTGCAAGCGCAAACGCGGTTACCAGTGCGGTCATCAGCACCGGCGACAGGCGCTCGATCGAGCCCCGCAGGATCATCGTGTGGTCGAAGCTCTCGCCCTCGATACGCATCAGGTTGAGGTAATGACTCACCTTGAGGATGCCGTTTCGCACCGAAATACCTGCAAGCGTGATGAAGCCGACGAGTGCCGCCACCGACAACGGTTGACCGGAGATCCACAGTCCAATCACCGCCCCGACCAGTGCGAGCGGAATGTTCGCCATGATGAGCGCCGAGAGTCGAACCGACTTGTAGCGGCTGTAGAGCACGACGAACATCAGCACGAGTGAGACGATCGAAAGCAACCCGACCAAACGGGATGCCTCTTCCTGAGCTTGGAACTGCCCGCCGAGGGTGATGAAGTAGCCCTCGGGCAACTTAAGGTCGGCCACGACGGCGCGGATGTCCTCGACGACCTCCGATAGCGGACGCTGCTGCGCATTGGCCGAGAGCACGATGCGGCGCTTACCGTCGTCCCGGCTCACTTGGTTCGGACCGTCACCATCCTCGATCGACGCCAGCTTCGACAAGGGCACATGTCCGGTCGGCGTTTCGATCAGGATCTGAGCCAGCCCGTCGACCGAGCGCGCCGTTTCCGGTAGGCGAACGACCAATGCGAACCGTCGACCACCCTCGACGATCTGGGTGACCTTCTCGCCCTCGACGAGGTTTTGCAGCGCGGCCAGAATCTGCGGTGCCGGCACCCCGTAACGGGCAGCGGCCGCATAGTCGATCCGCACCTTGATCTGCGGCGCGAGCACTTGCTTCTCGATCTCCAGGTCGGCGAGCCCCGGAATGGCGGCAAGCCGCGTTCGCAATACGTCAGCCTGACCGCGCAGGGTGTCGAGATCCTCGCCGAAGATCTTGATCGCAATCTGCGAGCGCACGCCCGACAGCATGTGGTCGATGCGATGTGAGATCGGTTGCCCGATCGCGATCGCAGCTGGCAGATTGACCAGTCGCGACCGGATGTCTGCGGTGATCTCACCCATTGAGCGGCTCAGCTCACCGGCGGGTTTCAGCCCCACATCGAGCTCGCTGACGTGGACACCTTCCGCATGCTCATCAAGCTCGGCCCGCCCGCTTCGGCGCCCGACGTGCGTCACTTCGGGAACCTGTTTCACGAGCACTTCCGCTTGCTGCGCGAGCACGGTCGACTCCGCCAGGGTAACGCCCGGGTTGAGCCGCATGCCGATCAGCAAGGTGCCTTCGTTGAACGGCGGCAGAAAGGTCGTGGGGAAGAACGGTACCGCAGCGGCAGCAATTGCCACCGCAACCGCACCCGCTGTGACGGCCGCCCTGGGGTGCTCGAGCACCCCCTGCAACGCCCCGCGATAACGTGCCTTGAGCCAGGCGAGCAAGCGCGTGTCACCGTGATCGAGGGACTTCATCCGGGGAAGCAGGTAAAAGGACAGCACCGGCGTCACGGTCACCGAGACGACCAACGAGGCGAGCGTGGAGACGATGAACGCCACGCCGAGCGGCACGAACAGCCGCCCCTCCATGCCAGGCAGCGCGAACAGCGGCAAGAACACCAGCACGATGATGATCGTCGCGTAAAGGATGGCCGAGCGCACTTCCATCGTTGCGCGCGCCACGAGTTCGATCGGGTGAAGCCGATGGTCGTGATGCTTTGCGCGGTCCTCCTTCAATCGGCGCAGCACGTTCTCTACGCCCACAACCGCATCGTCGACCAAGCCGCCAATCGCAATCGCGAGACCACCAAGGGTCATCGTGTTGATCGACTGCCCGAAATACTTGAAGACCAACGCCGTCATGAAGATGGACACCGGAATCGCGGTGAGCGCGATGATCGTCGGGCGCAGGGTGCCGAGAAAAAAGAAGAGGATTGCCGCAACGAACACCGATGCACCAATCAGCTTACCCTTGAGCGTGCTGATCGATGCCTCGATGAAAGTCGCCTGCCGGAAGGTCACCTCCGGCGCATCCATCCCGGCCGGGAGCGATATCTTCATCTCTTCGAGCGCGGTTTCGATCGAGCGAGTCAGGTGAATGGTGTCCGCCGTAGGCTGCTTCTGAATGCCGAGGATGACGGCCGGCTTGCCCTCGAAGCCCGCATCCCCCCGTTTGGGCGCCGCTGCGAAGGTCACGGATGCGATCTGACGCAGCAGGATCGGCTGGCCATCACGCGCAGTGATCGCGAGGTTCTTCAGATCCTCCAGGCTCGAGGTCCGACCGAGATGGCGGATGAGATATTCGCGCCCGTTCAGTTCGAGAAAGCCCCCCGAGGTGTTCGACGAGAAGCCTCGAATCGCCCCTTCCAACTGCTCCAACGAAACACCGAGCTCAGCCATACGGCGGGTGTCGGGCTGAACCTGGAACTGCCGCACCTCCCCGCCAATCGGGATGACTTGCGCGATGCCGGGGATCGCCATCAGGCGCGGACGAAGAACCCAGTCCGCATACTCTCGGACCTGCATCGGCGAGATCTTCGCCGTGTCGATCGGGATCGCGATCTGCATGATCTCGCCCATGACCGAGCTGATCGGCCCCATGCGCGGAATCACGTCTTCAGGCAACCCTTCCT
Organism: Thauera sp. SWB20; assembly: GCF_000831325.1. NCBI lineage: Bacteria > Pseudomonadati > Pseudomonadota > Betaproteobacteria > Rhodocyclales > Zoogloeaceae > Thauera > Thauera sp. SWB20. The sequence goes on along the minus strand of NZ_JTDM01000012.1, from coordinate 109,510 downwards.
CCATGGCTGAGAGGCGTTCCGACACCATCTGCCGGGCGCGGAAAATCTCGGTACTCCAGTCGAAGGTCACGTAGATGAAGGACAGCCCCGAGCTCGAGGTAGAGCGCACTGACTCCACGCCGGGCAAACCATTCATGGTGGTCTCGAGCGGAAAGGTGATGAGTTGCTCGACCTCCTCCGCCGCCATGCCACCGGCTTCGGTCATGATCGTGACCGTCGGCTTGTTGAGATCCGGAAATACGTCCACGGGTGTTCGCGAAAGCGTGAACGCCCCATAGGCCATCAGTACCAGGCTGGCGATAATCACCAGCAGCCGGTTACCAAGGCTGTTGTCGAGTAGCCACTTGAACATCGGATAGACTCCCCGTCAGCGGATCTGGTTGATCAGCGTGGCGGCACGGGAGGCGACCCGCTCGCCGGCTTCGAGGCCGGACGTCACCGCAATATTCACACCGTCCAGCGGCGCGATCGTGACGGTCCGGGACTCGAAACGTTCGGGCGCCGTCTTTACCCAGACGATGGTTTGGTTTGCCGAATTCTTCAGCACCGATGCTGCGGGAACGCTTACACCCTGCTGCGTGCTGCGCGACTGGACGAAGACCTCGACCGGCTGCCCCACGGCAAGAAAGGCCAGCGCTTCACCTTCGGCTGCAAAGGTGAGCGGCAAGGCCTGCTCGCGCAGGCTGCGGGCGGCGCCGATGAAGGTGAGCGGGATCCGCTGGTCGCCGACCGCAAGACTTGCAGAGGCGACATCCGCCGCTATTTCTGGATCATAGGAGAGCGCCTCGACACGCAGCCGCTTCGGGTCGACGATCTCGAACACGAGCTCGCGCGCATCGACCACTTGGCCTGACACGGCGTTAGTCGATGCGATCACACCGCTGACAGGTGCGGTCAGGACATCACGGGCATTGAGGCCACCACCGATCGCTTTCGATCTAGCCCTCAGGCTGGCAAGCTCGCTTTCGGCCGCCTCGATCTCCTTGCGCGGTACCGTGTCGGCGAGTTCCTTCAGACGCGCAAGGCGCTTTTCCACAAGGGCCCTGGCCGCGTGCAGCTCGGCCAATTGCGCCATCTGGTTAGACCGCTCGATCTGGTCCGTCGAAGGACTGACGTAAGCCAGCACGTCCCCCTTCTTCACGGCCTGACCGACGCTTGGCAACCCCTGCGGGCCCGCCTCCAGGCGCCCAGCCACCATGGCCTGCACCTTTCCGCCGGCATTCGGGTCCATGACCACCTTGCCGGCCAGCGCGGTGGTACGCGGCAATTCGCCGGCTTCCGTAACCAACGTGCGAACACCGATCTGGCGTTGTGCCGGCTTGGGCAGAAAGACACTGCCATCGGCTTGCCGTTGTGGCCCATTGCCTCCTGCCACAACCGGACCTTCATCGCCATGATCATGGCCTTCGCCAGCAAAGGCATTCCACGAGGCACTGGCCGATACCAGCGCCAGCGCAGCAAACAGTACGCTCAGCTTCATGCGGCACCTCCAGTCGAGCGATTACGCGAATTCCCCTTGCGAAGCACAACCCAGCCGATGAGGCCTAGCACAAGCCCCCCCGCGCCTGCCCCAATTGCGTAGGGTTTCATGTCCAATTCGGCAACCTCTTCGTGCGCCTCGGCGGCGGTCTCATGCAAGTCGAGCTCACCAGCGAGCAAATCGGCGTCCTGACCGGCAATCACCGTTGCCGTGACAGAGACGACACCCGGCTTGAGCGTCTCCTCGAGCGTGGCCTCGAACTCACCGTCGGCATGGGGCGAGAGCGCAACGGCCTTCCCATCGAGTTCCAGATCGACCTTTGCGTCCTTGACCGGACTGTTGTCAGCGAAGTGGTCAAGATAGACGGTGACGTTCTTGCCATTCACTACGCCGACCAGCTCGAAGAGTTCCGAGACGGCGGTAAATCGCGGCAATGCCGGGCCCGCTGTGGTCGCGGGCGCTTCTCCATGGTCGTGTCCGTCACCGGCCAGCGTTTGCGGGGCAAGCCCGGCAAGCACGGCAGCGAGGCTCCATGCCGCGAGGGTATGAGTGGATTTCATTTTGGGGATCCTGTTATTCATTCGGGAAGCAGGCCCAACGCTTGGCGCTGGGCCGAGATGGCGGCTGCCAGATCAATACGCGCGCGCGCGCGCTCGCGTTCGGCCTCGGCCGCCTCGAATTCGATGCGCAGACGGGTCGGCAGATCGGCCTCACCGAGGCGGAACGCCTTCTCGAAGAAGCCGCGTGACGCCTGTGCGAGGTCGGAGCGCCGTTCAGCAGCGGCGACCTGCTGCCGTCTCAATTCGACGCGCTGGTGCGCCATCTCTGTTTCGGCCAGCAGACGTTCGAGTTCGATCTGGAGTTGCGCCTCGGCCTCGATGGCCTCTGCATTGGCGCTTGCAACGCGGGACCGGCTGCGCGAACCGGAACCAAGCGGAATGCGCAAGCCCAGCGTGACTGTCTGTTCCCAGGATTCACCCGATGCGCCGCGTTCGCGGGTGGTCGTGACACTCAACTCCGGATTCGCGCGGCCCTGAACGCTGGCAAGGGTCATCGTGCGCCGCGCAACGTCGACCCGATCACGCAGCTCGGCCACTGCAGGGTGCGCCGTCTCAAGAATCTGTGTCGGTGTCGCAGCGGACGGGACGGGCTCCGGCGCAGACACCCCGCCGGATGAGCGTTCTGGCCCGATTCCAGTGAGCGTGCGCAACTGCTGTGCAGCATCTGCAAGGGCGCTTTCTGCCTCGGCGACGGCGGCTTCAGCTGTAGCTTGCACACCGTCGGCCTGATGCTGATCTGCGCGCGCCAGATCACCCGCCTTGATGCGCTTGGCCACGTCGGCGGCCAGTTCGCGGGCGTTCTCGAGACCCGCCCTCGCCAGCGTCACATCTACGCGCGCGCGTTGCCAATCCCAATATGCTGTGCGTACCGCTGCAGCGGTACGCAACTGCGCGCCGCGAGCCCGGCTCGCCGTGGCAGCTATTTCGGCAGTGGCGAGGGCTGCAGTGCTCGAACGTTCGCCCGACAGCCAGATCGGAACCGCGATGCCGACCTCGTACTCACGGCTCCCGCGATTGCTGTCCAACTGATCGGTTTTTCCGGCTACCTCTAGGGCGGGCGGTTCGACAAACCAACTGTCGGCACTGTCGCGGCGCGCTTGCGCCGCTTCCTGTTGAGTCGTGAGCGACAGCGCTTCAGGCTGGCGTGCCCATGCTGCCTCGAAAGCGTGCTTGAGGGATAGGGCGGTACTTGGAGCCGGGGGGGCGGGCTGCTGCGCCCAGGCACCATTGACGGCAAGGCCGAGCATTAGCCCAGGCAGCCATTTGAGACGAAGTTGCTGAAACATCCAATTCTCCGTTGATGTAAAGACACGGGGAATCGGCAGAGGGCGATCGGACCGATCGCAATGGACGCGTGACGCTACCGCTCAAAGCGGTAGGAACATCAAGAGGGAATGAAGGCGACCGCCCTGCCGATCAGGCTGGGCGGGCCCATTTAGGGCGTTCGGGCTCTGCGGGATGCTCCGCAAGTGAGCACCCAGGTGTGACGCCGATGGGGAGGGATGCCTGATGCTGTGTGAATAGCGCGCTGGACTCACTCGTTACTGCTGAAGAGCCCACCACCTGGCACGATGCGCAGTCTGTGTGTGCGCCCTTCGTCAAGCCCCCTTTTTCCTTGCCTTTTGCATCTTCGGTGTGACGATGCGCGTGATGACCAAAATGATTGGCTGCGGCACCGGATTCGTGCGCGCAGTAATCGCCCACCGCCGCCCAACTCAGTTGGGCAGGCAGCAGGATCAAGAGGAAAATCGCAAGCCAACGACGCATGGCGCGGATTCTATCAATAAGGATTTGCTATCGTCGACAGCGACGGTACCAATGGGCAGACCAAACGGCGCTTTACGAGAACCTGCTGGGCGAAACGCCTGGACGGCCCGACGTCTCGCGCCGATAGGTGGCTTCAGGAGCCACTGTACAGTTCATTCATGTACGCGCGCTCTGTCGGGGTCATGTCGACCAGCTCCTTGAGGACTTCTGCACGGGTCTTGCCGGGTCCGGAAGCACGCGAGGGCACCGCGAGGCCACGCTGCAGGTAGAAATAGCTGCCATCGGCCTTTGCCTGTTCGAGCTCGCGCAACACCTCGGCGCGGGTTTTCGTGCTCGTGGAGTGATCCGGATGGAACGTGAACCCCTGCTCGCCGGGAGCGGGATGCCACAGCGAGCTGGCTTGCGCAGCCGCAGGAACGACAAGGACGGCAGCAAGAAGCGAAAAAAGGGCAGTGGTGCGGGTTTTCGACATGACGAGACTCCTTCGTTCAACGTGAGAGGTGGCGTTCGGCATAAGCCGCTTGGCATCGCCTTGCACCGAACACGTCGCGGACTTTAAGGGTCCATCCTCGTCGAATCGCGAACTGCCAGATTACGATTTCGTAATGTGATGGTTTCGGCATCTCCGCGATAATCGCTGCATGAAGATTCTGGTTGTGGAAGACGAACCCAAGCTCGCCGAATACCTACGCAGGGCGCTCACCGAAAGCAATTACATCGTGGATGTCGCGCACAGCGGCACGGATGGCCGCTATCTCGCGACCGAAGGGCATTACGACCTCGTCCTCCTCGACGTCATGCTTCCGGGGCTGGATGGCTATGCCGTCTTGCAAGAACTGCGTCGGGGCAAACACGTACCCGTCCTGATGCTGACCGCGCGGGACGAGGTCGAGGATCGGGTCAGAGGCCTGCAGGCGGGTGCCGACGATTACCTGGTGAAGCCGTTTGCTCTGTCCGAGTTGCTCGCTCGCGTGCAGGCCTTGTTGCGGCGCGGTGCCTTGCGCTCGGATAGCCAGGATTCAACGGTGCTCCGTTTGGCGGACCTCGAACTCGACCTGGTTCGGCGCAAGGCGACACGATCCGGGCAGCGCCTCGACCTGACCGCCAAGGAGTTCACGTTGCTGACGTTGCTGCTGCGCCGGCAAGGGCAGGTCCTTTCCCGTACCGCGCTTGCAGCGCAGGTGTGGGACATGAATTTCGACAGCAATACGAACGTGGTCGAAGTTGCGGTGCGCCGGTTGCGCGGCAAGATCGACGACGCTTTCGAGAAGAAGTTGTTGCATACCGTGCGCGGCATGGGATACGTCCTTGAGGACCGGAAGCCCTGAGAATGCGCAATCCGCGTTCGCTTAGCCGCTGGTTATCGTGGTGGCTCGCCGTGCTGGCCTCGCTGGGGCTCGGCTTGGTCTGCTCGATCGTTTACGTGGGCGCGAGTCTAAATCTCTCCAACAAGCAGACGGACGAACTGCGGCACAAGCGGGACATAGTGCGCCATCTCGTCGGCGAGATTGCAACGCGGGACGCGTTGCCGAGCCTGCGTCACAAGCTCGACGACTTCTTTGTGGGCCATGCCAACCTCGAGTTACGGCTGATCCAGGGATCTGACGCTCTTCTGTACGCAACTCCGGCGCGTTCAAGCCCCGGCGCAATCCTGCGGCGGGATGAGTTCGAAATCTCCGTGCCATGGTCGCCCACAACCATGCTGCGCGCCGAATTGATGCTCGACAGCAGCGCCGACGCGCTGCTTTTGGAGCAGTTGGCCTGGACGCTACTCGCGAGCGCCCTTGGTGGAGCGGCGGCCATCTCAGTGGGCGGCGCATGGCTCGTTCGTAGAGCGCTCTTGCCTGTTCGCGACCTGGCTCGACAAGCAGCGGCCCTAAGCCCGGAAAGCGTTGGACAGCCGCTTGACGGCTCCGCCCAGGCACAGGAGCTTCAGCCGTTGGTCACACAATTCAACGCGCTCCTGGTTCGATTGAACCGCGCATATCAACAACTGGAAGGGTTCAACGCCGATGTCGCTCACGAGCTGCGCACACCGCTGGCGACCTTGATTGGTGAGACCGAGCTAGCTCTGAGTCGTCAGCGCGATGTCGCCGAACTGCGCGATGTGCTCGGATCGAACCTCGAGGATCTTCAACTTTTAGCGGGGCTGGTCAATGACATGTTGTTCTTGTCCCGGGCCGATCGCGGGGAGCGCGCCCGTCGCCACCGTGTGGATAGCCTGGCCGAACTGGTGTCCGAGGTCATCGAATTCCACGAAGCGTCAATGCAGGAGGCCGGCGTGACTGCGCGCTTACGCGGTGACGGCATGGGCACAGTCGATGCTGGGTTGGTTAGGCGTGCGCTCTCGAACCTGCTCGCCAATGCGACCCGTTTTGCAGAGCGCGGATCGGTGATCGAGGTCGATATCAAGCAGGACGCAGATGGCCGCATTTGCCTGTCTGTCAGCAACACGGGCCCTGTCATCCCCCCGGAGCATTTGCCTCGTCTATTCGACCGCTTTTATCGGGTTGATGGGGCCCGCGAACATCGCGACCATAACCACGGGCTCGGCTTGGCGATCGTAGCTGCGATCGCGCGAATGCATGGCGGCGCCACCTTTGTGCGGTCAGCTGCCGGAACGACGAGCGTTGGCCTTACCATGACCGTTATGGATAGCTGTTCATAACGGCCAGAGGACTAAACCGCTCGCGCGGTAGGGGTGTGCTGAACCGCTCGTGACGAGCATCGAAGTTCGTGGTTTCCATCGGCAGCAGGCTTGCCATGTTGGGAGATGAGGCAATCGGCCTCGTCTTCGACAGGAGCAAGCCATGGATACCCCAACTCGTCCCGTCAGCCCCTTGCGCCAGCGCATGCTCGACGACATGCGGATGCGCAAGCTCACCCCCAAGACGCAGAGTGCGTACATCCGCGCGGTGTGCCGGTTCACGCACTATCTGGGGCGCGCGCCCGATACCGCCACGGTGGAGGACCTGCGCAACTACCAGTTGCACCTGGTCGATACCGGCACCTCGCCGATGTCGCTCAACGCCGCGATCAGCGGGCTGAAGTTCTTCTTCGACATCACGCTCCAGCGCGGCGAATTGATGGCACGAATGCAGCCGGTCCGGCTGCCGCAGCGCCTGCCGGTGGTGCTCAGCCGCGAGGAGGTCGCGCGACTGATTGCCGCCTGCAACAATCTCAAGCACCAGACGGCGCTCTCGCTCGCCTACGCGACCGGACTGCGAGCGAGCGAAGTGGTCTCGCTCAAGGTCAGCGACGTCGACAGCGGGCGCATGACCCTGCGGGTCGAGCAAGGCAAAGGCCGCAAGGATCGCTACGCGATGCTCTCGCCCTTGCTGCTGGAGCGGTTGCGTGTGTGGTGGCGGGTCGCTCGGGCGCAGGGCAAGATGCTCGACGGCGGCTGGCTGTTCCCGGGCCTCAACCCAATCGAGTCGCTGAGCCCGCGCCAACTCAATCGCGCTGTTCAGGCCGCCGCCCTGGCGGCCGGCATCGACAAGCGGGTGTCGATGCACACGCTTCGCCACTATTCCGTGTGCCGGACTACGCCGCGCCGAATCAACCGCGCGCATCGGACTGGCCGAGGCGCGTCGGCAAACTCGGCATAGTCCTGTGCTTCAAGTCTCAGAGTTCTGTGAGGAAGGCGAGCAGTTGGTCATCCGGTCGAAATCTCCCAGGGGTGCTGTCGGGTGGTGTAGTCCGGGCCAAGGCTTGCTCCTTGATGGCGAGGTTCGCGTCCAGATAGATCTGCGTCGTCTCCACGGACTCGTGGCCCAGCCACAGCGCGATTACCGCACGATCGACACCCGCCTGAAGCAACTCCATCGCGGTGGTGTGGCGAAGCACGTGCGGTGTGACCCGCTTTTGGGCCAGGGACGGGCAGCTCCGGGCCGCCACCGCGACGTGTTTGGCGAGCAGATACTGCACGCCATCCGCGCTCAGGCGAGTGCCACGGGCACTCGGAAATATTGTCGCGTCGGGGTTGGCGGGAATCTCCTTCAACCAGGCATTGAGGACGGCAGCGGTCTGTCGGGTCAGCGGTGTGGCGCGTTCCTTGCGGCCCTTCCCCATGACCAGGACGTGGGCACCGGATCCCAGGATCACCGTATCTCGCCGCATCGCGGTCAGCTCGGACAGGCGTAGTCCGGCTTGAACTGCGAGCAGGAGCAGCGCGTGGTCCCGGCGTCCGGACCACGTCTGCCGATCGGGCGCGGCCAGCAGCGCGTCGACTTCCGGTCGGGTCAGGAACCCGACCTGGGTACGCGTGAAACGCTGGCTGGGAATCGCGAGCACCCGCTGAATCTGCTCCGCATGGGTCGGCGCCTCGAAAGCGGCATAGCGGAAGAACGAGCGAATCGCGGTGAGGCGTAGGTTGCGGCTGCGGGCCGTGATCCCGCGTTTGTCCTGGAGCTCGTCGAGGAAAGCGGCGATCAGTGGCGCATCGATCTGCTCGAACGCCAACTGCGAGGGCTGCCTGCCGAGTCGCATCTGGGCAAAGCGCAGCAGCAGACGAAAGGTATCCCGATAGGAGCCGATCGTATGCGGGCTTGCCCGACGCTGCTGCATCAGCCGGTCGGTAAAGAAGCGCTGCAACAACGCAGGGAAACTGGGCGTCGCACTCATGGCAGTTCTCCCCAGCGTCGTTCAAGACGCCCGACCGCCAGTCCCATCAGCTCCGGACAGGCGCTCAGATACCAGTAGGTGTCGGCGACATGGGCATGGCCCAAATAGGTCGACAGCACCGGCAACCGTCGCTCGACATCCTCGCCCGAGCGGTACCAGCGCAACAGCGTCTGGACCGCGAAGCGGTGCCGAAAGTCGTGCAGGCGCGGACCGTGGCTGGCGGTCGCGCCGCGCAGTCCGACTTGGCGCGACAGGCGATAGAACGTTCGATGCACATCACCGATGTCGAGATGATGACCGCGACCGGTGATGAAGAATGCCGAGGCTGCATGGCCTGCGAGAAAGGGTTCGCGGTGGGCGCGGTACTGTTGCAGGACCTCCAGCGTTGACGAATGGATCGGGACGAGGCGCGACTTGCCGAACTTGGTGCCGCGAATCGTCAGCAGCCCTTCCTGCAGATCGACGTCCGCGTCCATGAGGCGGATCGCCTCGCCAACTCGCAGGCCGGCGACGCTGAGCAAGCCGAGCAGTGTGTGATACGTCCACGGGCGCAAGCCGCCGGCAGGCGGTAGATCGAGCGCGCTGCGAAGCAGTTGTGCGATGTCCTCATCGGAGTAGAGGTAGGGTCGCGCCCTGCGTGGGCGAAACGGCAGCAGACCCGCCGGGGGCACCTCAGTCTGCAGGTCACTCGCCGCATGATGGCGGGCGAAGCCACGGACGTAGCCCAGCCGCTGCGCCCAGGTCGCAGGCGTCACCGATGGACTTTGGCGAATCCACTCCAGTGCCAGCGCGGTCGTGATGTGTGGGGCGTCGCGGGCTTCCATGAATGCCGCGAACTTCACTAGGCAAAGCCCGGCATCCCGGAGTTTGAACCCCAGCCTGCGGCGCAAGGCGAGATAGTCTTGAATCGCTTGTCCGAGCGGGGTCATGACACACCCCCTGGCCACGGCAAGGCCAACGGGCGCAACAGGTCCAGGTCGACCTTCGCGTAGATCATCGTCGTCTGCGGGCTGCGATGACGCAACAACTCACCGATCTCAGCCAACGAGGCGCCCTGGCGCAACATCTGGGTGGCTACCGTGTGCCGCAACAGGTGGGCCCCATGGTGGGCAGGATCCAGTCCGGCGCGCGCGAGCGCACGCCGCACGACGGTGGAAACGGCCGATGAACTCTTGAAGCCACGAGTGGGCGCGCGCATGCGAACAAACACCCGGCGCGAGGTGCAGGCGGGACGCCCGTCACGCAGATAGTCGGCCAGCGCCGCACCGACCTCGTGGGGAAGCGGCAGACGGTTTGCAGATACGCCTGCGCCTTGAATGCAGAGTTCGGCCGCCGCCCAATCGATATCGTCGAGCGTCAGCGCAGTGACTTCACCGGCACGCAGTCCCAAGCGGGCGAGTAACAACAGGATCGCCCAGTTGCGGCGGCCGACTGCGGTCCCCCGCTCGCAACTGGCGAGAAGTCGTTGGAGCTCGACCGCTGACAGGGCGCGTGGCAGCGAGGCCATCGACCAATTCGCCACCGCCGGCACGCTGGGTTTCAAGTCGGCCTCGATAAGCCCCCGGTAACGCGCGTACTGCAGGAACGACCGGACCGCCGTGGTCATCAGCTTGGCCCGCTTGGCATGATGAAGCCGGGCGGCTTCCCGCTGGACAAAGTCCACCACGTCCGCTGCCTGCACGTGCGCGAGCGACGCTTCACCTTTCGGGACCATCTGGGCCAGAAAGCGCCGCGCGAACTCCAGATAGTGGAATACCGTCGCCGGGGCCAGTCGGCGTTCCCGCTCCAGGTAATACCGGAATTCCGTCTCCAGTTGCTCGACCGCCGTCGGCGCGATCGGCGGGTCCTCCACCACGATCCCTTGTTCGGCGAGCAGATTCCGCAAACGCCGCAGAATCGATGCATCTCCCGGTCTGAAGTGCCCACGTCGGGTTCGATCGCGCAGGTAGCCGCTCAGGCTCTCTGGCGTGACACGTGATACCAGGATCCTGCGCTGCATCAGCCATCGACCGAAATCGGCGACCAGTTGCAGCGAGTATCGGATCGAGGGCCTCGCGTACCCCTGGTCGATCAATTGCCGGGCAAAGGCATCAACATATGCACCCAACAAACCTGCCCGCATGCGCTCGAGCGTGCGCGCATCCTTGTATAGCGTAAGCGTCCGACGATCGGCGTCTTGCAAGTGATTCAGCGGTTTGGGTTGATCTCATCGGTGAACTCGCCCTCATCCCATGCACGGGCGATGGCGGCATCGAGGCGAGTCAGCAGCTGGTAGAGGGACTCGCCATCGCGGCGCTGTAGCATCGCCAGGCAGTCACTCTCGTCACTCGCGACGGCGGCACACTCCACCGGCCCGACGGCGCCGAGCGAGATCTCGCCACCATTCGAGATCAGCCAATCCACGTTCTTGAGCGCTGCTAGCGGGTCGGTGTTGGGATGTTTCATCAAGCGGCCTTCTGTTCTGGAGCCAGCACCTTCAGTTCGACCTTCCACGGCAACAGCTCATCGACACGATTGACCGGATGCTCGGCGATGCGGCCGATCACATGTCGCAGGTAAGCCTCGGGGTCGAGGCCGTTGAGCTTAGCCGTGCCGATCAGGCTGTAGATTGCCGCTGCGCGCTCGCCCCCGGCGTCGGAGCCCGCGAAGAGGTAATTCTTCCTCCCCAGGGCGACCGTACGCAGCGCCCGTTCGGCGGCGTTGTTGTCGATCTCGATGCGCCCGTTGGTGCTGTAGCGCACGAGCGCGTCCCAGCGGGCGAGCGCATAGCGTATCGCCTCGGCCAGGGCCGATTTCTGCGAGAGTTGCTTGAGGGTGACGTCGAGCCAGGCGCGCAACGCAACCAAGACGGGGCCGGCGCGCGCTTGCCGCTCGGCCCGGCGCAGCTCGGGCGGTTTGCCGCGAACAGACTCTTCCACCGCGTACAGCATGCCGATCTGCTTGAGCGCCTCGGCCGCCAGGGGCGAGGCCTGCGCCTTGTGCAGGTCGTAGAACTTGCGCCGCACATGCGCCCAGCAGGCAGCTTCCTGGATGGTGCCGCCCAGATAGAGCGGTGCGAATCCGGCAAAGGCGTCGGCCTGCAGCACGCCCTTGAAGTGCGCGAGGTGGCGTTGCGGGTGCTCGCCCCGGCGATTGGGCGAGTAGGCGAACCACACGGCCGGGGGCGTCTCGTCGCCTGCAGGGCCGTCGTCACGCACGTAGGTCCACAGCCGACCGGTCCGGGTCTGGCCTTCGCCCGGCGAGAGTACCGGCACCGGTGTGTCATCGGCGTGCAGCTTGGTGGCCGAGAGCACATGCTTGCGCAGCGCCTCGACCAGCGGACGCAGCAGCGCATTGCATTGCCCCACCCAGTCGGCCAGCGTGGAGCGCTCGAGTTCGACACCCTCCCGAGCGTAGATGGTGCTCTGGCGGTACAGCGGCAGGTGATCGCAATACTTGGCGACTAGCACATGGGCCAGCAGCCCGGCGCCGGCCAGCCCCCGGGCGATCGGTCGCGCGGGCGCGTTCGCCTGCACGATCGTGTCGCAGCGGCTGCAGGCGAACTTCGGGCGCACATGACGGATCACGCGGAAGCTCGCCGGCACGTACTCGAGCATCTCGCTGACGGTCTCGCCCAGCTTCTTGAGCGAGGCGCCACAGGCTGGGCAGTCGCACGCCGAAGGCAGGTGCTCCTTGATGTCGCGGGGCAGATGATCGGGGAGCGGTTTGCGGGGCGGGGGCGCCTCGCGCGTATCGGCTGGCGTCGTCGGATCGGCCGGGGTCTCGGCACGCAGGGTCTCGAGCTCCTCGAGCGAGAGCTCCAACTGGCCGAGCATCTCGTTCATCTGCTCCGAGCTGCGGCCGAACTGCATGCGGCGCAGCTTGGCGATCACCAGCTTCAGATGCTCGATCTCGGCCGCCTGTTCGCTCACCTTCGCCCGTAGGGCGATGACTTCGTCAGGAGAGGAAACAGGGGTGTTCGACATGGCGACATGATACCGGAGCATGCCGCCAAACGCCGCCAAATGACGCTAAAAAGGTCCTATAAGCCGCTATGCAGCGCGATTCGGCGCCGTTCTGGCCGGACGCCGCCAGTCGATGCCCTCGAGCAGCATCGACAGCTGGGCCGGCGTCAGCGCCACGGTCCCATGAGTCACCTGCGGCCAGACGAATTTACCGTGCTCGAGCCGCTTGGCGAACAGGCACAGCCCGTCGCCGTCCCACCACAGCACCTTGATCCGGTCTCCACGCCGGCCCCGGAACACGAAGAGCTGTCCGCTGAAGGGATCGGCTTGGAGTTGGGTCTGAACGAGCGCGGCCAGGCCGTCGAAGCCGCGTCGCATGTCGGTGATGCCGGCTGCGATCCAGATCCGCGTGCCCGCAGGCGGGACGATCATCGCAACAGCACCGCAAGAACCTGCGCAAGCATCTGGGCGTCGGGACGTCCTTCGACGGTCAGCCGTGCGCCCTTGCGCTCGATCGTCAGCCGACCGAATGCGGCCGCTGGGGTATCGAGCATCTCGGGCGCGTCCTCATCGTCGGTGTCGGCGAGGATGATCGGCACGAACGCAGCTCCCCCCAGGCGACCTTCCTGGTAGGCCTTGCGCCACGCGAAGATCTGGTTGGCGTTGACGTCGTGCTGGCGCGCGAGACGCGACACGGAGGCGCCCGGTTGCAGCGACTGTTCGACGACGGTGCGCTTGAACTCGATCGAGTGGCGGCGGTACGGCCCGCGCGGGCCGCGATGGCGGCGGTGATCCAAATTTGTGTCCATGAATGCAATCGTGGGCACAAATTTGGGTGCCCCCTCCCGAGGGGCAATCGTCAGCGACCGCTACGCGGAAGGGAAGACGGCGGTGGGCGGACGCTTACTGTATAGCTGTTCCATTGCGATCTCCTTCCTCCGGGGCGATATGCCCCTGAAAGAAGATCAAACTATGCCGAGCCATCGAGAATCCTCTGCTGCCGAAACCCTCACGGCTGCCTGCTTTCCAGGCCCCAGCTGACTCGGCGCGGCGTAGTCCGGCACACGGAATAGTGGCGAAGCGTGTGCATCGACACCCGCTTGTCGATGCCGGCCGCCAGGGCGGCGGCCTGAACAGCGCGATTGAGCTGACGCGGGCTAAGTGACTCGATCGGGTTGAGGCCCGGGAACAACCAGCCGCCATCGAGCATCTTGCCCTGCGCCCGGGCGACCCGCCACCACACGCGCAACCGCTCCAGCAGCAGGGGTGAGAGCATCGCGTAGCGATCCTTGCGGCCTTTGCCTTGCTCGACCCGCAGGGTCATGCGCCCGCTGTCGACGTCGCTGACCTTGAGCGAGACCACTTCGCTCGCTCGCAGTCCGGTCGCGTAGGCGAGCGAGAGCGCCGTCTGGTGCTTGAGATTGTTGCAGGCGGCGATCAGGCGCGCGACCTCCTCGCGGCTGAGCACCACCGGCAGGCGCTGCGGCAGCCGGACCGGCTGCATTCGTGCCATCAACTCGCCGCGTTGAAGCGTGATATCGAAGAAGAACTTCAGCCCGCTGATCGCGGCGTTGAGCGACATCGACGAGGTCCCGCTATCGACCAAGTGCAACTGGTAGTTGCGCAGGTCCTCCACCGTGGCGGTATCGGGCGCGCGCCCCAGATAGCGCGTGAACCGGCACACCGCGCGGATGTACGCACTCTGCGTCTTGGGGGTGAGCTTGCGCATCCGCATGTCGTCGAGCATGCGCTGGCGCAAGGGGCTGACGGGACGAGTCGGGGTATCCATGGCTTGCTCCTGTCGAAAATGAGGCCGATTGCCTCATCTCCCAACATGGCAAGCCTGCTGCCGATGGAAACCACGAACTTCGATGCTCGTCACGAGCGGTTCAGCACACCCCTACCGCGCGAGCGGTTTAGTCCATAGGCTGGTTGCGGTCATCAGTTCCTGCCCACTCACTGATTGACGGCGCCCCTAAGTGCGCGATCAGGTGGCGAGGCTGAGTCGAATAGCTTCAAGCCGGTATCTGCGCCACAGAAAGGCCTCGACAAGGACTGAATTACCCCGGGATTCGACCAGACCTCCGGCAGGCTTGTGGGCGACAGGGACCACGCATGCACTGCTGCCGCCTGCGCAAACGTGCCGAGTAAAGCAGTCTGCATCGGAGGGCGACCGATGTGTGGTCAAACGCGCGACGACGCGCGTTTCTGAGATTGATTTGGCGCCGGCGCTTCCTACCTAAACCACTCAATCAAGCCATTCTTCACCCAGAAGTGACAGGTGCATGCCCGATGCTGGTGGATGGAGGGCGACACGGTGGGCCGGCCCCAGAAGTCTGTTTCGACAGACCAACGGGGCCGTCGATCGGAGTTAAGTGAAAGCGAGATCTGCACTCCGCAACCTCCAGGGCAGCTCATGCACGCCCACTTCTTGACGCCGCAGTCAATGACCAGCCACAACTCGCCAGGCGGCACCGGACTCTTGCCTGGATGTTGAGGGATCCGGGAAACGAGTAGATCGTAGCGCAGCCATCCGAACCGACGCAGCACTCGCGCCATTAGTCGTTTCATGGTCAGCCGATCACGCCGAGAAAAGGATTGACATCGCCGCGCCCCCAACTCGCCTGGCTGGCACATACCGGGCAAGAAGAGATCGGCCGGCAGGTCATGGCCCGATCCTCCACCCGGTCGAAGCGGCGAATCCTGTTGTGCGTCATGCCCTGGCGGCCGCGGAAACTGGTCAGCCCCTGAATCAGTTCATCGACGGCCGCGCAGGCAATGGCCGTGGTGAACGTGACCACGGCGGGTGCAGGGTCGCCGCCGCCGTCCACATAGGCTTCTGCCTTGCGCCGCTGGAACTCGGCCGGGTCACTGCGCCGAAGCCCTTCGGCCGCAGCGCGGCGCGGATCGACCACCTCCAGACACATGAGGCATGGATTGCCGGGGCGAATCGTCGATACACGCCCCGTCATATCGTAGTCCGCGCCGCTGCGTGCCGCGCGCATGCGCAGACCAACATCGATCAAGGGAATGCCGTAGTAGTGCGCCAGCCGATTCAGCGTCAGGCGTCCCTGATGGTCATCGGTACAACCGAACACCACATCGCAGGAGCGTAGCAAGTCGCGTAGATCAGGATGGCCGACCCACTGCTTCTTGGTGACCACTTGGGTGCCAAGGCCCGCCGCGCGAATCTCGCGCGCAAGGATGTCTACCTTGGCGAGGCCAGCGGCCACGTCTGCAGCGCGCGAGCCATGCACACGGTTGAGGTTGGTCACATCGATGATGTCGTTGTCCACCAGCCCGAGAAAACCAACGCCCAACCGCGCCAGAAGCATCGCTACAGCACTTCCCGTACCGCCGCAGCCCACGACACCGATCCGCAGCCCTCGGACGATTGGATTGAACCCCCTGCCGAACAGTACAGCCTGCCGCGTCAGGAATTGATCTTCGTCAGCCGCGTCATCTGCGCGAGCGACCTTGATCTGGCCGCCTACTAGCGAGATCGATGACGCCATGACCGTCTCGCCGGGTGCAATCCAGAGCCTGCCCGCAATAGCGCCCTCGTGGCCGAGCACGATGCTGGCCAAGCCGGAAACGCCCTTGATGAACGTTGTTCGCGCAAGCTCCGCCTCGTTTCGATCATCCTGGTCGGAGAAGAACGCTGCCGCGTTCGGATGCGTGTGCACCAAGCCCGCGACCAGACTACGCTCCTTCGCGCCGCCGAGAACATGCATGAAGCCCCGGGTGGACCACGTGACGTGGACCGGGGAGGCCGAAACCATCTCATCGGCCGCGACGGGGACGACCTCGTGCGAGATCAGCCTGGTGCGGGGCAGACCGGACCACGGGTCTGAGGGGATATCTGCCCTGCCGAACAGCACATAGGCGGACGCCTCAGACCCGTCGTCCCTTCTCAGAAGCGAGCGCAAGGCCGCCTCGTGCGGCTCCAGCAGGACAATGTCCAGAGCAGCCGGCGACATCACTTCGCCTCCGCCAGGGCGTGCTCGATCCGCTTGAGTATGGTGTGCAGGCCGTCGATGCCGGGCCGCCAGGCCGTGTTGTGGCGCGACCAGCGCTGCCAGTTGCGGCCTTGGAACGCGTGGGGCTGGTCGGCGCAGGTCGGATAGCGCCCCACGCTTTGCAACGTCAGCCAGGGGTCGCAATAGAACATGTCGGGCGCGACATCGGGATAACCAGACGGCAGGAGGACGAGTACGTCGGCTGCGCCGTGGTTGAACTTTCCGGCGGGTAGCGGCAGCTGCTTGAAGACGACACCCGTGTGCGTACCGTCGCTCACCATCTCGAAGACTACCCCGTGGCTGCTCAGATAGCGCTGGTCCGCTTCGGGCAGGGCAAGGAGCCCTTCCGTGGTGTCGCGGATCAGCGTGATGAAGCGCTCGATGCCCGGCTTGCTCAGGTCGATCAGGTCGCCGTCGCGGATCAGGATGTCCTGGCCCCCGCCGCGCACTTCGAGATAGACGTCGTAGGTCTCCGGCGGGACGCCGGCGAGCGCCTTGAGCACGCGGCCGCTGATGCTGGGCTTGCCCCACTCCAGGTGCCGGTCGTCGATCGTGAACTTGAACGCGCGGTCGGTCTGAAAGATGACGAAGCGCTCCGCGCCGCGGCCGCGCAGATCGTAGGTTTCGTCAAGACGCACGTCCTCGAACTCGCCGGAGGTCAGGATCGCATAGACGCTGTAGCCATCGCCCGGGCGGAAGCCGACGGCCTGGAGGATCTGGCGCGCGGTCGGCACCGGATCGGTGAGATCGACGTGGCGCTCGCTGAGTTGGTCGTCCAGGACGACAATCCGGTAGAACGCCGCCGGGCGCAGGCTGCGACCTTCGCGGATTGCGGCCGCGACATCCTCGACATCAGAGCAGTCATCGCCGCCGTGGGTTTGGGTTTGCATATTGATCACCTTTCTGGGGGAGCCATCGCCTGCGGGATTGCAGGTTTTCTGTTGCCCCTTACTCAGTCAATCGCAAGACAAACCCAGACCGGAAAGGCTGGTCAAAGTTTTTCTTGCTCCCACGCCCCTCCCGGCAAATCGCCGCAAAGGAAGAAGCTCGGACAGCGCGGACAGCTGCGCGCCTCGGGCTTCGCAGGGAACTGTCCGGCCCGCATCGCTTGAAGGAAGGACTGCAGCTTCTCGCGCCTGGACTCCAGCTTACGCGACGAGATTTTCATCGGCTGGATGGTTTCGCTGGTCAGGTAGGTCACCTCGACTTGCGCATGCGGGCCGTAGGCTTGAACGGCAGCAAGATGAAGCACCGTGTACTCGATGTCATCGAAGGCGTTCGAGCGCTGCTTGCCCGTCTTGACGCGTCGCACCGTGACCGATCCACCGTCAACGTGAGCAACGCCATCGGGGCTGACCAGTATCTCGCCCTCCGCCCAACGCAACGAAATCGGAGGCGCCGGCGCGGATACGCCTCGGCTGCGGCTCTCGATGAGAAACTCGACGAGCCGCTTGCCGATGCGCCGGTAGTCTTCCGCGTATCCATGCTCCGTCACCCCCCTGGAGCGCCAAGCTTCTTCGAAGCGCGCCGCCAGCTCGTCGATCGTGGGACTCGTCGTCTCGTGCTCGCGCTTCAGCCACTCGAACACCTCGCTCACGACGTTGTGCATCTTCATGAACGCCGTTTCGGTTCGCCGACCACCGAGCTTCAGCACGTGCGTGTACAGAAAGCGGCGCGGGCAACGCTCGAAGAGGTTGACCTGGATGTCAGTCCATTGAGGGCGCCCTTGCCACGTGATGGACAGGGGCACGCCCGTCAAGGTCGGACCGGCCCGCAACGGCACGTGAGCAGGATGGGCAAGGAGTCGCTCGATCGGGGCTACGAACCTGGAAGGGCTGCGCGCACGCCCATCAGCCTGTCTCGCGTAGGCATACAACTGAAGCCTGTTGCGCGCCCGCGAGAGCGCCACGAAAAACAAGCACTCTTCTTCCTCATCGTGGCCGGCCTTCACGGCCTCAATGCCGGTAAGCCCCTCCGAACCATGGATCAGACCATCTGGTGGAGGACACCGTGGCGGCACATTGTTGCGAGGCAAGCCGGAAGTCACCATGCCAGGCAAGTGAACGACCTCGAACTCCAGCCCCTTGCTCCCATGGATGGTCATCAGGCGCACTGCGTCAATGTTCTCGGCGCTCCGGGGCAGCTGGCTCAATCCACGATCCTCTGAGAGCAGCGCCAAGCGCCGGATGCGATCAAGCAGCCGAAGCACTGGTATCCCCTGCCCTCTTGGCTGCCGGCGGCAGAAGTTCAGGAACTGCCAGATCGCCAGACCCTTCATGCGACTCTGCGCATCACCAGTCCGATAAAGCGTCTTAGCGATTTCTAGACCATCGATCGTCCATCCAGCAAGCAACGTCCATGGGTTCGTTGACGCGTTCACGCCCGCAAAAAGTGGGGACAGGCGAGCAAGCGCCTCTCGACTGCCATCTGCCAGGCCGTCCACCTCCGCATGTATTGCCGACCATGCCAGGGAAGCTGGATTCGCCGCTCGCAGGTGCTCGATGACTCGCATGACATCCTGCAGCGGCATTTGGTGGCGAGCCATGGTTGCCACCCGCACCATCGCGGCCGCCCGCGGGTCGGTTGCGAGCGACAGCAAGGCCAAGAGATCCTTGATTTCCGGCCTCTCGAAGAGGCTGCCTAGGTGCAGCGCGGGAATGCCCCTGGCCTCGAGCCCTACGGCAATGGCGTTCAGGCGCGCGTTGGAAGCGCAAAGCACCGCCTGGCCACCGTAGGCGATGCCTTGCTCGTGCAGAGCTGTGATCGACGCTGCGAGTGCGGAGATTTCGTCGTCAGGCGACTCCGCAACGCGAAGCTCCACCTGCTCGCCCCTGGTGCCACGGTCGGCCTTCAGGGTCAGCGGCAAAGTACTGGTGGATGCCTGCATCCCGCGCGCAAACTCGGTGAAAACATCAACGATGCGCTCGTCGGAGCGGTAGTTGATGCCCAGCTGGGCGGTCTGCGCGCCGGGAAAGTCGACCGCAAAGCGCGCGATGTTCGTCGCGGATGCGCCGCGGAAGCGGTAGATGGACTGGCGCGCATCACCGACGACCCACAGGTTGCGGCCGTCACCGACGATAGCTTTCAGAAGCCGGACCGAGGCGCGGTTGACGTCTTGGTATTCATCCACGAGCACATGCTCGTGACGAGCGCGCAAGGCGTCCCTCACCTCGGCGCTACCCTCCACAAGGCGGACCGGCAGCGCAACCAGATCGCCGAAATCCAACAGTTGGTGAGTAGTCAGCAGACGTTCGTACGCCTCGAAGAGCATGGCGACCTCCAGGCACTTCTGGGCGCGGACCCTCGCATCCTGGTCCGTGCCCGCCCGGGCGGCCATGGACTGGGCGAGCACGCGATAACCTGCAGCATCGATGACCTCATCCTTGGCACGTGAGATCGAGCTCAGCATGTCGCTCAGATCAAGGGCTGGGTCCCACAGGTTACGATAGTGCTTCAAGTCGAGCCGCGGGAACTCTTCTTCCAGCAACTCAATAGCCTCGGTCCGGTCGATCAGGCGTGGGGCCGCCGGCAGAGCCAGTTGGTCGTGGAAGCGGTGAACGATGTCCAAGCCGAACGCATGGAATGTTCCGATCCACATCGCTGCCGCCGCGAGAGGATTACTCGCAGCAATCCTCTCGCTCAGTTCATTGGCCGCCTTGTTGGAGAAGGTGAGCACCAGGATGGTGGCAGGGTCGACGCCGTCCGCAAGCAATCCTTCGATGCGGCGAACGAGCGTTCGTGTCTTGCCGGTACCCGGCCCTGCCTGCAACTGGAACGCCAGGCCACGATGCGCCGCCGCCTCCATCTGAGTCGGGTCCGGCGTGAGCGCCGCCGCAACCCCGCCGGAACCAACGGGATGCTGCTCATCGGCCGGTAGCAGCAGCGCATCCAGCAGTTGTTGCTGCACGACGGCAAGCGGCGCACCAAAGCGCGTCGCGATCATCGCGGAGGTTAGCCCCTCGTTGACATGGAACTCGCGCAGTACAGGACGCGGAAGCAGGTACTCTCGCGCGAAGAGGTCCATCTTGACTTCACGCCGCTCTCGCGCCCCGTAGTCAAGTACGCGATCAACACCGACCGGCGCATCCTCCATCGAGCGATCGGGCTCGACTTCAAACGTCACCACATCGAGCGTGCTACCTTCCAGCACGACATGGCCGAGCTCGTGTGCGATGAGAAAGGCGCGTTCGAACTCCGATCCGCGGTCCTCATAGAGGATGCTTCCCGCTTGGCTATCAAAAGTGGCTCGGCCTCCTTTGAGCTGCGAATCCCCCTCTTGCAGCGCGTACACGTCCAAACCGCGACTCGTCACTTCCCGAAGCACAAACTCCAGGGGTCGAGTCGGATCGCCACCCGCCGCGACGTTCGCCCGGTGCATGCGTTCTGCTTCCCGGCGCGTGGCCTCGGTGGCGTCCATCGCTTAGTCCGACAACGCCTTCAGCGTCGCCTGCTGTTCGGGCGTGAGCTGTGAAGTCGCGACGGCCTGATCGAAAGTGAGCTGTTCTCCCACGCTGGGCTTCATGCTGGATCGAAAGGCATGTCCGGAGACCATGCCCGGTGGGCCCTGCAGATACGCGCCCACAGCTTGCGCCGTGGAGCCTAACTCCGAAGCAAGCTTCTCGACGAATCGGGCGGGAATGGTGGTGGCGCTGATGGCTCGATCGCGCACGCGCATCAGAAAGAGATTGCTGACATCCAAGCTGCGTGCGAGCGATTTGAAGCTGCTCGTATTAAGCTTGGCGAACGGGTTCGCGACCTCCGCGTCGGGCTGCTGGACAGCCCGCTCGAACCGCTGCCAGGCTTTGTCCACCGCACTGTCCGACACCACGGTCGCGGGAGCATCGTCCGCCGGCGGCTCATGAAGAAGATCGATCGAACAGTCGATCAGCGCAGTCGCATGCTGCGGGTACTCCCTGATGTAGCGTTCAAGCGTTTCTCGTCCATGGCGGGGCTCCATGGAGAACGCCATCAGTACGGATTCCTCGTCCGCGGCGAACGGCTTTGACGTGCTCATACATACTCCTGCAGAGCAGACCTGAGGGTCTTGTATGCACGGTCGCGACGATTGCGCACGGTTCTCTCATCGCACTTGAGCATCTTGGCGATAGTCATGATATTCGGGTCCTTCGAGTCGATCTGGAAGCCTTGCCGTAACAAGCCCACGACCCGTCTCTGATCGTGTGGTAATGCATCAATCGCAGCGTCCAACTCGAACCGGAAAGCCGGGTCGTCAATTTCTTGGGGATCCCCTCCAAGGAAGTCAGCCGCTGCTGCTTCGACCTCCGGAGAAATGTCCGGACCTTCATCTCCATCCGTGGACAGCGGCTCGGTGAGTACCGAAACGGGACCGATCTGCCTCAGCACGGTCTTGCGGAACCGGGCGAACGCGAGGTCGAACCGCACTTCAAAGAAATCCAGCATGGCGAAGCGGCCGTTGCAGTCCTTGGCGATTCGCTCGGCGAATCGGCCCATGATCTCTTCTCGGATATCTTGCGCCCCGGCCATGCGAGAGTCCGAGATCGTCGCAAACAGGGACTGCCCGACGCGCTTCATGAGCAGTCCGAAGATCTGCTTGAACTCGTCCTGCGCTCCCGCAGCTTGGGCGCGACGCAGGAAATATGTCAGCGCTTCCGACGGCACATAGCCGCAGCTCTTCCTCGACGCGATGGCGAAGGCCTGCAGGCGTGCCGCGGCATCGACCGATTCCAGCCTTGCCAGGCAGACCTCGATCTCCGGCGGCCGAGTGAACGGCAACCCGTTTTTGTCTTTGCTCTTCAACGGTTCCGGCATCGATCTCCTCCTTGCCCGTCAGTCCGCGATGTCCTGCTTCTTCGTCCCGCCCGCCGTCACCGGATGCGGATCGGCAAAGTCACCTGCGGCTGGATCGGCACCAGCGTCTTGGCATAGGTGCGCAGGATGTCGTTGTAGAGATCGGCGTGCTTCGGCGCTTCGACCGAGAGGATCAGCGCGTAGCGGATCTTCTCAGGGCCGGTGGCCCGGCCGCCGCCGTCGCGGGCGTTGTAGTGGATGTCGAATACCGGATTCTTGAGGCTGGAGCCGCGGAAAGTCTTGGCCCCGTGCAGCACGGTCTCCCACTTGCCCTGATCCGAGCGGCGTTCCTGCTCTGTGGCAAACTTCTTCAAGTCGAAGAAGCCCTTCGTGTCCGCGTTGCTTTTGCCATCCTTGATCTTTTCGTCGTTGGGCCGGAAGACGACTTCAAGCCCAGCCTTGGTGTAGGCCGCGGCATCCTGCGGATCGGTAGGCGACGCATAGCAGAACGTGGCCTTCAGGCGGACATTGCCCGTCAAGCCTTCCTTGGGCAGCGGCAGGCTGGCGCGCAGATATTTGCTGGGCTTGAGCTCCCCTTGGTAGACCACCCGGGCCACGCCATCCGGGCACGTGATGATGTCGAGCGTGTCCTCGGGAATCTTGCCCCAGCCCACTTCGATCGGGTCATGCTCACCGGGATCGGCCGCATGGACCAGCAGGGCCTTGATGGCGAGAGGCGTCAGGTTGACGCCTAGGATCGCCCGGATACCGACCGCGCTGCGCAGCAAGTATGGCGCCGCGAAACTGGTGCCGAGTTGTGGTGTCAGCACCGGTTTCGCGCTCGGAGCCAGGACGTGGAAGTACTTGGATGCCGGGTTGCCGCCGAAGGCCATCAGATCCGGCTTGACGACGCCGGGGCTGCGACCCGGCCCGATCGCGCTGTAGGGCGCGCGAGCCCAGTCCGCGCCGGTGTCATCGGCCGCGCCGACTGCGAGCGCATTCACGCAGTCCGACGGGACCTGCACCCGGTTGTAGCCGAGTTCGCGGTCGCGTTCTCCGTTGTTGCCCACGGCCACAGTCATGAGCGTGTCACCATCGCTGAGCAACTCGTCGATGACGGACGTCCAAGCGTGGACCTCCCGATCCTCCACTTCAAGGTCCGGTCCCAGGCTCAGGTTGATGAACTCGTAGGAACGCGACAGCAAAACCTGTTCGATGAGACCGAGCGTGCGATACAACTCCAGCGGGTCTTCGCCACCTGATTCGTGGTCGAGCACACGCAAATGGTCCACCGGGGCGAAAGGCCTGCCGGCCGTTCCGTTGGGCTGGATTGGGCCGAACAGTACGGCCGATGTTACGCCCAGGCCGTGCTCCGGGCCGTGTGGGTCATCGCCGGCGTCTTCGTCGAGCTTGCGGTACGAGCGCAGCCAAGGACCGATGGGGTGGTGGTTGGGCAGGCCACCGTCCAGGATGGCGACGCGAGGCTCGGACGACAGAGCCTGCTCAGTCGGGAGGCTGCAGCCCACCGACGGTCCACCGCTGCGCTGTAGCGGGCGGATGCCGCGCAGCTTGGGCACCGGCCGGATTATCCGGACGAAGGCGAAGCTGGCCAGTCTCTCGACATCGCGCGGCTTGCCCTCGACAGGCACGAACCACAGGTTGCCTGCAACGAAATCGACTTCACTGTGGACCTTCACGCCCTCCCGCTGGGCGAACTTCACGAAAGCCTTCTGGATCAGGCCAGGATCTTCGCCGGGCAACAGATGCAGACCTACCTCGAAGAAGCGATCCTTCGAGCCACCCAGACTCACGATGCGCTCCGCCGGCGCGAAGGCGGCAAACTGTTCGATGTGGGCCAGATCGTCGCCCTCGTCGGACTGCGCGTCAATAGTTGACGTCCACTGTGAGAGGTTGCGGAAAGCCTGGCGCTTGCCGGCGACGAACAATTCGGTCGTCGTGGTCTCCTGCGGCTGTCCCTTACGAGTCCAGGCCTGGGGCTTGACCTTGACGGTGCGGCTGCCAATGGACTCCAGCCCCGTGCTGCGCAACAAGCCGGTCGGGAAGTAGGAGCGAGCGATGAAGCTGGGATTCATCATCAACCGTGCAACCGCGAAATCGCCTGGGCAAGCGTCGGCCGGCAGTGCGTCCAGCGCCTGGGCAGCACTGCGGAATTGGGGATCCAACCGTTCCCGCGCCTGCGCGAAGGTGTAGACCTCGGCCTTGCCGGGCATGCGTTTCGGGCCGACGATGTCGTGGGTCAGCAACTCGCCACGACCGATCAGGAAATTGGTTTGGCTCATGTGTCAGCCTTTCTCCGGAGCGCGGTCTTTCGTTCCGCAGGCGTATCGTTGGTGTACTTGCGGATCGTGTCCCGGCTCACGCCCGTGATGTCGGAGACGGCGTGCTGGGAGAGGCGGGTCTGCTTGGTCAGCATCACCGCTAGGTCGATGCGGCCCTGCCTGTCGAGAGCCAAAGCGCGAGCCTTCATGAAGTCCTCGACCAGATCGGCGTCGGTCGTCGTGCCCAGGGCCACGGCACGCCGGAAACGTTGGACGTCGCGCTCGATATCGCTAAACGAATGTCCGGCGAAGGCGAATGCCAGGATGTCGATCCAACGGGCAAAGAGTGCGTAGTCCTGCCCCAGGAAGCGCTTGATGGCCTCCTTGATGGCTTGCTCATCGGGCGTCTTGAACTGGACCTCCAAGTCGAAGCGGCGCCACAGTGCCGGATCGATCAGTTCCGGGTGGTTGGTGGCGGCCAGCAGCACGCTGCTGGCGGGCCATTCGTCGACCTCCTGCAGGATCACCGTGACAAGGCGCTTGAGTTCACCCACGTCGGTGTCGTCGCTGCGCCGCTTGGCAATGGCGTCGATCTCGTCCAGCAGCAGCACGCAAGGCTCGCGCTTGGCGAAGTCAATGGCTGCCCGCAGGTTGGCGCCACTCTTCCCCAGCAGGCTGCTCATCACGGCGGTCAGATCGAGCACGTACAGCGGCACCTTCAACTGCGCGGCCAGCCAGCGGGCCGTGAGCGTCTTGCCGACCCCTGGCGGCCCGACAAAGATGGCCGAGCGGGTAGGCGTCAGCCCCATGGCCAGCAGTCGGGCGCTCTGCCGGCGCTCCGCGATGAGTTGCGCCAAAACCTCCTCGACGTCACCGGACAGCAGCGGCGCCCCCTTCGTCGGCTCGTTCTTGAACTCCTTCAGGAGCGAGAGGCGGGACTCGTCGTCGACCGGCATGGCTTGGGCCGCTGCGCGGGGGGGCGGTAGTTTGCGCATGGGAGAGACGCTGCGCGCCGGCTTCGACCTCAAGTACAGATCAAGCTGCTCGGCCAGATCGGGCGCCGTGCCACGGTATTTGCGGACTAGTCGGGCTGCGAACAGGCGCACATCTTCCGTCTGCTCGGCCAGAGCCAGGCGAACCACTTGGGCTAAATCTGATTGCTCTTCCTTCATTTCGTCCAAAATTTCAATAAGTCTTTGATTTATCTATAAAAATAACGAAAATATATCGGACTAATGGAATTATCGCACAGATCAAAAGGATGCTGGGGAGTGAAATGGACGTCGGAGGACTGTGGCACCTTGGCCGTCACCCGGCTGGGCCGGACTGCGCTGTACGTGCGGAGCACGTCGCGATGCCGTGGACATTGAAGATGCTGCGTTGGCAGTATCACTGCTATCTCATGCGGCAGTGCCTTTGGCACCAGTCGCCTAAGGCGCGAATGCGTCGACATCTGGATGACTGCTGTGACGCCGTGCCCGCGCGGTCACGGCGCAGTTACGACCGACCGCAATCGCTGCGTAGCTGACCTTGGCTTTGAAATTCTGACCGGCAGCAGAGGGTCGGTAGGGTGAGTTGGCGATTTCGGCAACCGGTCATTCTTCTCGCATACAGCCGAGCGGAATCGAGCGACACCAATGGCCGACAACCCGATCTTCGCCGCGTCCCCACATCGCGGAAAGGCCCCTCTGACTTGCCTGCTTCATGTAGGTCCGCGCAGCGGAGTCCTTCCCGGACTCCCCCTTCAGAAAGCCGCCCCAACCACGTAGGGGCGCCCGCGCAGATGCGGATGAAACCGCCCGAACCCGGCCTCCGCCGGCGAGTGCCGCGCCATCAACTCGATCTGCCCCGAGAGCCGGTCCGCCGCAGAGAGCAGGACCGCGTCGAGCGTGCAGGGCTCGCGCAGACCGAGCCAATCCGGCGCCCCACGGGCGCTCGTCAGCGCGTGGATCAGGCCGAGGTAGTGGGACTCGGGGAGAGCGATGCGCGCGTGGGCGATGGCGGCGGCGATCCACTCGATGATGGTGTTGCGATGGCCGACGAGCTTGCCGCGGGTCGTCAGCTCGAGACCGCTGTAGCCGAGACGGTACTCGTCCGCCTTGCCCGCGTCGTGCAGCAGGGCGGCCATCAGGAGCACCTCGGGGCAGGCGAGGGGCTGGCCCTGGGCCATCCTGAGCGCCTGCTCGGCAACCTCCAGGGTATGCCACAGATTGCCGTGCACGCAGCTGTGATGGCCCTTCAAGGAGCTGGCGCCCACCAGGTAGCGATGCAGCCGTCGGCTGTCCCAGAAAATGGCGTTGAACAGGTGCTGGAAGTGCACCGGCAGGCGCTGCCACAGCGCGCTGGCACGACGGACGAGCGTGCGCTCTTTCACCCAGACCGTCGGGATCGTCTGGAAGAGATCGAGGCTGGCCTCGGGGCGCCCGAGCACGACCAGGCGGCTGATGCGCACCGCACCGCCGAGGCTCACAGGCCGACCGAGCCAGCGAATCGACACCAGGCAACCCGCACCCAGCCGGACATCGACCTTGCGCGAGGGCCACTCGACCATCAGGCTGGCCCGCTCATGAAACAGCCCAGCGCGGTTCAGGACGCAATGGTTATCCAGTGGCAGGCGGCTGATCGACTGCACGCGAAACACGGGCGGGAGCTTGGCCACTACGTTGTCCGGGGCGGCCGTGGGGATGGGCAGGCGGTATTCACTCATGGTCTCCTCCTTGAGCGGCGTTCTCTGCCAGCAGCTCGGCCTCCTGCTCCGCCTCCTCCGCAGGGGCGGTCTTCACCGGCAGGAGCTGGGTGCCCAGGGTCTGCGTGATGAGGCGCTCGAAGGCCGAGCCATCCCGCCGCGTGAGGTTGGGCACGTAGCGCGAATACACCCGGAACAGCATCTCGGTGGTGGTGTGCCCGAGCTGACGGGCGATCCACTCGGGCGCCTCGCCGCTGGCGAGCCACAGCGTGGCGGCGGTGTGGCGGCACTGATACGGCCGGCGCTGCTTGAGGTTGAGGTGCCGCAGCAGCGGGTACCACACCCGGTTGGTGACGTTCTTGTGGTCCAGCGGCGTCCCCAGCCGATTGCAGAACACGAACTTGCCGAGCTTGCCGGTGGCCTTGAACTGCGCCTGCAGCGCATCGAAGACGAGCTGACTCATCTGGATGTCGCGCTGGCTGCCGTCCGTCTTGGTGTATTCCTCTTCACCGCCGACGATGGTCTCGCGAACCAGGATGAGGCGGTTGTCGAAGTCGACGTACTTCCACTGCAGTCCGTCGACCTCGCCGGTGCGCAGGCCGGTGAAGAAGCGCACGGTGAAGTAGTTCCTGAAGTCGGGCCGCACGGTGTCGAGGATCTGCTTGACCTCGGCGAGGGTGAAGGGATCGACGTCGGTGCGCTTCGTCTTGAGCTGTTTCACGCTGTCGAAGGGCGTGCGAAAATCAAACCGGTCGGCCGCTTCATTGAGGACTTGCCTGAGCGGGTTCAGCATCTTGTTGATCCTTGCCGCAGACAGTTTGGTTTGCTTGCCTTTCGCGGTCGCTTTCCCGAGCTCGGCGCGATAGGCAAGGACGTCCGCCTTGGAGATCTGGCCGACCTCCTTCTCCCCGAACCTCGGGATGAGGGCGCGATCGAGGGTCGCGCGCAGCGTGGTCTTGTACGAACGCCGCCACTCCACCTCTTTCTCGCCGTACCAGGTCTCTGCGAAGTCCTTGAAGAGCGGAGTGCTCGCGACGCTGGCTGCCGCCGACGGCAACGCAACCGCAGCAGCGCTGACCGGCCCGACCATCCCCCCAGGGGCTGGATCGAACTTCGCGGCGTTCTTGCTGCCTGGGAAGAAGCGGCGGTAGTCGAAGGTGCCGGCGGCGATGTCGGCCTCGATGCGGTCAAGCACCTTCTGCAAGCGCTTGCGGTTGGCTGCGGTGTCGCCGAGCGCGGTCTGTTCGCGGTAACGCTTGTCCTGGTACCGGAAGTCGATGAAGAGCATTCCGTTATCCTTTCTGGCACGGATGCTAGCCATGGCAGACGCCTCCGTTGGCCATTGGGATCGCAAACGACTGCTCGGAGGTGCAGCCCATGTCGCGCTCGATGTGCTCCCAGATGTAGAGGATCTTTCGTCCGCCAAAGGGGCGGATGTAGTGCGTTCCCTCCAACAGGACGCTGTCTTTAAGGCGCTCGCGAATCGTACGCGGGTCGTATTTGATCCTTCCGGCCAGTTCGTCGGTGGTCAGGTAAGTCAGTGACATGGCTTTCTCCACTCGTTAGAATCATGCAGAACGACAGAAAGTCTTCGAGAAGATCTTTTTGCCACCCTGAATGACATTCTAAGACGCAAAACGCCCTTGTCAAGGCTTTTTTGTCATTCTGAACGACATTTAGTCCTAGGGGACGACAATGGTGCGCTGCCACCTCTCACGCCTGATGGGCGAGCACAAACTGAAGATCGCCGATGTAGCCCGTGAAACGGGCTTGCACCGTAACACAATCACCCTGCTCTACAACGAGACGGCAAATCGGGTTGATCTCGAAACCATTGATCGCTTGTGTGCATTGTTCGAATGCACGGTTGGCGAGTTGTTCGAGTACATCCCCGACGCAACGAACACCGCGTGAGGCACGGCGGGCAAAGGTCGAAGTGGTGACTTAGTACGTCTTGTGCCAAAAACGTCGGGCACGACGCGGGCACAAAATGGGCACAGGGTGGGCACAAAGAACAATGGGCTAGGTCCGCGAAGACCTAACCCATTGAAAAATATGGCGCGCCCGAGACGATTCGAACGTCCGACCCCTGCCTTCGGAGGGCAGTACTCTATCCAGCTGAGCTACGGGCGCGTGGTGTCCGGACGAAGCGCCCGGACAAGGCGCGGAAGCATAGCCCGCTTCGGCGGCAAAGTCCATGGCGCGCTGCCACAATGGTTTTTAGCCCGCTATAATCCCCGCTTTAGACCCTGTCTTGCGCCACCGTCCGAGGATCAAAGCATGTCGAACCCACGCCCCCTGCGGCCCGCCCGCCTCGCAATGCCCGTCGCCCTGGTCGCAGCCGCGCTGCTGGCCGGCTGTGGCGACTCGGGCAAGGTCGATGAAGAACTCCGCGCCACGCTGATCCAGCCGGTCGCCCGTGTCGAGATCCAGGCCGTGACCATCACGCCGGGAACCCGCACCGGCGAGCAGATCTACAAGTCGATCTGCGCCGCCTGCCACGACGCCGGCGCGGTGGGTGCGCCGAAGACCGGCGACGCCGCGGCCTGGGGACCCCGCCTGGCGCTCGGCCACGACGGCCTGACCGCCTCGGCGATCGCCGGCAAGAACGCCATGCCCCCGCGCGGTGGCGGCAGCGACCTCACCGACACCGAGGTGAAACGCGCCGTGGCCTACCTCGCGAACCTCGCCGGCGCCGGCTATACCGAGCCGCCGGTCGAGAAGTAATCCGCGGGCTGCGTCGCAGCCGTCGGCCAGGTCAGGAAAGGCAGCCTCCGCGGCTGCCTTTTTTGCGCCTGGGGCCCCGGCCTGCAGCAGACCCCTATCGCGCCCTTTCCTGTCGGGGCCCCACAAGCGAGCGGCCGCTCAAGCCTTGTCGCGGTTCTCGAACATCGCCATCAGGTTCGCCAGCCGCGCCTTGCCTTCTTCCTTCGTCACCGGCTGTGCGGTCTTGCGGTCGTTCATCTTGATGTCGCCGCCCATCTCGGCGATGAAGCGGCTCGGCTCGCAGGTGCGGAACTCCTTGCCCGACTTGCGCCGCTCGCACCAGGTCAGGTTGAGGCTGCGTTGCGCGCGGGTGATGCCGACGTACATCAGGCGGCGCTCTTCCTCGACCTTGTCCTCGTCGATGCTGCTCTGGTGCGGCAGCAGGCCCTCCTCGACGCCGACCAGGAACACATGCGGAAACTCCAGGCCCTTGGATGCGTGCAGGGTGGCCATCTGCACGCCGTCGAAGTCGGGGTCTTCCTTGTCGAGCATGGACATCAGCGCGATGGTCTGGGTGAGCTCGAGCAGGTTCTTGCCGTCCTCCTCGCCCTTGCGGCCAAGCCAGCCGACGAAATCGCGCACGTTGCTCCACTTCGACTCGGCCTCGCGCGTGTCGCAGTGCTCGAACAGCCAGGCCTCGTAGCGGATCGCGCCGAGCAGGTCTTCCAGCAGCTGCGCGGCGGGCTCGCGCGGGGCGCGGTACTGCAGACGGTTGATGTAGGCGGCGAACTCCTGCACGCCCTGCAGCTGCTTGGCGTTGAGGTGCTGGGTGAGGCCTTCCTCGAACACCGCGGTGAACAGGCTGGTGTGGCGATGCCCGGCGTAGGCGCCGAGCGCCTCGATGGTGGCGGCGCCGATGCCGCGGCGCGGCGTGGTGATGGCGCGGATGAAGGCGAGGTCGTCGTCCTCGTTGACCAGCAGGCGCAGCCAGGCGATGAGGTCGCGGATCTCGGCCTTGTCGAAGAAGCTCTGCCCGCCCGACATCACGTAGGGGATGCGGTGGTTGCGCAGCTGCTGCTCGATGAGGCGGGCCTGGTGGTTGCCGCGGTAGAGGATGGCGTAGTCCTTGAAGCGGGTGCGGTGCTCGAACTTGTGCGCGGTGATCTTGGTCGCCACCCACTCGGCCTCGTGCTCGGCGTCGCGGCAGTTGGTGACGACGATCTGCTCGCCCTGGCCGTGCTCGGACCACAGGCGCTTGTCGAAGAGCTTCGCGTTGTTGGCGATGACGGTGTTGGCGGCTTCGAGGATGCGGCGTGAGGAGCGGTAGTTCTGCTCGAGCTTGATCACCTTCAGCTTGGGGTAGTCCTGCTGCAGCAGCTTCAGGTTCTCGACGTCGGCGCCGCGCCAGGCGTAGATCGCCTGGTCGTCGTCGCCCACCGCGGTGAAGGCGCCGCGCACGCCCGACAGCAGCTTGAGCAGCCGGTACTGGGCGCGGTTGGTGTCCTGGTACTCGTCCACCAGCAGGTAGCGCAGCTTGTTCTGCCAGCGCTCGCGCACCTCGGGGTGCTCGTCGAACAGGCGCACCGGCAGCGAGATGAGGTCGTCGAAATCCACTGCCTGGTAGGCGCGCAGGGTGCGCTCGTATTCCTTGTAGAGCCTGGCGGCGACCGAGGCGATCTCGTTGTCGGCGAGCTGCGCGGCCTCCTCGGGCGTGATCATCGCGTTCTTCCACGACGAGATCTGCCACTGCATCTGCTTGGCGATGCCCTTGTCGCTGTCGCCGGCGACGTCCGAGACGATCTGCACGGTGTCGGAGGCGTCGAGGATGGAGAACTGCGGCTTCAGCCCGCAGTGCTTGGCCTCCTGGCGGATGATGCGCACGCCGAGCGCGTGGAAGGTGCACACGGTGAGCCCGCCCGGCACGCGCCCGCCCATGATGTGGGCGACGCGCTCCTGCATCTCCTTGGCGGCCTTGTTGGTGAAGGTGATCGCGGCGATGTTGGCCGCGCCGATGCCGCACTCGTTGATCAGGTGCGCGATCTTGTGCGTGATCACCCGCGTCTTGCCGCTGCCGGCGCCGGCCAGCACCAGGCAGGGGCCGTCGAGATAGCGGATCGCTTCGCGCTGGGGCGCGTTGAGGAGGGCGGACATCGTGAGCTGGATCGCAGAAAAGCAAAGCCGCCCGGCCGGGCGGCGTGGGGATCGATTCTAGCCGATCGGGCGTGCGGCCCGGCGAGTGCCGGCCGGACGGCGCCGGATGCGCGGCCACCGGGCGCT
The DNA here is from genome assembly GCF_000831325.1 of Thauera sp. SWB20. Lineage (NCBI taxonomy): Bacteria > Pseudomonadati > Pseudomonadota > Betaproteobacteria > Rhodocyclales > Zoogloeaceae > Thauera > Thauera sp. SWB20. Next base: position 77,400 of record NZ_JTDM01000012.1, on the reverse strand, counting down.
CGCCCAAGGTCGCCTGCGCCCGCCTGGCGAGGCGCTCACAGGTTTTCCTTGCGCCGCAGCACCAGCGGACGCCCATCGTGGGACTTCTTCACCAGCCAGGTGGCGAGTGCCGAGTCCATGTAGTCGGCGTGGCCGGGGAACCAGTCCATCAGCGCCTGCGCGAGCTCGCGCGCGATCTCCACCTCGCCCTTGGCGACGAGCTCCTGCACCTCGCGCACCGACGCCATCACCTTGGCGTGCTCGTCGATGTGGCAGTCGCCACCGGTGGGGAAATCGGCCGCGGAGAGCCAGGCGTCCTCCTGCGCGAAGTGCGCCTCGGCGTGGCGGGCGAAGGCCTCGAGCGCGGCGGGGATCTCCGCGTCGCTCGCGCGCAGCAGCGCATCCACACAGTCCACGAACTCGCGATGGGTGTCGTCGATCGTGCGATGCCCGAGCAGGAATCGGTCACTCCAGGTAAACACGGGGGGGCTGGTCATTGCGGTCTTGCCTCGGATCGAATGTCGGAAAACGGGTGCAGGGACGCCGGTCGCGCGTCCCCGATGCTTGAAGTCTAGCAAGACGGGCACCTTTGCAGGCAGCGCCTGTCCGACCGGTCGAAGGTGACAAGCCCCGGGCGCTCGCTCAAAATCGCCCGTAAAGCGCCTGCCGCCGCGCAGTTCAACCGTTCCGGACCCCGCCATGAAGCTCAAGATCGCCGCCGCCGTCGCGGTCCTCGTCCTCGCAGTCGCCGGCTTCTTCGTGTTCACCCAGAAGCCCGCCGCCCCCGACGTGGCCTTCTCCACGCTGCAGGGGCAGAGCTTCCGCACTGCCGACCTGCGCGGCAAGGTAGTGCTGGTGAACTTCTGGGCCACGACCTGCACCACCTGCATCAAGGAGATGCCGGCGCTGAAGGCGACGCAGGAGAAGTTCGAGGCGCGCGGCTACCGCACCGTGGCGGTGGCGATGGACTACGACCCGCCCGCCCAGGTCGCCGCCTTCGTCGAGCGCAGCGCCCTGCCCTTCACCTTCGTGCTCGACCGCGACGGCAGCATCGCGCGTGGCTTCGAGGGCGTGCGCCTGACCCCGACCAGCTACGTCCTCGACAAGCACGGCAGGATCGTGCAGAAGATCCTCGGCGAACCCGACTTCGACAAGCTGCACGGCCTGCTCGAACAGCTTCTCGCCGAACCCGCCTGACCGGGAAGCCCACGCACCCCATGCCCACGATCCGCGCCACACTGCACGCCACCCTCGCGGCCAGCCTGCTGCTCGCCCTGCTCCCGCCCGCCCACGCCCAGCGCGCCGGCAACATCGGCGGCTGCGACATCCGCCGCGGCACGCTGTGCACCAACCTCAACCTCAACGGGGCAAACCTCGAAGGGGTGAATCTGGCCAACTCGCAGTTCACCCGCTCGGATCTGTCCGGCGCCAACCTGCGCGGCGCCACCTTGAACGAAGCCAACTTCTCCCAGGCCGAGATGGCAGGCGCGACGCTGGACAAGGCCTCGATGCTGCGCGCCAACCTGCGTGGCGCACGCCTGACCGGCGCCAGCTTCAAGGAAGCCGACCTGCGCAACGCCATCCTGCAGAACGCCGACCTGCACGACGCCGATCTCACCGCCGCCCAGCTCGGCGGCGCCGACCTGACCAACGCCCGCGCCGAGCGCAGCCGCTTCGATGGCGCCGAGCTCACCCGCAGCAACCTGCGCGCCGCCAAGCTCGCGGGCGCGTCCTTTGTCGGCGCCAACCTGCAGGGGGCGAACTTCACCCGCGCCCAGCTCAGCAACGCGGACCTCACCGGTGCGAACCTGGATCAGGCGGTCTTCCTCAACGCGCAGACGGACGGGTGCAAGGGCTGTCCGTAGGCGGGGTTCTCGCAGGTCGGGACGGATCGACGCGGGAATCCACGGCGACGGCGGCGCCGGGAACGCGCGCGGCCGTCGTCCGCAGGCAGCGATCGCGACTTGCGTCGCTCCTACGGCGCGGCTTCGGAAGCGTGATGACTTCTGATCGGCGAGGTTTTTCGGCGCCCTGATGCGCGCAGGCGCGAGGCCTTGGGGCCGGGGTGGCGCTCGCCAACTTCAGGAGCGCCGAGGCGGAGGGCGTCGCGGGGGAAACAAGGCGACGCATGTCCGAGGCGCGCAGCGACGAGTTTGCGTCGCCGCCCCCGCGGCGTCCGCCGCCGAGGGCAGCCCCGAGCGAAGCGAGGGGCCGCGAGTGCAGGCGGCGAGCGCCACCCCGGCCCCAAGGCCGGACCGGAGCCGCGAAAGCCCCGGCGCAGCGAGCCCCGGGGCGGAGCGAAGCCGCGACGCCCCGAGCCAGCGAAAACCCCGGGGCCACGCCACCCGCGGGGGTTGGCGCCCCGGTCCGACCTGCGTCAGCGCGAAGCCGTCGCCCGGCCAGCCGCGGGAGTCTTCTCAGACCACCCCGGCCCCGTGCGCCTGCTGGTCGGCCCAGTAGCTCGAGCGCACCATCGGGCCGCAGGCGGCGTTCTTGAAGCCCATCTTCAGCGCCTCGGTCTCGAACATCTTGAAGGTGTCGGGATGCACGTAGCGCAGCACCGGCAGGTGGCCGCCTGAGGGCTGCAGGTACTGGCCGATGGTGAGCATCTCGACGTCGTGCGCGCGCAGGTCGCGCATGACCTCGAGGATCTCCTCGTCGGTCTCGCCCAGGCCCACCATCAGGCCGGACTTGGTCGCCACGTCCGGATGGCGGGCCTTGAACTGCTTGAGCAGCTCGAGCGAATACGCATAGTCCGAACCCGGGCGGGCCTGCTTGTACAGGCGCGGCACGGTCTCGAGGTTGTGGTTCATGACGTCGGGCGGGGCGGCGTCGAAGATGTCGAGCGCGATCTCCATGCGGCCGCGGAAGTCCGGCACCAGCACCTCGATGCGGGTACTCGGCGAGGCGGCGCGGGTCTCGCGGATGCAGTCGACGAAGTGCTGGGCGCCGCCGTCACGCAGGTCGTCGCGGTCCACCGACGTGATCACCACGTAGTTCAGCCGCATCGCGGCGATGGTCTTGGCGAGATCCCTCGGCTCGTCGGGGTTGAGCGGCTCGGGACGGCCGTGGCCGACGTCGCAGAACGGGCAGCGCCGGGTGCAGATGTCGCCCATGATCATGAAGGTGGCCGTGCCCTTGCCGAAGCATTCGTGGATGTTCGGGCAGGAGGCTTCCTCGCACACGGTGTGCAGCTTGTGGTCGCGCAGCGTGGCCTTGATCTCGTTGAAGCGCTCGGCTTCCATGCCGGCGCCGAGCTTGATGCGGATCCACTCGGGCTTCTTGAGGCGTTCGGCAGGGACGATCTTGATCGGGATGCGGGCGGTCTTGTCGGCGCCGCGCTGCTTGCGCGCAGGGGTTTCCATGGTCGCTGTTCTCTGTGGGTTTCCGGGTGGGAAGGGCTGATCTCGGACGGATCCGTCGGCGCGATTATGGCCCGGCGCGCGCCGCTGCGGCGCCGGGGGCTGCCGGATCCGCATTATCGGTTTCCCCAATGTCCGACGATGGGGGCGGCAGCAGGCGCTGCAGGTGGCCGAGCAGCACTTCGCCGACCGCGTCCACGCCGGCGTCGACACCGAAGTCCTTCATGCGGATCGTCTTCAGACCCTCGTAGCCGCAGGGGTTGATCCAGCCGAAGGGCGCGAGGTCGGCATCCACGTTGATCGCCAGTCCGTGGTAGCTGCAGCCGCTGCGCACGCGCAGACCGAGCGCGGCGATCTTGTCGCCGGCGACGTAGACGCCCGGCGCGCCGTCCTTGCGCTCGGCCTCGATACCGTAATCCGCCAGGGTGTCGATGATCGCCTGCTCCATCAGATGCACCAGCTCGCGCACCTTGAGCCTGCGCCGCGGCAGGTCCAGCAGCAGGTAAGCCACGAGCTGGCCGGGGCCGTGGTAAGTGATCTGGCCGCCGCGGTCGATGCGCACCAGCGGGATGTTGGCCGGGTTCTGCAGCAGGTGCTCGGGCTTGCCGGCCTGGCCGAGGGTGTACACCGGCGGGTGCTGCAGCAGCCAGAGCTCGTCGGGCGTGTCGGCGCCGCGCGCGGCGGTGAACACACGCATGGCCTCGAGCGCCGGCGCGTACTCCACCAGGCCGAGGCGCTTGACGATCACAGCACCACCTTGACCATCGGGTGGGCAGTCAGCTCGCGATACATGGCATCGACCTGCACCTGCGACAGCGCACGGAAGGTGCAGGTCACCGCGAGGTAATTGCCCTTGCTCGACGGCCGCATCTCGGCGCCGGCGGGCTCGAAGTCGGGCGCGTGGCGCAGCACCACGTCGATCACCGCCTGGGCGAAGCCGTCCACCCGCGCGCCCATCACCTTGATGGGAAAGTCGCAGGGATATTCGATCAGGCTCTGGCGCGTCTGCGCGTCCTGCTGGTCAGCCATGGCGGATCACCGTATTCGTGGATTCGCGGTCCGGAGCGCGCATCACAAGCTCTTGAAGAACATCACGATCGCATCCCACAGGCGGCCGAAGAAGCCCGCCACCTCGACGTCCTGCAGCGCCACCACCGGGTACTGGCCGAGCGGCTTGCCGTCGACCGCGACCGTCAGGGTGCCGACCTCCTGGCCGCGCTGCAGCGGCGCCACCAGGGGCTGGCGGCTCTCCAGGCTGACCTGGATCTTGTTTGCCGCCTCCTTGGGCACGGTGAGCGCGAAGTCCTTCGTGAACCCGACCGGCAGCTCGTTGAGCTTGCCCTTCCAGACACGGAACTTCGACAGCGCCTCGTCGGCGGAGTAGAGCTTGACCGTCTCGTAGAACTGGTAGCCGAAGTTGAGCAGCTTGAGCGACTCCTGCGCGCGCACGGAGTCCGAGGCCGCACCCAGCACCACCGAGACCAGGCGGCGCTCGCCGCGACGGGCGGTGGACACGAGGCAGTAGCCGGCGCTGCTGGTGTGGCCGGTCTTCATGCCGTCGACGGAGGGGTCCATGTACAGCAGGCGGTTGCGGTTGGGCTGCTTGATGCCGTTGTAGGTGAATTCCTTGAGCGAATACAGGCCGTAGTACTCGGGGAAGTCGCGGACGATCGCGCTCGCCAGCACGGCGAGGTCGCGCGCGCTGGTGTACAGCTGCGGATCGGGCAGGCCGGTGGAATTGGTGAAGTGGGTGTTGGTCATGCCCAGGCGCTGCGCCTCGCGGTTCATCAGCGCGGCGAAGGCTTCCTCGCTGCCGGCGATGGTCTCGGCGAGCGCCACGCAGGCGTCGTTGCCCGACTGCACGATCACGCCGCGGATGAGCTCATCCACACTGACCGGCTTGTTGGGCTCGATGAACATGCGCGAGCCTTCCATGCGCCAGGCCTTGGTGGAGACCGGCACCACCTGGTCGGGCTTGAGCGAGCCTTCCTTGAGCTTGGAGAAGGTGATGTAGGCCGTCATCAGCTTGGTCAGCGAGGCCGGCTCGATGCGGGCGTCGGCGTCCTTCTCGGCGAGCGTCTGCCCGGTGGCATGGTCGACCAGCGCCCAGGCCTTGGCGGCCAGCGCGGGGGGCGGCACCGTCTGCGCGAGCGCGGACAGCGAGAACAGCGAGACGAGTACGGCAATGAGGAAACGCATCGGGAAAACCTGGAGAAGCGGGAATGGGAACGGCGGATTATAGGCGCCGCGCATGGACGGGCAAAAAATGGAAAGCCTTTGTTGCAACCCGGGCGCGGTGCGCGACGGTCAGCGCACCACCACGAAGGGCTTGAGCTTGAGCACGTTGCCCATGCGCTCGGCCGCATCGCGCGCCGCCTCGACCGTGTCGTAGGGACCGGCGTGGAGGCGGAAACGTTCGCCATCGGCGAACAATTCGAAACGCTCGGCCAGATCCGAGGCCTGGCTGCGCACCGTGTCGCGGAAGCCTTCGGCGTTGGCGAACGAGGAGAAGGCGCCGAGCTGCAGGAAGATGCCCGCGCTCGCCGACGCGACCGGCGGCGCGAAGCCGCCCGCGGCACCGCAGACGGGGCCTTCCTCGCACTCGGGCGGGGCGAGGGCGATCGCGCTGCCGGCTGCCCGCGCGGGGCTCGCGACCGGCGCGGGCAGCGGAGCCTGCGCCACCGGCAAGGGGGCGAGTGCCTTCATCCCGGTCGCCGGCCCCGACCCCGGCATGAGGCCCTCGTTGGCGCGCGCCGGCAGCGGCGGCACCGGGCGCGCCATGGCGACGAGCGGCGCCTCGCCGGGCAGGATCTGCTCGACCTCGACCTCGGCGCTGCCGCCGTTGACATAGCCCAGCTTGTGCGCCGCGGCATAGGACAGGTCGATCACCCGGCCGCGCAGGAAGGGGCCGCGATCGTTCACCCGCACCACCACCGAACGGCCGTTGGCGAGGTTGGTCACGCGCGCGTAGCTCGGGATCGGCAGGGTCGGATGCGCGGCCGTCATCGCGTACATGTCGTAGGGTTCGCCACTCGAGGTCGGGTTGCCGTGGAAGCGGCGGCCGTACCAGCTGCCGTGGCCGCGCTGGCGGAAGGGGCGCAGCTCGGTGGCGGGCACGAAGCTCTGCCCCATGACGTGGTAGGGGCGGTTGGCGAAGCGATGCAGGGGCTCGTCGCGCGGCTCCGCGTCGGGGATCGCGTCGAGGTTGTCGGGGATGTCGTCGCCCGGGCCGTCGTCCTTGTAGTAGCCGCCACCGCGCACCGGGCTGCGTCCGGGTTTTCCAGCCTGCGCCGGCACCTCGGCGACCGGTCCTTCGCGCTTGGGCGCGGAGCCGCAGGCCGAGAGCAGCGCCACGATGCAGGCGAGGCCCGCCGCCACCAGGGCACGCGGCGCCCGCGCTGCCTGCGGGCGGGCTGCGAAGGCTGCGGGAAGCACGGGAGGAACTGGCGTCATGGTCGGTCGGGGTTCTCTCAGGTCTTTTCCGCGAAGCGGCTGCGCTGGATGCTCATGAGGATGCCGATCCCCAGACAGAGCGTGACGAGCGCGGTTCCGCCATAGCTGATGAAAGGCAGCGGCACCCCCACCACCGGCAGGATGCCGCTCACCATGCCCATGTTCACGAAGGCATAGGTGAAGAAGATCATCGTGATCGCCCCGCCGAGCAGGCGCGAAGCGTGGGTGGGCGCATTCGCGGCGATGTGGAAGCCGCGCAGCAGCAGCAGCACGTAGATGACCAGCAGCAGCACGGCGCCGACGAGGCCGAACTCCTCGGCGAGCACGGCGAAGATGAAGTCGGTGTGGCGCTCGGGCAGGAAGGCGAGATGAGTCTGGGTGCCGTCCATCCAGCCCTTCCCGGTGAGCCCGCCGGAGCCGATCGCGATCGTGGACTGGATGATGTGGAAGCCTCGTCCGAGCGGATCGCGCGTGGGGTCGAGCAGGGTGCACACGCGCTGCTTCTGGTATTCGCGCAGCACCTGCCAGTCCACATCGGGCTGACACAGGGTGTCGCCGAAGGCGACGATCGAGCCCAGCCCGATCACGCCCGCGACCACGATCGGGATCAGCAGCTTCCACGACAGCCCGGCGAAGTAGATCACGTAGATGCCGGATGCGGCCACAAGCAGGCTGGTGCCGAGGTCGGGCTGGATCAGGATCAGCCCCACCGGCACGAGCAGAAGCACGCCGGCGAGGATGAAGTCGACGAGGCGGGTCTGGCCCTCGCGCATCTGGAAGAACCAGGCCAGCATCAGCGGCATCGCGATCTTCATCAATTCCGAGGGCTGGATGCGCGCCACGCCGAGATCGAGCCAGCGCTGCGCACCCTTGGAGATCTCTCCGAACAGCTCCACCGCCAGCAGCAGCACCACGCCGAGCAGGTAGAGCGGTACCGCCATCGACAGCAGGCGCTGCGGCTTGAGCCAGGCCAGCAGCCACATGCCGGCGAGCGCGATGCCGATATGGGTGATCTGCGAATCCAGGCGCTCCGGCGAGGCGCTCTGCATCAGCACGTGGGCGTAGCCGAGCAGGACGGCGAGCAGCAGCAGCAGCAGGGGGTCGAGCGGGCGCAGGAAGCCGAGGACGAGCGCGAGCGGGTTGAAGCGGTTGTCGTTCATCGTGTGCTCCTCGCCACGCCGGGCTGCGGCGCGGGCACCGCCGCGGGCTGCGGCACCGGGCGCGGCTGCGGGGGCGCGGTCGGCTCCTCCGCCGGCGTCGCGGACTCCACCGCCGGCGTCGCCGGCGACGCCTCGCCGCCGCCCTCCGCGCCCTCCTCGCTCTCGGCGCCCTCCTCGTCCTCGGCGGCCGGCGCGCCGGCACGCTGGTCGAGCAGGTAGTAGTCGATCACCTGGCGCGCGATCGGCGCCGCCGACTGGGCGCCGAAGCCGCCGTTCTCGACCAGCACCGCGAGCGCGATCTTCGGATTCTCGGCCGGGGCGTAAGCGACGAACCAGGAGTGGTCGCGCAGGCGCTCGCGCACGCGGCCCTCGACGTAGCGCTGGCCGCGCAGCGAGAACACCTGGGCGGTGCCGGTCTTGCCGCCGACCGTGTAAGGCGCCCCCTTGAACGCGCGCTTGCCGGTGCCCGTGCGGTTGACGTCGACCATCGCGTCGAGCACCGCCCTCAGGTGCGCATCCCGCAGCGGAATCTGGCGCAGGGGCTCCGGTTCGACCGCACGCCGCTCGCCGGTGCGCGAATCGACCACGTACTTGACCACATGCGGGCGGTACAGACGGCCCCGGCTGACCAGCGCGGCGAGCGCGTTGGCGAGTTGCAGCGGCGTGTAGGCGTTGTAGCCCTGGCCGATGCCCACCGAGATCGTCTCGCCGCCGAACCAGCGCTGCTGCTCGGCCTTCTTGAAGCGCTTGCGCTTCCACTCCGGCGAGGGCAGCACGCCGGTGGCCTCCCCGGGCAGGTCGATGCCGGTGCGCTCGCCGAAGCCGAAGGGGGCCATGAAGCCGGCGATGCCCTCGATGCCGAGGTCGTTGGCGAGCTGGTAGTAATAGGTGTTGCACGACACCACGATCGACTTGTGCAGGTCCACCATGCCGTGGCCGCCGATCTTGTCGTCCATGAAACGGTGGCCGCCGGAGTTGAAGTAGCCGACGTCGTGGATCGCCTGCCGCGCGGTGCGCTTGCCGGTCTCGAGGCCGGCGAGCGCCATGAAGGGTTTGAAGGTGGAGCCGGGCGGATAGGTGGAATAGATCGCGCGGTGCAGCATCGGGTGGTCGGGCGAATCGTTGAGCGCCTTCCAGTCCTGGGTCGAGATGCCGTCGACGAAGAGGTTGGGGTCGTAGGTCGGCATCGACGCCAGCGCGAGCACGCCGCCGGTCGAGGGCTCGATCGCCACCAGGGCGCCGCGGCGATCACCGAAGGCCTTCTCGGCCACCTTCTGCAGTTCGATGTCGAGGGTCAGCTCGAGATCGTTGCCCGACGTCGCCGGAGTGTGCGACAGCGCGCGCACCGCGCGCCCGCCGGCGTTGACCTCGACCTGCTCGAAGCCGGTGGTGCCGTGCAACTCGTGCTCGTAGGACTGCTCCAGGCCGGCCTTGCCCATGTGCTGGCTGCCGCGGTAGTTGGCCGCGTTGCCGGCCTCCTCGATGCGCTCGACGTCGCGCTCGGTGATGCGGCCGATGTAGCCGATCACATGCGATGCGGTAGTTCCCTGCGGGTAGTCGCGCAGCAGGCGGGCCTTCACGTCGACGCCGGGCAGGCGGTAGCGCTGCGAGACCACGCGTGCGACCTCCTCGTCGGTGAGCCGGCTGCGCAGCGGCACGCTCTCGAAGTTGCGGCTCTCCTCGTAGAGCTTGCGGAAACGGCGGCGGTCGCGTCCGTCGATCGGCAGCAGGCTGGCGAGCTCGTCGAGCGTGGCGTCGAGGTCGCGCACCTGCGAGGGGGTGATCTCGAGCGTGTAGGTGGCGTAGTTGCGCGCCAGCACCACGCCCTTGCGATCGACGATGGTGCCGCGGTGCGGCACCACCGGCAGCAACGCGATGCGGTTGTCCTCGGCGCGGGTGAGGAAGTAGTCGTGGCGCTTGACCTGCAGGTGGTGGAAGCGCGCCGCGAGCAGACCGAAACAGACGAGCACGAACACCGCCGCCACCACGACGCGAAGCCGGAAGCGGGCCAGTTCGACCGCGGGCGCACGAAACTCGGTCATCGCCCGCCCGCCTCAGATCGGGCGATTGTCATCGCGCTCGTCCGGCTGGTACTGCGGCAGCAGCAGCAGGAAGGACAGCGGCGTCCACAGCAGCGCGCTGCCGAAGCTCGACAGGAAATACGCCCACCCGGGGAACTCCGCCCCCGCCACCAGGCGCACCAGCGCCATGATCGCCTGCGCCAGCAGCAGCAGGGGCAACACGTGCAGCGCCTGCTGCCAGGCGGGGAACCACAGCACGCGGCGGGCGAGCGCGTTGGCCAGATAAGCCAGCACGACATAGGCGAGCGCGTGCTGCCCCATCGCCGCGCCGAGGCCGACGTCCATCAGCAGGCCGAAGGCGAAACCCGCGCCCATGCCGATCGCGAGCGGCTCGCGCACGCACCAGAAGGCCAACGCCAGCGCTACCCAGTCGGGCAGGCCGGGCGTGCGTCCGGTGGGGATGTACTCCAGGCCGAGCGCGACGAACAGGCTCAGGTAGACGAACCACAGCTTGACCGGCTGCAGGATGCGGCTGGAACGGTTGGTGGGGTGCATGGTTCAGCGCCCTCCCGCGGGTTCGGGCGGCGGTGGAGGCGGCGGATACGCGGCGCGCCCGATCACCAGCACCTGCACGCTGCGCTCGATCGCCGCCAGCGGCTCGCATTCGATGCGCGCGAAGGCGTCCTGGTCGCGATCGACCCGGGTCACCGTCGCCACCGGCAGGCCGGGCACGAAGATGCCGTCGAGGCCCGAGGTGACGAGGCGGTCGCCGGGCTGGATATCGACCTCGGCGAGTACGTGGCGCATCTCCAGCATGCCGCGGCCGACGCCGTAGAGCACGCCGCGCACGCCGTTGCGCACCACGCTGACCGGAATCGACTGGTTGCGGTCGGTGAGCAGGGTGACTTCGGACTGGACCGGATGGACGCGGGTGACCTGGCCGATCACGCCGTTGGCGTCGAGCACCGCGAGACCGGCCTCGACACCCTGCTGGGTGCCGCGGTCGAGGATCACCTTGCGCGCGAAGGGGTCGGGCGCGTTGTAGAGGATGTCGGCGGCGATGCTCTTCGTCTGCACGCGCTGCGACATCTGCAGCAGCTCGCGCAGATGCAGGTTCTCCTGCTCGAGCTGCTCGAAGCGCAGCAGGCGTTCGCCGGCGCCGAGCTGGTGGCGGCGCAACTCTGCGTTCTCGAGCTGCACATCGACCAGGGTGCCGAAATAGCGCGAGGCGTTGCGCACCACGTCGGCCGGCGTCGACGCCGCCATCTGCAGCGGGTAGGTGACCACGGACAGCGCGTTGCGCAGCACCTCGAGATAGCGGAAGCGCAGGTCGGCCACGAGCAGCACGAGGCACAGCGCGACGAACACGAACAGGCGCGCCAAGGGTGCCGGGCCGCGCCGGAAGATGGGAGGGGGCTGATGGCCGACGAGAGACATCCGCTACGAACCAGGGCCGTCGGGTGGAGAGGAGAAACGCGCCCCGGCGCGCGCACCGGGGCCGGAGAGCGTCACTCGGACGTGAAGATGGAGGCGAGCTTGTCCATCTTGTCGAGCGCCATGCCGCAGCCGCGCGCGACGCAGGTCAGCGGTTCCTCGGCCACGACCACCGGCAGGCCGGTCTCTTCCATCAGCAGGCGGTCGAGATCGCGCACCAGGGCGCCACCGCCGGTGAGCATCATGCCGCGCTCGGCGATGTCGGCGCCGAGCTCGGGCGGCGTCTGCTCGAGGCCGATCTTGACCGCGGAGACGATCTGGTTGAGCGGCTCGGTGAGCGCCTCGAGGATCTCGTTGGACGAGATCGTGAAGCTGCGCGGGATGCCCTCGGCCAGGTTGCGGCCCTTGACCTCCATTTCGCGCACCTCGGAACCGGGGAAGGCGGAACCGATCTGCTTCTTGATCTTCTCGGCGGTGGTTTCGCCGATCAGCATGCCGTAGTTGCGGCGGATGTAATTGACGATGGACTCGTCGAACTTGTCGCCGCCGACACGGATGCTGCCGGAGTACACGATGCCGCCGAGCGAGATGACACCGACTTCGGTGGTGCCGCCGCCGATGTCGACCACCATCGAGCCGGTCGCGTCCGACACCGGCAGGCCGGCGCCGATCGCCGCGGCCATGGGTTCTTCGATGAGGAAGACCTGCGAGGCGCCGGCCGCCAGGGCCGCATCGCGGATCGCGCGGCGCTCGACCTGGGTCGAGCCGCAAGGCACGCAGATGATGATGCGCGGGGACGGCGAAAGCAGGCGGGAGTCGTGCACCTTCTTGATGAACTGCTTGATCATCTGTTCGGTAACGACGAAGTCGGCGATCACGCCGTCCTTCATCGGCCGGATGGCGGTGATGTTGCCCGGCGTCTTGCCGAGCATCTGCTTGGCCTGGTGGCCGACCGCCTGGATGGAGCGCTTGGCGTTGGGCCCCCCCTCGGTACGGATCGCCACCACCGAGGGTTCGTCCAGCACGATGCCCTTGCCGCGCACGTAGATCAGGGTATTGGCCGTGCCGAGGTCGATCGCGAGATCGTTGGAGAAATAGGAGCGCAGGAAACCGAACATGAAGCCTTCCGAAACCGGTGGAGTGGTCGAGCCGCGCGCAGTCGGCGCCCTGGGCGCGCTGCAACACGAAAACCCCGCCCGCTACCGCGAAGCGGTGTAGCCCCGGGCGGGGCAAAGACGATTATGATAACCTACAAACCTTTGTGGATTCAGCAGGTTTTGTTACGCCATGTCGCTCTCCAATGACCAGGTCGGGCACATCGCCCGCCTCGCGCGCATCGCGCTTTCCGACACGGAACTCGAAGCCACGCGCGCCAAGCTCGACGGAATCTTCGGCCTCATCGAGCAGATGCAGGCGGTCGACACCACCGGCGTGGAGCCGATGAGCCACCCGCAGGAGTTTCCCACCCGCCTGCGTCCCGACGTCGTCACCGAGACCGACCGCCGCGACGCCTTCCAGAAGGTCGCGCCGCAAACCGAGGCCGGCCTCTACCTGGTGCCGAAAGTCATCGAATGATCCGCTCCGCGGCCACCGTTCCCGTCGCTGCGCCCGCGCCCGTCCGCCCGGAGCGCGCCGCTGCGCCAACCTGCCCGACCGTAAAATGATCAACGCTTCCCTCCCGGAACTGCGCCGCGCGCTCGACGCCCGGCAGATCTCCGCCGTCGAACTCGCGGGCCTGTTCCTCGACCGCATCGACGCGCTCAACCCCGCGCTCAACGCCTTCATCACCGTCGACCGCGAGGGCGCGCTCGCCGCCGCGCGCGCTGCCGACGCGCGCATCGCTGCCGGCAGCGCCGGGCCGCTCACCGGCATCCCGCTCGCGCACAAGGACGTGTTCTGCACCGAGGGCGTGCTCACCACCTGCGGCTCGAAGATGCTGGCCAACTTCGTCAGCCCCTACGACGCCCACGTGGTGAGCCTGCTCGAGGCCGCCGGCGCGGTAAGCCTGGGCAAGGCCAACATGGACGAGTTCGCCATGGGCTCGTCGAACGAGAGCTCGTACTTCGGCGCGGTGAAGAACCCGTGGAACCTCGGGCGCATCCCCGGCGGCTCGTCCGGCGGCTCGGCCGCCGCAGTGGCGGCGCGCCTGGCGCCGATCGCCACCGGCACCGACACCGGCGGCTCGGTGCGCCAGCCCGCAGCCTACTGCGGCATCACCGGCATCAAGCCCACCTACGGCCTGGTGAGCCGCTACGGCATGATCGCCTACGCCTCCTCGCTCGACCAGGGCGGCGCCTTCGGCGCCAGCGCCGAGGACTGCGCGCTGCTGCTCGGGGCGATGACCGGCTTCGACGCGCGCGACTCCACCAGCCTGGAGCGCCCGACCGAGGACTACGCCGCCGCGCTCGCCGGCCCCGCTTGCGCCCGCCCGCTCGAAGGCCTGCGCATCGGCCTGCCGCGCGAGTTCTTCGCCGAGGGCATGTCCGACGACGTGCGCGCCGCGGTCGAGGCGGCGGTCGAGCAGTACCGCGTGCTCGGCGCCACCACGGTCGAGGTCTCGCTGCCCAACGCGAAGCTGGCGATCCCGGCCTACTACGTGATCGCGCCGGCGGAATGCTCGAGCAACCTCAGTCGCTTCGATGGCGTGCGCTACGGTCACCGCGCCGCCGACTACGGCGACCTCGCCGACATGTACGCGAAGAGCCGCGCCGAGGGCTTCGGCGCCGAAGTCAAGCGCCGCATGCTGGTCGGCACCTACGTGCTCTCGCACGGCTACTACGATGCCTACTACCTGCAGGCGCAGCGCCTGCGCCGCCTGATCGCGCAGGACTTCCAGGCCGCGCTGCAACACTGCGACCTGATCGCCGGACCGACCACGCCGACCACGGCCTGGACGCTCGGCGAGAAGGCCGACGACCCGGTGCAGATGTACCTGTCCGACATCTACACCATCGCGGTGAACCTCGCCGGCCTGCCCGGACTGTCGCACCCGGTGGGCTTCGGCGCCGACGGCCTGCCGGTGGGCCTGCAGCTGATCGGCGATTATTTCGCCGAATCCCGCCTGCTGCACGCCGCACACCGCTTCCAGCACGCCACCGACTGGCACGCGCGCCGGCCGGCGTGCGCCGCGTGAGTTCCACGCAGTGAGCGCCCTGTCCCGCCCGACGCTGCGCCCGCTCCACGGCCGCCTCGCCGCACTGGCGGCGGCGGTGCTGCTGTCGGCCTGCGCGTTGCCGGTGCTGCCGCCTTCCGACGCGCCGATCAGCGACGAGGTGCTGGCCAGCCCGAGCTCGGCCGGCAAGCACCTGCGCCCGATGCCGTGGCGGCCGCTCGACGTGCGCGCCGACTGCCGCTTCCGCGACGAGGCCGGCTACACCACGCGCATCACGCTCGACATCGCGCAGTCCAAGGTCAACGCCTTCAACGCCGACGTCGACATCCCGCGCCGCGGCAGTTGCAGCTTCCACGGCCCATTCACGCAGACGCGCGAGAAGCCGAGCGTGCAGCTGCGCGCGCCCGACGGCTGCACGGTGGACATCTTCGAGCAGGGCAAGGCCGTCACCGTCGGCTTCGCCAACTGCGCCAGCCGCTGCACCCGCGGCGCCTCCGATTACCTGTGGCCGATCCTCGTCGATCGGACCAACGGCCAGTGCCACTGACCCCGGTGGCCGGCTGCACGCAACACGAGAACACACCATGAGCCGATCCGATTGGGAAGTCGTCATCGGGCTGGAAGTCCACGCCCAGCTCAACACCGCCAGCAAGATCTTTTCCGGCGCCAGCACCGCCTTCGGCGCCGAGCCCAACCGCCAGGCGAGCGCGGTGGACATCGCCCTACCCGGCGTGCTGCCGGTGCTCAACCGCGGCGCGGTCGAGCGCGCGATCCGCTTCGGGCTGGCGATCGGCGCCCACGTGGCGGAAAAGAGCGTGTTCGCGCGCAAGAACTACTTCTACCCCGACCTCCCCAAGGGCTACCAGATCAGCCAGATGGACCTGCCGGTGGTAGTCGGCGGCACGATCACCATCCGCGTCGGCGAGGGCGAGTCGGCGTATGAGAAGACCGTGCGCCTGACCCGCGCCCACCTCGAGGAAGACGCGGGCAAGAGCCTGCACGAGGACTTCCATGGCATGACCGGCATCGACCTCAACCGCGCCGGCACGCCGCTGCTCGAGATCGTCTCCGAGCCCGACATGCGCTCGTCCGCCGAGGCCGTGGCCTATGCGCGCGCGCTGCACGCGCTGGTGCGCTGGATCGACATCTGCGACGGCAACATGCAGGAAGGCTCGTTCCGCTGCGACGCCAACGTCTCGGTGCGCAGGAAGGGCGCGACCGAGTTCGGCACCCGGCGCGAGATCAAGAACCTCAACTCCTTCCGCTTCCTGCAGCAGGCGATCGACTACGAGGTGCAGTGGCAGATCGACACCCTCGAGGACGGCGGCCGCATCGAGCAGGCCACCGTGCTGTTCGACCCCGACACGGGCGAGACGCGCATGATGCGCAGCAAGGAAGACGCCCACGACTACCGCTACTTCCCCGACCCCGATCTGCTGCCGCTGATGATTTCGCCCGAATGGAAGGCGCGCGTGCAGGCGGAGATGCCCGAGCTGCCCGGGGCGATGAAGGCGCGCTTCATGGACGACTGGGGGCTGTCGGCCTACGACGCGACCACGCTCACCGCCTCCAAGGAAGTCGCCGACTTCTACCAGGCCACGGTGTCGGCGGCCGGGGCCGCGCTCGCCAAGCCTTGCGCCAACTGGGTCATGGGCGAACTCGCCGCCCGCCTCAACAAGGCCGAGCTCGACGTCGCCGCCTCGCCGGTGTCGCCGGCGCAGCTCGCCGGCCTGGTGGCGCGCATCGCCGACAACACCATCTCCAACGCCATCGCCAGGAAGGTGTTCGAGGCGCTGTGGAACGGCGAGGGTGCGACGGCGGACGAAGTCATCGACAAGCAAGGCCTCAGGCAGGTGACGGACACCGGCGCGATCGAGGCCATGATCGACGAGGTGCTGGCGGCCAACCAGAAATCGGTGGAGGAATTCCGCGCCGGCAAGGAGAAGGCCTTCAACGCCCTGGTCGGCCAGGTCATGAAGGCGAGCAAGGGCAAGGCCGGCCCTGCCCAGGTCAACGCGCTGCTGAGGAAGAAGCTCGGCGCCTGAGCGGGGAAGCGGCCGCGAACGGAGGGTTTCACGATGTGTCAGTTGCTGGGCATGAACTGCAACGTGCCGACCGACATCTGTTTCTCGTTCGCGGGCTTCCGCGCGCGCGGCGGGCTCACCGACCACCACCGCGACGGCTGGGGGATCGCCTTCTTCGAGGGCCGCGGCGTGCGCGTCTTCCTCGACCCGGCGCCGAGCGCGCATTCGCCGGTGGCGGAGCTGGTGAATCGCTACCCGATCCGCTCGCTCAACGTCATCGCCCACATCCGCAAGGCCACCCAGGGCGAGATCCGGCTCGAGAACACCCACCCCTTCCAGCGCGAGCTGTGGGGACGCTACTGGATCTTCGCCCACAACGGCAACCTGAAGGACTTCGCGCCGCCGCTCTCGGGGCGCTTTCTGCCGGTCGGCAGCACCGACTCGGAGCTCGCCTTCTGCCACATCCTCGACACGCTGGCCGCGCGCTTTCCCGCGGGCAAGCCTGCGCCCGCGGAACTGCACGCGGCGCTGCGCGAGCTCGCGCGCGAGATCGGCAGCCGCGGCGAGTTCAACTTCCTGCTCTCGGACGGCGACTGGCTGTTCGCGCACTGCTCGTCGCGCTTGTGCTACATCGTCCGGCGCGCGCCCTTCGCCGAGGCCCACCTGGCCGACGAGGACCTCACGGTGGATTTCCGCCGCCTCACCGGTCCGCAGGACCGCGTCGCGGTGATCGCCACCACGCCGCTCACCGATAACGAGCACTGGACGCAAATCGCGCCGGGCAACCTGGTCGCCTTCCGCGACGGCGACACGATCGCGCTCGGGGAAACCGCCACCGTGGCGCAGGATTACCCGCGCCGGGGCATCGACAAGGCTCCGAGTGCGTAACAGTTCCTCGCCCGCCCGCAGCGTCGGGCCTAGATTGAAAATCCGTCGAACCCTCCGCAGCCGACCGAGAAACCCTCATGGATTGCCCCCTGTGCGCCCTGCCGTCCGAACTCGTCCTCTGGGAAGACGAGCGCTGCCGCGTCATCCGCGTCGATGACGCCGCCCACCCGGGCTTCTGCCGGGTGGTGTGGGGCGAGCACGTCGGCGAGATGACCGACCTCTCGCCGGCCGATCGCCGTCATCTTCTGGATGTGGTGATGGCCACCGAGGCGGCGCTGCGCAATCTGCTCGACCCGGACAAGATCAACCTGGCCAGCTTCGGCAACATGGTGCCGCACCTGCACTGGCACGTGATCCCGCGCTACCGCGACGACCGCCACTTCCCCGAGTCGGTGTGGGGCGCACCGCAGCGCGACGGCGTGATCCACCCCGCCGCCGACGCGGTCGCCCTCGCACGCGCGATCGACGGCGCGCTGCACCCGAGCGGACCGGACTGAGGACGCGCGAAGCCATGGACTACAGCCAGCCCGCGGTCTGCCTCGCCCTGCTGCAGAAGCTGCACCCGACCGATTTCCGCGCCACGCATGCCAGCCTGGGTCGCATCGTCAACGGCCTGCTGGAGGCCTCCCCGGCGCCCAACCAGCACCTCGAGGTGCTGGAGGCCGCGCGCGAGACGCTCGCCTTCGTGCAGGGCGAGATGGCGCACGCTTATGCGATCCACCCGCAACCTCCGGCGCGCAACCAGGAGGGCGGCGCGCTCGAGCGCGTGGTCTCGCTGTGGAAGGCGGTGGCGCGCTCCTACGCACGCATCGCCGACGCCGACGCGCGCGAAGGCACGCTCGAGGACCAGCGTGCGCTGCTCGCCCAGCGCCGGGTGTTCTACGAGGGCCTCGTGCTGGTCGAGTATTACCGCGCCCACCTCGAGTTGCCGCAAGGGTTGTGGCGGGCGGTGCATGTCGCCTACAACGATGCCGTGCGCAACGGACTCGCACAGGTACGCGTGACCGACCCGCTCAACGAGGTCTGGCGTGCACAGAGTGCCCAGGAAGCCTACGTCGCCACCCTGCTCGCCGAGCTCGCCAACCCCTATGGCCGCGGCGAGCGCGAACTGAACTGGGTCGTGCGCTGGGCGCAGCGCTTTGCGCCCTATTGCACGCTCGACACCGGCATCGAGGGACACAAGCCCAGCACCTACGGCATCGACACCGACGGCGACAGCGGCCTGCGCCCCCTTGGGCTGCTCGCGCGCACGCCTACCGTGCTGCGCTTCGACGGCAGCGGGCTCGCCACCCAGATCCAGGCCGTCCTCGCGCAGTTCAAGCGTGGTGTCACGCCCGCCTCGCTCGGGCTCGGCAACGACTGCTCGGCCAGTTCCAGCGCGCGCCTGCTGCTGTCGCTCTACCGCCCGTGGGGACTGGCGGCTTCCGGGCGGCGCTTCCCGCGCCGGCAGAAAGCCGGAGCGATCGACTTCACCGGCGACTGGCTCGCGATCGGCTACGCGATCAAGGGCGAGCTCTTCCAGCAACCCGTCGGCGAGCAACGGGCGCGCGCCTTCCGCGACGACATCTCCCTGCTCACCTTCGGCGAGCGCGTGGCCACGGTCGATGGCAGCACCTCGGAGAGCCGGCGACGCGAGGCGCAGGCCGCGGACCTGGGCATGGAGTGCGAGCGCTGGGAACTGATGGACCAGTCGGTGGGCGGCTTCCGCCTGCGCCGCAGCGGCAACGGGGCGCGCCTGGACCACCACCAGCTCGTCGGCATCCGCCCGCCCGACGCCGATCAGCTGCTGATCGCCGATCTGAGCTGGCTGATGTACCGCACCGACGGCACGCTGGAAGTCGGCGTCAACGTGCTGCCCGGCGTACCGCGGGTGGTCGGGGTGCGGCGCACGGCTGCACGCACGGGAGCGCGCGAACCCTTCCACCAGGCCTTCGTGCTGCCGCCCTCGCCCGCGCTCAAGACCGCAGGCGCGCTCGTGCTGCCGCCCGCCTGGTTCAAGAAGGACCGCATCGTCGAGGTACGGGACGGCGAGGAGCGTCAGCAGGTGCGCCTGCTCAAGGTGCTGATGCGTGGCGCGAACTTCGACCAGTGCAGCTTCGTGCCGGTCGAGCAGGAAGTCAGGCCGGCCTGACCCGTGCCGGCGTGAAGCGCAGCGTGAAGCGGCTGCCCCGCCCCGGTTCGCTCTCGATGGCGAGTTCGCCCTGGTGGCGCGTGGTGACGTGCTTGACGATCGCCAGCCCCAGCCCTGTGCCCCCGGTCTCGCGCGACCGCCCGCGATCCACCCGGTAAAAGCGTTCGGTCAGGCGCGGGATGTGCGCCGAGTCGATGCCGATGCCGTCGTCCGCGACCCAGAATTCGCCACCACCCGCACCGCTGCGCCAGCCGATCTCGATGTGGCCGCCGGCCGGCGTGTAGCGCACCGCGTTGCTGGCCAGGTTGGAGAAGGCGCTGCGCAATTCCTTGTGGCTGCCGAGGAGTTCGCCGCCACCCTCGAGCACCAGGCGCACCTCGTGACGGCCCGCGGAGAGCAGTTCGCAATCGCGCACGACGTCGCGCACCAGCGCCTGGGCATCCACCTGCTCTTCCGCCGGCGCGGGCGCCCCGGTCTCGAGCGCCGACAAGGTCAGCAACTCCTCGATCAGGCGCTGCATGCGCGAGGACTGTTCGCTGGCGAGGCTCAGGTACTGCAGCACCTCGTCGCGCCCGAAGTCGTCGAGGCCGTCGATCAGGGTCTCGAGGAAGCCGCAGACCACGGTCAGCGGGGTCCGCAGCTCGTGCGACACGTTGGAGACGAAGTCGCGCCGCATGGTCTCCAGGCGCTCGAGCTGGGAGACGTCGCGCGACAGCACCATGCGCCGGTTGCCAGCGAAGCCGATGACCTGCACCTGCAGGCTGCGCTCGCGCCGGCGCAGCGAGCGCATCACCAGCGGTTCGGCATACTCGCGCCCGGCAAGGTAGCGGACGAACTCGGGCTGGCGCACCAGGCCGGGCAAGGCCATGCGCAGGTCCTTGCGGCGGTCGAGGTCGAAGTGCTGCTCGGCCATCGGATTCATCCACTCGATGGTGTCGTCCTCGGCGAGGTAGATCACGCCGTCGGGCATGGCCAGCGCGGCTTGCTGGAAGCGGCCGAGTTCGGCCGAGAGGCGCTCCTTGACCTCGCACTCGCTCTGCATGCGGTCGCCGATCTCGGCGAAGATCCGCCCCCACAGGCCCTCGACCTGCGGCACCGGGGTGCCCACCGGCTGGCGCGCCCAGATGACGAGCTGGCGCAGGTTGTGCACCAGCATGATCGTCCAGCCGACCAGCCCGACCACCAGCAGGGCGAGTGCGGCATCGCTGCCGCGGTAGGCGGCGGCCAGGGCCGCCAGGACCATCAGCGTCCCCAGCGGCAGGACGATGACGAGGGCGACGTAGCTGAGCGGGCGGCGGATCACTGGGAGCGGATCACGGGACGGATCGGGGGTGCGCTCAGGAGGCGGCCGCGGCTTGCGCGGTGTGCACCGAAAAACGATAGCCGCTGCCGCGCACGGTCTGGATCAGCGCGTCGTGCGCGCTGGGTTCGAGCGCGCAGCGCAGGCGGCGGATGTGCACATCCACCGTGCGCTCCTCGACGAAGACATGGTCTCCCCACACCTGGTCGAGCAGCTGCGCACGCGAATGCACGCGCTCGGGATGGGTCATGAGGAAATGCAGCAGGCGGAACTCGGTCGGTCCGAGCGCGAGCGCGGTCTCGCCCGCGCTGACACGGTGGGTGGCGGGGTCCAGGCGCAGGCCGCCGAGCTCGACCACGTCCTCGGTGGTCTGCGGCGCACGCCGGCGCAGCACCGCCTTGATGCGCGCGACCAGCTCGCGCGGGCTGAAGGGCTTGGTGACGTAGTCGTCGGCACCGACCTCGAGCGCGGTGACCTTGTCCTGCTCCTCGCCGCGCGCGGTCAGCATGATGATCGGGATGTCGCGGGTGCGCTCGTCGGCACGCAGCCGGCGGGCGAATTCGACGCCCGAGGCGCCGGGCAGCATCCAGTCCAGCAGCACCAGATCGGGCAGCGCCTCGCGCACGATGCGTTGCGCGCTCTCGGCGTCGTTGGCGCGCACCACGTGGTGGCCGGCGCGGGCGAGGTTGGCCGCGATCAGCTCCTGGATCGCCGGCTCGTCTTCCACGAGCAATATGTTCGCTGGCATGCCTGTGCTCCCTGAAAAATGCCCGTGAAGTGTATTGCAGCTCCTTGAAGCTTTGATGACACGTCATCGAAGCGCAATGCACAATCCCCGCGCGCCTCCGTCCAGGCCGGACAAGAGGCGTGCGGGGCGGGCGAAGCGCGCCATCGTGGGGCGCCACGCGGGCAGGATGCTTGCGGTCGCCCCCTCGCAGAGGGCGCGGCACAGGGCGAACGGAACACCAGGCTACAAGGATTCAGCCTCCCTGCCAGAGCGCGTCGACCGTCCGCGGCGCCAGCGCCAGCAGCACCCGGCGCCGATAGCCGACGCCGGTGACGGTGGTCTTGAGCACGTTCGAGGTCTTGCGCACCAGCTGGGACAGGGTCTCGGCGGCGGCGGCATCCCAGCGCCCTCCCACGAGCTCGTCCGTGGGCACGCGCAGCGGGGCGGAGTTGGTGCCGGTAATCGCTACCTTCAGGCCGGCGACCCGGTCTCCGTCACGGCGCAGGGCGACGGCGACCCCCGCGAGCGGAAAATCGACGGCGTCGCGGATGCGTGCCTTGGCGTAGACGGTCCTCCAGCCGCTGGCGGGGGGAACCTCCACGGCCACGACCAGTTCGCCCCGTCCGAGGCTCAGGTGCCCCGCCCCGTCTTCGCGGAACAATTCCTCCACCGCGAGGCTGCGCCTGCCCGCGGGCCCCGCGATCTCGACACGCGCGCCCAGCACCATCAGCGCCGGGGCGACGTCGCCGTGGTAGGTGGCGTAGCAGCGATCGTTCTTGACGATGACGTGGCACTTGTCGCCCTGGTACTTGAGGCAGTAGCCGTTGCCGGCACGCCACCACTCGCTCTGGTTGTAGAAGATGCAGCGCGTGTCCTGGCACAGGTTGCCGCCCAAAGTGGCCGCGGCGCGGTGGGTCGGACCCGCGACCGCCGCGGCCGCCTCGGCCAGTGCCGGCCAGGCGTTGCGGACGAGCCCGTGCTCGGCGATGGCCTCCAGCGTGGCGCCGGCACCGATGCGCAGGCTGCCGTCGGCGAGGATGGAGATCGTCTCCAGGCCCCCGATTCCGGTCAGATCCACCAGCACGGCGGGCTGTCCCAGGCCGCGACGAAGATTGGGCAGCAGGTCGGTGCCGGCAGCCAGGGGAACGGCCCCGTCGGCGGCCAGCGCACTGACCGCGTCGGCCAGGGTGGCGGGGCGATGGGTGCGGAAATCGGCGAGGATGTTCATGCTGCGGCTTCCTTGGCGTCGAGCAGTTCGGTGATGCGGTCGGGGCTGAGCGGGAATTCGGTGGCGCGCACGCCGACCGCTTCGTATACCGCCTCCTGGACGGCGGGGAGGAAGCCGGCCAGCATGCCTTCCGAGGCTTCCTTGGCGCCGAACGGGCCGTTGGGGTCGAGGCTCTCGACGATGATCACCTCGATGTCGGGGCTCTCCATCATGGTTGGGACGCGGTAATCCAGGATGTTGCCATGCAGCATCCTGCCCTTGTCATAGACGATCTCTTCCGACAGCGCCTGGCCCATGCCCATCCACACGCCGCCTTGCGTCTGCCCTTCCACCGCGAGCGGGTTGAGCGCCTTGCCCACATCGACCGCCACCCACACCTTGTGCGCGGTGACCTTGCCGGTGATCTCGTCCACCGAGGCCTCGACCACCTGGGCGGCGTAGCAGAAGCCCATGGTGGCGCCGATCGCGCTGCCGCGGATGCGCTTGTCGCCCTGGAACTCGGTCGGGCAGGTGAAGGTGCCCTTCACGGTGATGGTGCCGGAGTCGACCATCGCGGCCTTGACCACCTCCTGGAAGGTAAGCCCGGGGTCCTGGCTGCCCGACACCATGAACAGCTCGTCGATGACCTCGATGTCTTCCTCGCGGGCGTCGAGCTTCTTCGCCGCCGCCTTGACCAGGATGCCCTTGAGCTCCTCGGCGGCGGAGATCGACGCGTTGCCGACCATGAAGGTGACGCGCGAGGAATACGAGCCGTTGTCCTTGGGCGTCAGCGCGCTGTCGGCGGAGATCACCCGGATACGGTCGAGGCGCACGCCCAGGACCTCGGCGGCCACCTGCGAGGCCATGGTGTTGGAGCCCTGGCCGATGTCGGCTGCGCCGGTCAGCAGGGTGATGCCGCCGTCGAAGTCGAGCTTGAGGTTGACCGTGGCGTGGGGTTCGCCCGTCCAGTGCTTGGGCGTCGAGGTCCCCGACACGAAATGCGACAGCGCGATGCCGAGGCCGCGCCCCTTGGGCAGCCTGCCCTTGCGTTCCTCCCAGCCCGAGGCGGCCTTGACCTTCTCGAGGCACTCCGGCACGCCATAGCTCATCACCCGCTGGGCGTACATGGTGACGTAGGGGATCTCCGGCAGCATGTTGATCTGGCGGATGCGCAGCGAGTCGATGCCGAGCTCCTCGGCCATCTCGGTCAGCAGCGCCTCGAAGGCGGCGCGGGTGTCCACGGTGCCGTGGCCGCGCATCGCGCCGCTCGGCGGCAGGTTGGTGTACACGCGCCAGGCGTCGTGCTTGATCGCCGGGATGTGGTAGAGCCCGTGCATCAGCGCGCCGCTGTAGAGGATGGTGATGATGCCGTAGCCGGCATACGCACCGCCGGCCTGGGTGGCCTCGAGCACGAGGGCGGCGATCTTGCCGTCCTTCTTGAGGCCGAGCTTCATCTTCACCTCGGTCCACGGTCGCCCGCGATGCGCGATGAAGGTTTCCTCGCGGGTCTGCATCAGGCGCACCGTGCCCCGGGCCTTGCGCGCGAGCAGCGCGGCGATGATCTCGAAGTGCAGGGTCTCGGTGCGGGCGCCGAAGCCCCCGCCCAGGAAGGGCTTGATCACGCGGATGCGGGCCGAGTCCATCTGCAGGCAGGCCGCCACCTTCAGGTGAACGTAGTAGGGCACCTGGGTGGTGGTGTTCAGCGTCAGCATGTCGCGCACCGGGTCGTACTCGGCCAGGGTGGCGTTGAGCTCCATGTGGACGTGGTTGACCCCGGCGAAGGTGTAGGTCTTCTCGCGGATCAGGTCGGCCTCGGCGAAGGCCGCGGCGACGTCGCCGAACTCGGCGTGCACCTCGCGCAGCACGTTGTCGGGCTTGTCGTCGTGGATCGCGACCGCCCCCGCCTTGCGCGCCGCCTTGGGGGTGAAATACGCGGGCAGGACCTCGTAGTCGACCCGGATCAGGCCGAGGGCCTTCTCCGCCGTCGCCTCGTCGATCGCGGCGACCGCTGCGACCGGATCGCCGCGATAGCGCACCTTCTCGCGCGCGAGCGGGTATTCGTTCTCGGCGATCGGCAGCACGCCGTAGGGCACCGGGGTCTCGGCACCGGTGCAGACCGCGAACACCCCCTCCAGCGCCTCGGCCGCCGCGGTGTCGATGGACAGGATGCGGGCGTGGGCGTGCGGCGAGCGCAGGATGCGTCCGACCAAGGCGCCGGGGGCGGCGATGTCCGCCGTGTATTTGGCCTTGCCGGTGACCTTCTCCACCCCGTCGACCAAGGGCGTGCGGGCGCCGACCGTGCCATTCCTGGGGAGCCTCGGGTTCATTTCGCCTCCTCCGCGCACAGCCGGGCCGCCGCCGCGGCCTCCACGGACTCGATGATCTTCACGTACCCGGTGCAGCGGCACAGATTGCCGGCCAGCGCCGTCTTGATCTCCTCGCGCGAGGGATCGGGGTTCTTGCGCAGCAAGGCTTCGGACGCCATCAGCATGCCCGGCGTGCAGAAGCCGCACTGGGTACCCAGCTTCTCGTGGAATGCGGCCTGCAGTTTCGAGAGCGTGCCGTGGGTCGACAGCGACTCGACGGTCTCGACCTTCCGGCCGGCGACCTGGTGGGCCAGGGTGGAACAGGCGAGGCGGGGGCGATCGTCCACCAGGACGGTGCAGGCGCCGCATTCGCCGCCATCGCAGCCCTGCTTGGTCCCGGTGAGGCCGACCGCTTCGCGCAGGTAATCCAGCAGCAGCATGTTGTCGGGGACGAGGTCCTCACGGAGACGCCCGTTGAGGGTCAGGCGAAGGATGTTCTTCAAGATTCGGCTCCTATTCCCGCGCGAGCGGTCGGGGTTTCACTGTCTGGTCGGTAAAGTCGGGTCAGCAGCGCGATCAGCGTGGCGCGCTCGGTGTCGTCGAGGCGCGCCGAGAAGACCCGGTCCTGGCGTATCACGGCGTCCTGGATACGCCGTAGCGCCCGCGCGCCGGTCGCCGTCATGTGCAGCCGGTACCGCCTGCGATCGGTCGGAGAGGCGTCACGGACGATCAAGCCTTTCCCCTCCAGCCGATCGACGACCTTGACGATCGAGGAGCGGTCGACATCCATCGCGACCGCCAGCGCGCTTTGGCTCAGCCCGGGGTTGTTGTCGATCGCCTGGAGCATGCCGTAGAGGCCGGGCGTGATCCCTTCCACCGCACCGACGGCATGGGCGAAGTGCTTGAACGCGGCAAGCTGCGCGCAGCGCAGGTGGAAGCCGAGTTCGTCGGCCATGGGACCATGGGAAACCACTGCCGGCTTGCCTGGGTTCGGATCATCCGGGGGCATGCTATTGGCGCCTCAAATTGTTTGTGTTCCAATTGTTGCTCCAACAAACTTTTTCTGCAACTGGATTGTTTGCCGATTCGCCAGGACCGCCCTTGCCTCCTCCACACCCGGGAGCCCTCGATGACCGAAATCCCGATGACAGCCGCAGGCCCTCTTCCGCCCCTGCCCGATACCGAATGTCCAGTGCGCGAGGCCTTCGGGCTGGACAGCGACATGAGGGTGCCGGCCTTCAGCCGGGGCAGCGAGCATGTGCCGCCACGCGACGACACCTACCGCTTCGATCCCGATACGACCTTGGCCATCCTGGCGGGCTTCGCCTTCAACCGGCGGGTGATGATCCAGGGCTATCACGGCACCGGAAAATCGACCCACATCGAGCAGGTCGCCGCACGCCTGAACTGGCCGTGCGTGCGCATCAACCTCGACAGCCACGTCAGCCGCATCGACCTGATCGGCAAGGACGCCATCGTGCTGCGCGACGGCAAGCAGGTGACCGAGTTCCGCGAGGGCATCCTGCCCTGGGCCCTGCAACATGCCTGCGCACTGGTCTTCGACGAATACGACGCCGGCCGGCCCGACGTGATGTTCGTGATCCAGCGCGTACTGGAGGTCGAGGGCAGGCTCACGCTGCTCGATCAGTCGCGGGTGATCCATCCGCATCCGGCGTTTCGCCTGTTCGCCACCGCCAACACCATCGGCCTGGGCGACACCACCGGGCTCTATCACGGCACCCAACAGATCAACCAGGCCCAGATGGACCGCTGGAACATCGTCGCGACCCTGAACTACCTCGACCACGATGCCGAGGTGGAGATCGTCGTCGCCAAGATGCCCGCATACGACACGAAAGCCGGACGCGCCCGCGTCGGCGCCATGGTGATGCTGGCCGGACTGACCCGCAGCGGCTTCATCGACGGCGACCTGTCGACGGTCATGTCGCCGCGCACGGTGCTGACCTGGGCCGAGAACGCGCTGATCTTCGCGGACCTTCGCTTCGCATTCCGGGTCAGCTTCCTGAACCGGTGCGACGAGATCGAGCGCGCGGTGGTGGCCGAGTACTACCAGCGCTGTTTCGGCGAGGAGCTGATCGATCCGCGCGCCGCCGCGGGCTGATCGCAGCCTCATGACAAGCGAACGCCCCCGCTCCCGGCCCCTGCGCGGAGTCGCGAACACGGCCGTCTTTCTGCGGGCGGTCGACAGCACCCTGCGTGCGATCGCCGGGTGCGCCGGCGGCGCGTCCGCCCCGTCCGGCGTCGACGGCATCGAAACCGCTGCACTGCCGCCCGCCCTGACGACGGCGGAGATCGTCCGCCTGCGCGGCGAGGCCGACGCGCAGGCCCTGCGCCTGCGCCATCACGACGAGCGCCTCCATGCCCTGCACGATCTGCAGGGCGAGCGCGCACGCGCGGCCTACGATGCGATCGCACAGGCACGCGTCGAGGCCTTGGGGGCGGGCCGGATGCCGGGCGTGGCGGCCAACATCGCCGCGCTCATCGAGCAGCGCTGCCGGGACAGGCGGCTCGACCGCGCGACCAGCCGGGAACAGGTTGCGCTCGCAGAGGCCCTGCACGTCCTCGCCCGCGAACGCTTCTGCGGCGCGCCTCCCCCGCCGGCGGCGCGGACCATGGCCGAGCTGTGGCGACCCTACTTCGACGCCCACGTCGGCCCGCGCCTCGACGGCCTACGCGAGCACCTGCGCGACGAACGCACGTTCGCCGCCGGATTGCATGAACTGATCGAGGCGCTCGACCTGGAAAACCCCACCAGCGAAGCCCGCGAGCCGCGCAAGCTGGCCCGCAGCGAGGGCGAATCCGGAGACGAGGACGCTGCGGAGCAGGCGCGGGCGGGCGGCGCGGCTGCGAGGGACGCGCAGCCCTCGCTCCGCCACGCCTCGTCCGGTCGGAACGAGGGCGGACGGGCAGCGCAGGCAGACTTGGCCGCCGCGCCGGCACGGACTGGCGCGGCAGGAGGGGACGCAGTCCGCGACGCCGCGTCTGCGCGGGGGCCCAGCGCGTCGTACCGTGCCTACACCACCGCCTTCGACCAGACCGTGGGCGCGGAAGAGCTCTGCGACGCGTCGGAACTGCACCCGCTGCGCGCCCGCCTGGACCGCGAGCTGATGCGTCTCCCGGAACTCGTCGGGCGACTCGCCAAGCGGTTGCAGCGACGCCTGCTGGCGAGCCAGCTGCGCGACTGGGCCTTCGATCTGGAGGAAGGCTGGCTCGATCCCGGGCGACTCGACCGCATCGTCGTCAGTCCCGATCATGGCCTGTCGTTCAGGATGGAGAAGGCTTCCGGCTTTCGCGATACCGTGGTCGGCGTGCTGATCGACAACTCCAGCTCGATGCGCGGCCGTCCGCTCGCCGTTGCGGCGATGAGCGCCGACATCCTCGCCCGTACGCTGGAGCGCTGCGGCATCAAGGTCGAGATCCTCGGCTTCACCACGCGCACCTGGAAGGGCGGCCGTGCCCGCGAGCAGTGGCGGCGCGAGGGCGAACCCGTCGCTCCGGGGCGGCTCGCCGAGCTGCGTCACATCGTATACAAGGCTGCGGACACGCCCTGGCGGCGTGCGCGCAAGAACCTGGGCCTGATGCTGCGTGACGGCATCCCCAAGGAGAACATCGACGGCGAAGCCCTGCTGTGGGCCCACCGCCGCCTCGTCGCCCGCCCCGAGCAGCGTCGCATCCTGGTCGTCGTGTCGGATGGCGCGCCTGCCGACGAGGCCACGCTTGCGGCCAACCCGGGCGATTATCTGGAACGTCACCTCCACGAGGTGATCGCCTGGATCGAGCGGCGCTCGCCCGTCGAGCTGCTTGCCATCGGCATCGGCCACGACGTGACCCGCCATTACCGCCGCGCGGTCACCCTGCGGGATGCCGACGCGCTCGGCGCAGCCCTGCTCGAGCAGCTCGCGCGGCTGTTCGACGAGCGGCCCCGAGCGCCCGCGGGAGCGAGGATGCGCCCGCGGGCCAGCGAAACGGCTCCCCGATGATTCGGGTATGATTGGGCCCCCTGCACGCGGACCGACGCCATGGCCGGACTCGACGAAAACACCCCGACGCCCACCGACATCATCGTCCATCGCGACCGCAAGACGCTCGAAGTCGCCTTCGACGACGGCAGCCGCTTCGAGCTGCCGTTCGAGTTCCTGCGCGTGTATTCCCCCTCGGCCGAGGTGCGCGGCCACGGCCCGGGACAGGAGACCCTGCAGCAGGGCAAGCGCGACGTCGACATCGTGGACCTCGCGCCGGTCGGCAACTATGCGATCAAGCCCACCTTCTCGGACGGCCACGACAGCGGCCTGTACTCCTGGGACTACCTGTTCGCGATCGGCCGCAACCAGGAAGAACTGTGGAACAACTATCTCGAGGCCCTCGAGCGTGCGGGCGGCACCCGCGACCCGTCCAAGGTCCCGCCCCCGCCGCCCAAGGGCGGCTGCGGCCACCATCACTGAGCAGATCATGAGCGACAAGACGACCCACTTCGGCTTCCAGACCGTGGCCGAGGAACAGAAGGAAAAGAAGGTCGCCGAGGTGTTTTCCTCGGTGGCGCAGAAGTACGACGTGATGAACGACCTCATGTCGTTCGGCCTGCATCGGCTGTGGAAGCACTTCACCATCCAGGTCTCCGATGTGCGCGAGGGCGACCGCGTACTCGACGTGGCAGGCGGCACCGCCGACCTTTCGCTCGCGTTCGCGAAGAAGGTCGGACGCAGCGGCCAGGTCTGGCTTACCGACATCAACCACGCGATGCTCGCTCGTGGCCGCGACCGCATGATCGACCACGGCTTCGCGATGCCGGCCGCGCAGTGCAACGGCGAGAAGCTGCCTTTCCCGGACGATTGGTTCGACTGCGTCACCGTGGCCTTCGGCCTGCGCAACATGACCCACAAGGACGTCGCACTCGCCGAGATGCGGCGCGTGCTGCGTCCGGGCGGACGCCTGCTGGTGCTCGAGTTCTCGCGCGTGTGGAAACCGCTGTCGCCGCTCTATGACCTATATTCCTTCAAGCTGCTGCCGTGGATGGGCCAGAAGGTCGCCAATGACGCGGACAGCTACCGCTACCTGGCCGAATCCATCCGCATGCATCCGGGCCAGGAAGAATTGAAGGCGATGATGGAACAAGCCGGCCTGTCGAGGGTCAATTACTTCAATCTCAGTGCGGGGGTGGTTGCCCTGCACCGCGGTTACAAGATCTGAACCAGGAGACCCCGACAGATGAAGCAGTTCTTCCTCACCCTGATCGTCGCCGTGATGTCTTTCGGCTTCGTCGCCACCGAAGCCGAAGCCAAGCGCCTCGGCGGTGGCAGCAGCTTCGGCATGCAGCGACAAGCCACGCCACCTGCGCAGCGCCAGCCCTCGGCAACCCAGCAGCAGGCGCCCGCCGCCGGTGCAGCCACCGCGGCTGCGCAGCCCAAACGTTCGTGGATGGGTCCGATCGCGGGCTTGGCCGCAGGTCTGGGCCTTGCCGCACTGTTCTCGGCCCTGGGCCTCGGCGAAGGCTTCGCCAACTTCGTCATGATCCTGCTCCTCGCCGCGGCGGCATTCTTCGTCTTCCGCCTGATCTTCCGGCGCGGAGCGAACGCGGCCGCGCAACAGCCCGCGCGCGACCTGCAGTACGCCGGCGCACCTGCAGGCGCCGCGCAACAGGCCCGTCCGCAGCAGTTCGAGGCCGGTCGTCCGCTGGCCGGCGGCAGTGTCTCCGCCCAGAGCGGCCTCGACAAGGCGCTCGCCAGCGGCTTCGATGCCGAAGGCTTCGCCCGCCAGGCCAAGCTCAACTTCATCCGCCTGCAGGCTGCCAACGACGCCGGCAACCTGGACGATCTGCGCGAGTTCACCACCCCCGAAGTGTTCGCCGAGCTGTGCATGCAGGTCAACGAGCGCAAGGGTGCCGGGCAGCGTACGGACGTGGTCGAGTTGAACGCCCAGGTGATCGACGTCGCCGAGGAGAACGATCGCTACGTCGTCAGCGTCCGCTTCAGCGGCCTGCTGCGCGAACAGGCCGAAGCCGCTCCGGAAGCCTTCGACGAGATCTGGCACCTGAGCAAGCCGCTCGCCGGCAGCGGCGGCTGGCTGATCGCGGGAATCCAGCAGTCGCAGTAAGCGATCGGGGTCACGAGCCTCGTGTCCCCCCGCTGCCGCGGGCCTGCCCGTGTCTCCCCGGAGGCATCGGCAGGCCCGCGGCATTTTCGGCGCCCCGCCCGCGACAGGATGCCTCACCGCTGCGTATCCTTGGCGAACCTCCCTCCAGCCCTTCTCCGGAGCCCCGATCATGATTTCGAGCCTGTTCCTCTCGGCCACCAACCATCTGCTGTCCCAGGCCGGCTGGGCTCGCCAGCGCCTGCAGCCGCACGCGGGACGCACGGCGCGGCTGGTCCTCAGCCCTGTGGCCGAGATCGACTTTTCCGTGACCAACGAGGGTCAGCTCGCCGAGTGGAGCGGTGAGGAAGCACCCGAGGTGAGCCTGCGCCTCGCGGTGGCCGACCTGCCGCGGCTGCTGGTGGACGGACTGGAGACGGCGATGCGCCACGTGCGCATCGAAGGCAACGCCGAACTCGCCGAGGCGCTCGGCTTCGTCTTCCGTCATCTGCGCTGGGATGCCGAGGAAGACCTGGCGCGGCTGTTCGGCGACATCGCCGCCCACCGCCTGGTGGAAGGAGGGCGCAAGGTCGTGGACGAGGGCCGCCGCAGCCTGGAGCGCGCAAGCGGGAACGTGGCCGAATACCTTACCGAGGAATCCACCCTGCTCGTCCCGCGCAAGGCCCTGCCCGCATTCGCCGAAGAGGTGGTGGCGTTGCGCGACGCCGTGGCGCGCCTGGACAAGCGCGTAGCGAGGCTGGAAAAGCGGCGCTGAGCAAGCGGTACGCGCCCGGCTCGCATGTAGCCCGCGCCGCGCACCGAGCCCGGAAAACCGGCAAAAAAAAGCAGCTCGAGGTGAGCTGCTTTCGGGATGTCGAACGCGCCGGCGGACCGGCGCGCTCCGGTCTCAGTGACCGCGCTTGCGCAGGCGCTGGATCGCGGCGAGCTGCGCCACCGCTTCCATGAGCTCGGCCTGGGCCTTGGCATAGTCCAGACGCGCGGTCTGGTTCGCCATGGTTTCCTCAGCCTTGCGCTTGGCTTCGAGCGCCTTCGCCTCGTCGAGGTCCTTGCCGCGGATCGCGGTGTCGGCGAGCACCGTCACCAGACCCGGTTGAACCTCCAGCAGGCCTCCCGCGACGAAGATCAGCTCTTCCTCGGTCGCGTTTTGGGCACGCACGCGCACGGCACCCGGCTTGATCCGGGTCATCAGCGGCATGTGACCGGGCAGGATGCCCAGCTCGCCCGCTTCGCCCGGCAATGCGACAAACTCGGCCAGCCCGGAGAAGATCTGCTCTTCCGCGCTGACGATGTCGACATGAACCGTCATAGCCATTGTGTTTCCCCTTGATGTCCCGCACGCCGCTTGCACGACGCGCGGGCGGCCTCGTTACTGGAGCTTCTTCGCCTTCTCGATGGCCTCGTCGATGTTGCCGACCATGTAGAAGGCCTGTTCAGGCAGGCTGTCCAGTTCGCCGGAGACGATCATCTTGAAGCCCTTGATCGTGTCCTTGAGCGAGACGTACTTGCCCGGCGAGCCGGTAAACACTTCCGCAACGTGGAAGGGCTGCGACAGGAAACGCTGGATCTTGCGCGCGCGTGCCACCGACAGCTTGTCTTCCGGCGACAGCTCGTCCATGCCCAGAATCGCGATGATGTCGCGCAGTTCCTTGTACTTCTGCAGCGTCATCTGAACCTGACGCGCCACGTTGTAGTGCTCTTCACCCACGACCAGCGGATCGAGCTGGCGCGAGGTGGAGTCGAGCGGATCGACGGCCGGGTAGATACCCAGGGCAGCGATGTCACGCGACAGCACGACGGTGGAGTCGAGGTGCAGGAAGGTGGTGGCAGGCGACGGGTCGGTCAAGTCGTCCGCAGGCACATACACGGCCTGGATCGAGGTGATCGAACCGACCTTGGTGGAGGTGATGCGCTCCTGCAGGCGGCCCATTTCTTCGGCCAGCGTCGGCTGGTAACCCACCGCGGACGGCATACGCCCCAGGAGCGCGGACACTTCGGTACCGGCCAGGGTGTAGCGGTAGATGTTATCCACGAAGAACAGGATGTCGCGGCCTTCGTCCCGGAAGCGCTCGGCCATGGTCAGGCCGGTCAGCGCCACGCGCAGACGGTTGCCCGGGGGCTCGTTCATCTGACCGAACACCATCGCGACCTTGTCGAGAACGTTGGAGTCCTTCATCTCGTGGTAGAAGTCGTTACCCTCACGAGTACGCTCACCCACGCCAGCGAACACCGACAGACCGGAGTGCTGCTTCGCGATGTTGTTGATCAGCTCCATCATGTTCACGGTCTTGCCGACGCCGGCGCCACCGAACAGACCCACCTTGCCGCCCTTGGCGAACGGGCAGATCAGGTCGATAACCTTGATGCCGGTCTCGAGCAGTTCCACCGACGGCGACAGCTCGTCGAACTTCGGCGCCTTCTGGTGAATGGCACGCAGCTCGTCGGTCTCGATCGGGCCGGCGTCGTCGATCGGGCGACCCAGCACGTCCATGATGCGGCCGAGCGTACCCATGCCGACAGGCACGGAAATCTGCGTGCCCGTGTTCGCAACCTTCATCCCGCGGCGCAGGCCGTCGGAAGAACCCATCGCAATGGTGCGCACCACGCCATCACCGAGCTGCTGCTGAACCTCGAAGGTCAGGTTCGCTTCGGCGAAGGAGTCGGCCACGTCCTCGAGCTTCAGGGCGTCATATACCTTGGGCATCGAATCACGCGGGAACTGGATGTCCACCACGGCGCCGATGCACTGAACGATCGTACCTTGACTCATCGTCATATCCTTAATTCAATAATGCCTTACACCGCGGCGGCGCCGCCGACGATTTCCGACAGCTCCTTGGTGATTGCGGCCTGACGGGTCTTGTTATAGACCAGCTGCAGTTCGCCTATCACGTTCTTGGCATTGTCGGACGCGGCCTTCATCGCCACCATGCGCGCACTCTGTTCGGATGCCATGTTCTCAGCCACAGCCTGGTACACCAGCGCCTCGACGTAGCGCACCAGCAGCTCGTCGATGACGACCTGCGGGTCCGGCTCGTAGAGGTAGTCCCAGGAGCTCTCCGGCGTACCCAGCTGTTCGCCGGTGAGCGGCAGAAGCTGCTCGAGCACCGGCTCCTGCTTCATCGTGTTGATGAAACGGGTGTAAGCCACGTAAACCGCGTCGAGCTCGTCGTTCTGGAACGCATCGAGCATGACCTTGACCGGACCGATCAGCTTTTCCAGGTGCGGCGTGTCACCCAGCTGGGTGACATTCGACACCACCTTGACGCCCATGCGCTGCATGAAGCCCAGACCCTTGTTGCCGATGGCGCAGGCACGGATCTCGGTCACGCCCGAGGACTCCCAGTCCTTCATGGCGTTGAGCGCAATACGCTGGACGTTGGTGTTGAGGCCACCGCACAAGCCCTTGTCGGTGGTCACCAGGATCAGGCCCACCCGCTTGACCTGGTCCTTGCGGACCAGGAAGGGGTGCTTGTAGTCGGTCACATTGGCCTGGGACAGGTTCGCGGCGAGTCGGCGGATCTTTTCGGCAAAGGGGCGGGCGCTACGCATCCGGTCCTGCGCCTTGCGCATCTTGGATGCAGCCACCATCTCCATGGCCTTGGTGATCTTGCGCGTGTTTTGCACGCTCTTGATCTTGGTACGGATTTCCTTACCGCTAGCCATATTCCGTCTCCCTCGCCGGCCTTAAGCCCAGCTCTTCTTGAACTCGGCGATCGCGGCAGCCAGGGACTTTTCGCCTTCGGCGTCGAGTTCCTTCTTGCTCAGGATCGAGGAGACCAGGGCGGCCTGCTTGGTCTTGACGAACTGGATCATCGCGGACTCGAAAGCCAGCACGCGACCCACGTCGACATCGTCGAAGTAGCCGTTGTTCACCGCGTACAGAACGATGGCCATGTCGGCGATCGACATCGGCGAGTACTGGGCCTGCTTCATCAGCTCGGTGACGCGGCGGCCGCGCTCCAGCTGCTTCCGCGTGGCATCGTCCAGGTCGGAGGCGAACTGGGCGAACGCAGCGAGTTCGCGATACTGTGCGAGGTCGGTACGGATACCGCCGGAGAGCTTCTTGACGACCTTGGTCTGGGCTGCACCACCGACGCGGGACACCGAGATACCGGCGTTGATCGCGGGACGGATACCGGCGTTGAAGAGGTCGGTCTCGAGGAAGATCTGGCCGTCGGTAATCGAGATCACGTTGGTCGGAACGAACGCGGACACGTCGCCGGCCTGGGTCTCGATGACCGGCAGCGCAGTCAGCGAACCGGTCTTGCCCTTGACCTCGCCGTTGGTGAACTTCTCGACGTAGTCGGCGTTGACGCGTGCGGCACGCTCGAGCAGACGGGAGTGCAGGTAGAACACATCGCCCGGGTAGGCTTCACGGCCAGGCGGACGGCGCAGCAGCAGCGAAACCTGGCGATACGCCCAGGCCTGCTTGGTGAGGTCGTCGTAGACGATCAGCGCGTCCATGCCGCGGTCGCGGAAGTACTCGCCCATGGTGCAGCCGGCGTAGGCGGCCAGATACTGCATGGCGGCCGACTCCGACGCGGTGGCGGCGACGACGATGGTGTATTCCATCGCGCCGTTCTCTTCGAGCTTGCGCACGACGTTCGCGACAGTCGAGGCCTTCTGGCCGATGGCCACGTACACGCAGTACATGTCCTGGCCCTTCTGGTTGATGATCGCGTCGACCGCGACGGCGGTCTTGCCGGTCTGGCGGTCGCCGATGATCAGCTCGCGCTGGCCACGACCGATCGGCACCATCGAGTCAACCGACTTCAGACCGGTCTGCACCGGCTGCGAAACGGACTGACGGGCGATGACGCCCGGCGCGACCTTTTCGATCTTGTCGGTAAGCTTGGCGTTGATCGGGCCCTTGCCGTCGATCGGCTGGCCGAGCGCGTTCACGACGCGGCCGATCAGCTCGGGGCCGACCGGAACTTCGAGAATGCGGCCGGTGGCCTTGACGGTGTCGCCTTCGGTGATGTGCTCGTATTCGCCGAGCACCACGGCGCCGACGGAGTCGCGCTCGAGGTTGAGCGCCATGCCGAAGGTGTTGCCGGGGAACTCCAGCATTTCGCCCTGCATGACGTCGGTCAGGCCATGAACGCGGGTGATGCCGTCGGTGACGGAGACCACCGTACCCTCGTTGCGCGACGTGGCGGCGAGCTGCAGGTTCTGGATCCGGCTCTTGATCAGATCGCTGATTTCAGAGGGGTTGAGTTGCATAGACATTTATGCTCCTAGTTCTTTAGCGCAGCGGCCATGTTCGCGAGCTTGCCGCGGACCGAGGCGTCGATGACTTCGTCGCCGACGGCGATGCGGACCCCACCGATCAGTTCGGGGTCGATACTGACGGAGACATTGACGGCGGCCTTGAAGCGGGCTTCGAGGTCGGCCTTCAATGCGGCCAGAGCGGCATCGTCGAGCGGGAAGGCGGAGGCGATTTGCGCCTCCCGGACGCCTTCGTGTTCGTTCTTGAGAGCAACGAACAGGTCACGGATCTCCGGAAGCACCTGCAGACGTTCGCTTTCCACGAGGACGCGGACGAAATTCTGCTGTTCGGCGGTCAGGTCACCCGAGACACCCAACACGAGCTGGCAGAGCTGCTCGGCGGACAGTTTGGGATCGTTGAAGCACGCCTTCATGCCGGAATCGGCCGCCACGAGGGCAAGCCGATCCAGCGCTTCCGACCAAGGCCCCAGCGCACCTGCCCCGCGAGCCAGCTCGAAGGCGGCATCCGCATAGGGGCGCGCGATGGTGACGTTCTCGGCCATGACTTATTGCAGTTCCTGTTTCAGGTTGGCAAGCAGCGTCGCGTGCACCTTGGCGTCGATCTCGCGGCGCAGGATCTTCTCCGCGCCGGCGACGGCCAGATGGGCGACCTGGTCGCGCAGGGCTTCCTTGGCACGCTGTGTGGCGGCACCGGCTTCGTGCTCGGCGGCCTCGCGCGCGGCGGCAATGATGCGACTGGCTTCGGCGCGGGCCTCGTCGATCAGCTGGCTCGCCTGCTTTTCAGCGGAGGTCCGCACATCACCCGCGGATTCGCGGGCCTTGCGCAGTTCCTCGACGACCTTCTTCTCGGCGAGTGCCAGATCGGCCTTGGCCTTGTCCGCAGCTGCCAGCCCGTCTGCGATCTTGTTCGCACGCTCGTCCAGCGCCTTCACGATGGGCGGCCACACGAATTTCATCGTGAACCACGCCAGAATGAAGAACACAACGAGCTGGGCTATCAGGGTTGCGTTCAAATTCACGGTTCTTGGCCCTCAGGTTGGTTCAAAAAAGGATGAACTCGAACCGATCAGAGCTGGAACGGGTTGGCGAAGGCGAACATCATGGCGATACCGACACCGATCAGGAACGCGGCGTCGATCAGACCGGCCAGGAGGAACATCTTGGTCTGCAGGGCGTTCATCAGCTCGGGCTGGCGAGCCGACGCCTCGAGGTACTTGGAACCCATGATGCCGATACCGATACAAGCACCGATCGCACCCAGACCGATGATCAGACCAGCAGCCAGAGCAACAAAACCCAGAACGTTTTCCATGACGACTCCTTAGTGGGGAAGTAAGTTTAAAAACCAGGTACTACGCTGAAGGTGAAACCGAAACTCTTAGTGGCTCTCGTGCGCCTGACCGACATACACCAGAGTCAGCATCATGAAGATGAAGGCCTGGAGGGTGATGATCAGGA
Organism: Thauera sp. SWB20; assembly: GCF_000831325.1. Lineage (NCBI taxonomy): Bacteria > Pseudomonadati > Pseudomonadota > Betaproteobacteria > Rhodocyclales > Zoogloeaceae > Thauera > Thauera sp. SWB20. Next base: position 39,501 of record NZ_JTDM01000012.1, on the reverse strand, counting down.
TATGGAAGATCGCCCAGATCGAACCCGCGATCACGTGACCGAGGAAGCCGAACACGGTGGCGGTGCTGCCCAGCAGCGCGATCAGGATGAAGATCAGCTCGCCGGCGTACATGTTGCCGAACAGTCGCATGCCGTGCGAGACGGTCTTGGCGACGAACTCGATGATCTGCATCGCGAAGTTGATCGGATACAGCAGCGGATGGCTGCCGAAGGGAGCGGTGAAGAGCTCGTGCACCCAGCCACCGACACCCTTGATCTTGATGTTGTAGTAGAGGCACAGCAGCAGCACGCCGGTGGACATGCCGAGCGTCGCGGAGAGGTCGGCGGTCGCCACCACACGCATGTAGGCGTGGGCGGGGTCGCCACCACCGGCGGCGTACATGCCTTCCCAGATGCGCGGCAGCAGATCGACCGGCAGCAGATCCATCGCGTTCATCAGGAAGATCCACACGAACACGGTCAGCGCGAGCGGCGCGACGAAGCGGCGCGACTCGGCGCTATGGACGATACCCTTGGCTTGGTCGGCCACCATGTCGACGAGGATCTCGACGATTCCCTGGAAGCGCCCCGGAACGCCCGAGGTCGCCTTGCGCGCGGCAAGCCAGAGCAGGAAGACGGTGAGCGCACCGATCACGATCGAATAGAACATCGAATCGAGGTTGATGACGCTCCAGTCGATGATGTTTTCTTGCGCGTGTCCGGTGTTGTTGAGGTGCGTCAGGTGGTGAATGACGTACTCGGATGCGGTGGGGGCGTGCCCTTCTGTAGCCATGGTCAGGTCTTTACCAAAAATGCAAACAAATTCGCCTTAAGCGCCAGGATGAGACCGACCAGCATGCCCCCCCAATGGAGGTCAGGATAGACGGCCCACACCAGCACCAACAATCCCACGATCGAGGCGATCTTGAGGAACTCGCCTGCGACGAAGGCAGTCACACTCGCCGTACCGGACCTGCGCGTGATCGCCGCGAGGCGCAACGCGAACAGACCGCTCGGCAGCACGCATGCCAATCCTGCTCCTGCGGCGGAGACCGCTCCGCTGACACCGAAGAGCGCGCCCGATAGGGCCGCTGCGACGAGCGTCGCGATCACCTGCAGTATGACAGCTTTAAGCATCCGGTGTTATCGCGTGCGCGTCTGAGACGCCGGCGACCGCCTGAAATCCCGCGGATGGTAGGGGTTTACCGCAGCAAAGTCAAACCTTGGATGCGCTGCAACAAGGGTAAATGCATTGCTGTTGTATCTTATAGAAGACATAACATAACGAGCCTTCGCCATTGCGGTCACGCGGCCCCGGAGGAAACGCATGGAGGGGCGCGCATCCGCCTCGGCAAACGCGGTGATCAGTGCGAGGAAAGGCCGGCCGCAGGGCGGTGCCGGTCTGCGTCCGGGATGAGTCAGCGCAGCCTGCCGAGCACGCCGTCGAGCTGGTCGAGGCTGCCGAAACGGATCGTGAGCTCGCCAGCACCGTTCTTGTTGGCCTTGATCTTGACCGTCGCGCCGATCGCGTCCGCGATCTCCTCTTCCAGGCGCAGCAGGTCGCGGTCGGGCGGCGACACAGGCTTCTTCTGGCGCGGGTTCAGGATCTGCTGTACCAGCCGTTCGGTGTCGCGCACGGAAAGCTGGCGCGCGGCGACCTGGTTGCCGAGCTGGATCTGACTGGCGGCGTCGAGCGGCAGCAGCGCGCGCGCATGGCCCATGTCGAGGTCACCCGCCATCAACAGCTCCTGCACCGGTTTGGCGAGATTGAGCAGGCGCAGCAGGTTCGACGCCGCGGGGCGTGAGCGGCCGACCGCGTCGGCGGCCTGCTGGTGGGTCATGTCGAACTCGTCGATCAGGCGCTGGATGCCGCCGGCCTCTTCGAGCGGATTGAGGTCCTCGCGCTGGATGTTCTCGATCAGCGACATCGCCAGCGCGGCCTCGTCGGGTATCTCGCGCACCAGGCAGGGGACCTCGGCCAGCCCGGCGATCTGCGAAGCACGCCAGCGCCGTTCGCCGGCGATGATCTCGTAGGCGTCCTCGCCCACCGGACGCACCATGATCGGCTGCATCACGCCCTGGGCCTTGATCGAGGCCGCGAGTTCCTCCAGCGAACCCGGATCCATGCGCGTGCGTGGCTGGTACTTGCCGGGCTGCAAGGCGATCGTGGGCAAGGACTGCAGTTCGCCCTTGTCGGCCTCCTCTTCCTGGTTCGCGGCCAGCAGCGCGTCGAGTCCGCGGCCGAGGCCCTTGAGTCTGGGTTTGTTCATGTCGGCTCCGGAATTCAGAAGGTCTTCGCGCGCTCGATCATCTCGTGCGCGAAGGCCATGTAGGCCTGCGCACCCTTGGCGGACTTGTCGAACACCACGCCAGGCATGCCGTGGCTGGGCGCCTCGGCCAGGCGCACGTTGCGCGGCACGATGGCGCGGAAGACCTTGTCGCCGAAGTGACCCTCGAGCTGGTTCGAGACCTGCTGCTGCAGGGTCACGCGCGGGTCGAACATCACCCGCAGCAGGCCGATGATCTTGAGGTCGCGGTTGAGGTTGGCATGCACCTTCTTGATCGTGTTGACCAGGTCCGAAAGCCCCTCGAGCGCGTAGTACTCGCACTGCATCGGGATGATCACCCCGGTGGCGCAGCACAGGCCGTTGAGGGTCAGCATCGACAGCGAGGGCGGGCAGTCGATGAGGACGAAGTCGTAGTCGTCGACGAAGGCGGCGAGCGCGTTGCGCAGGCGCTTCTCGCGCTGGTCGAGGTTGACCAGCTCGACCTCGGCGCCGGCGAGGTCCCGATTGGCCGGCAGCACGTCGTAGCCGCCGGTGGGCGAGGCCACCCGCACCCCGGCGAGATCGACCATGCCCACCAGCAGGTGATACACCGAACCCTTCAGGTCGCGCTTGTCGACCCCGCTGCCCATGGTGGCGTTGCCCTGCGGATCGAGGTCGATCAGCAGCACGCGCTGCCCGGCCTGGTGCAGGGCGGCGGCGAGATTGACGCAGGTGGTGGTCTTGCCCACCCCGCCCTTCTGGTTGGCGACGCAGAATATCTTGGCCATGTCGGTTCAGGCTGTTCCGGTTGGAAGGCTCGCACACACGGTGCAAACCCTGGAGTGTACTTCAATGCGGCGATGCAGCATGCACGACGCTTCTCAGGGCCGCAGTGTCACGCCCGCCGGATGACCAGCAGATGACGCTCGGCGCCCAGCCCCGGCACCGTGAGCGCATGGGTCTCCGCCACCGCCCAGCCCGCAGGCAGCGCGGCGATCTCGTCGACCGGATTCACGCCTTTCATCGCGTACAGCGCGCCGCCCTCGGCGACGAGGTGGCCGGACAGCGCGACGAAATCCGCCAGGCTGGAGAAGGCCCGCGAGATCACGCCTTCCGGCGCGCCGCCGGGCAGCGACTGTGGCCGAACCTGCTCGACGCGCTGGTTCAGCACGCTGAAGTTGTCCAGCCCGAGCTCGATCTTCGCCTGCTGCTGGAAGCTCGCCTTCTTGCCCACGGTCTCGATCGAGGACACCGCCAGCCCGGGGCGCACGATCGCCAGCACCACGCCCGGCAGGCCGCCCCCTGAGCCGATGTCGGCGAGCCGGTTCACCGCCTCCAGCTGCGGCAGCACCGCGAGCGAGTCGAGCAGGTGATGGGTGATCAGCTCCTGCGGCGAGCGGATCGCCGTGAGGTTGTAGACCTTGTTCCACTTCAGCAGCAGCTCGCCGAAGGCGAGCAGGCGGTCGATGGTCTCCTGCGGGAGGGCGAGGCCGAGCGCGGCGACGCCGTCGGCGAGCCGGGCGGCGTAAGGCTGCAGGCGCCCGCTCACTGCAATTCTCTCCCGTCGCGGTGCGAGCTCTTCCCCATGGAAGCGGTGCGCTTGCCTTCCGGCCGCCATACGAGCGCGCTCATGCCGCCGGCCTCCGTGCCACGTCGTCGCCCGCGTCCGCAGGCGCCGCAAGCTCGGGCGCCACAGCGCCCGCGCGCGCCGCCAAGTCGCGGCGCTTGAGCCACACCAGCAGCAGCGAGATCGCCGCCGGGGTCACGCCCTGGATGCGGCCGGCCTGGCCGATGGTCTCGGGCTTGTGCTGGTTGAGCTTCTGCTGCACTTCCTTGGACAGGCCGCGAACCTGGGCGTAGTCGAGGCCCACCGGCAAGCGCGTGGCCTCGGCCTGCATCTGCTTCGTGACCTCGTCCTGCTGGCGGTCGATGTAGCCCTGGTACTTGGCGGCGATCTCGATCTGCTCGATCACCTGCGCGTCGGTCTCGCGCTCGTCCGGCGCGCCGGGCAGGCTCATCAGCGAGGCGTAACTGGTCTCTGGCCGGCGCAGCAGCTCGAAGTAGCGCTGCTCGCGCTCGAGCGCCTTGCCGAGCACGCGCTGCTGGTCCTCGGCCGGAATCGCCTCCGGCCGCGCCCACGCCGCCTTCAACTGCGCCGTGCCACGCTCGATGGCCTCGCGCTTGGCGCAGAAGGCGGCCCAGCGCACGTCGTCGACCAGGCCCAACTCGCGGCCCTTCCCGGTCAGGCGCAGGTCGGCGTTGTCCTCGCGCAAGCTGAGGCGGTACTCGGCGCGCGAGGTGAACATCCGGTAGGGCTCGGACACGCCGCGGGTGATCAGGTCGTCCACCAGCACGCCCAGGTAGGCCTCGTCGCGGCGCGGGCACCAAGGCTCGCGGCCCTGCACCTGCAGCGCGGCGTTGGCGCCGGCGAGCAGGCCCTGAGCGGCGGCCTCCTCGTAGCCGGTGGTGCCGTTGATCTGGCCGGCGAAGAAGAGCCCGCCGATCGACTTGGTCTCCAGGCTGGACTTGAGGTTGCGCGGGTCGAAGTAGTCGTACTCGATGGCGTAGCCGGGGCGCAGGATGTGGGCGTTCTCCAGGCCGCGGATGCTGCGCACGATCTGCAGCTGCACGTCGAAGGGCAGCGAGGTGGAGATGCCGTTGGGGTAGATCTCGTGCGTTTCCAGGCCCTCGGGCTCGAGGAAGATGTTGTGGCTGTCCTTGTCGGCGAAGCGGTGGATCTTGTCCTCGATCGACGGGCAGTAGCGCGGCCCCACGCCCTCGATCACGCCGGAATACATCGGCGAGCGGTCGAGGTTGGCGCGGATCACGTCATGCGTGCGCTCGTTGGTCTGCGTCATCCAGCACGGCAGCTGGCGCGGGTGCTGCGCGGCATGGCCGAGGAAGCTGAACACCGGCACCGGATCGTCGCCCGGCTGCACCGTCATCACCGAGAAGTCGATCGTGCGCGCGTCCAGCCGCGGCGGCGTGCCGGTCTTCAGGCGGCCCTGCGGCAGCGCCAGCTCCTTGAGCCGCACCCCGAGCGAGATCGCCGGCGGATCGCCCGCGCGCCCGGCGGAGTAGTTCTGCATCCCCACATGCACCAGGCCGTTGAGGAAGGTGCCCGCGGTCAGCACCACCGCCGGCGCCTCGAAGCGCAGGCCGATCTGGGTGACCACGCCGGTGACGCGGTCGCCGACCACGGTGAGATCGTCCACCGCCTGCTGGAACAGCCACAGGTTCGGCTGGTTCTCCAGCCGCCGGCGGATCGCCGCCTTGTACAGCACGCGGTCGGCCTGGGCGCGGGTGGCGCGCACCGCCGGGCCCTTGGACGCGTTGAGGATGCGGAACTGGATGCCGCCCTCGTCGGTGGCCGCCGCCATCGCACCGCCGAGCGCATCGACCTCCTTCACCAGGTGGCCCTTGCCGATGCCGCCGATCGAGGGATTGCAGCTCATCGCACCGAGGGTCTCGATGTTGTGGGTGAGCAGCAGCGTGGCCGCGCCCATGCGCGCCGCGGCGAGCGCAGCCTCGGTCCCGGCGTGACCGCCGCCGACCACGATGACATCGAAACGGGTGGGATAGAGCATGGCGCGCTCCGTGCTGCAATGCGTGAACAAGGGGCAGGATTCTACGCGCTTCGGACGCGAGCGGCCAGGTTCCGCGCTAATGTTTCACGGAAAATTGCAATTCAAACATCAGCTTATTGCTTTCCTTCGCGAGCGTTTCCACGCCCCCCGAAGCGCCACCACGGCAGCACCCGGCTCATCGACAGCACCTCGCCGCTCTGCATCGGCGCGTAGCCGGGCAGGGCGGCCAGGCGCTGCTGCCATGCGGCGGTGCGCAGCAGCGCGAGCAGGGCGCGGGTGGCGTCGTGCTCCAGGGTGGACTTGAGGCAGGCGAGGAAGTAGGCCTCTTCGACCAGCGGCACGAAGTCCAGCCCGCGGCTGCGCGCGCTCGCCTCGATGCCGAAGCCGGCGTCGGCCTGGCCGCTCGCCACCGCCTGCGCGACCGCGGCGTGCGAGGGTTCGTCATTGGCGTAGCCCTCGATCGCGGCGGGCGCGAGGCCGAGCTCGCCGAGCAGCTCGTCGAAAATCACCCGCGTGCCGGTGCCGCGCGCGCGATTGACGAAGCGCACGCCGGGGCGCGCGAGGTCGGCGAGGCCGTGCAGGCCGCGCGGGTTGCCATGCGCCACGATCAGGCCCTGGCTGCGGCGGGCGAAGCCGATCAGCTTGTGCAGGCCGGGGCGCAGCAGCGGCTTGTAGGTGCGCTGCGAGTGTGACGACGACCCCCGCGAGCCCGGCACCGCCGGCAGGCGCACGTGGAAGCCGGCCATGGTGCAGCGGCCCTCGTTCAATGCGCGGATCGCATCGACGCTGCCGGTGAAGCGGATGTCCAGGTGCAGGCCGCGGGTCCGCGCCTCCTCGCCGAGCGCGGCGAGCGCCTCGTCGTGGCTGGCGTGGAAGGACAGCACATGCACCGAATCGTCGAAGGCGATCGCGAAGGCGCGCTCGAGGTCGGCGCGCAGCGCCTCGATCTGCGGCAACAGGCGAGCCTGCACCTGGCGCTCGGCGAGCAGCAGCTTGGCGCCGAACTCGGACAGGCGCGCGGCCTGGCCCTTCTCCCACAGGATCAGCGGCTGGCCGAGCTCGAGCTCCCAGCGCTTGAGCTCGCCCCAGACGTGGCGGTAGGAGAGGTCCAGCACACGCGCGGCGGCGGAGATCGAGCCCTGCTCGCGCACCGCCTGCAGGAGGTCGAGCAGGGGATTGTGGAGCGGCGCCGACCCCGTGTCCGCGCCGAGTACGTAGTTCAGCCTGATCCTGCGCATCTGCCGCCCGCTCTCCGTGTCTGCCGCCATCGTGACGGCCTCGTGCGAGGTTAGCGCAAGCGCGTCGTCCGCGGCGAGCCCGCAGCCTTGGGCATGAGGCCGGGACGAAACGAAACCGGACATCCCGCCGCTGTGCCTTTCAATTTGCAAGGGCCCGGCACCCTGCTACACTTCGAAGTGTAATTGTTTGAGCTCCAACAGTTAGCGTGTCTAACATTTTCCTTTCCCGAGGAACCGACATGGACAGCGTCAATCTCGAGACCTTGCGCCAGGCCGTCGCCTGGCAGGCGGCCGGACTGCCGGTCACGCTCGCGACGGTGGTGCGCACCTGGGGCTCCTCGCCGCGACCCGAAGGCGCGCTGCTGGCGATCTGCGGCGACGGACGCCTGGCCGGCTCGGTCTCCGGCGGCTGCATCGAGGACGACCTGAGTGATCGCCTGCGCACGCAATGGTTCGAGCGCCCGGAGCTCGTCACCTACGGCATCACCGCGGACCAGACCCGGCGCTTCCAGCTACCCTGCGGCGGCTCGCTGAGCCTGGTGCTCGAGCCGCTGCACGCCGGCAGCCGGCTCGCCGAGACGCTCGCGCGCATCGAGCGCGGCGAACTGCTCGCACGCCGGCTGAGCCTCGCCACGGGCGCCGTGGAGCTGCTCGACTCCGTCCCGGACACCGCGGTGGTGTTCGACGGCTCCCGGCTCACCGCGGCCTTCGGGCCGCGCTGGCGCATGCTGATCGTCGGCGCCGGCCAGCTCTCCGCCTATCTCGCCCAGTTCGCGCTCGCCCTCGACTACCGCGTCACGCTCAGCGAGCCGCGCGAGGAATACCGCGCGAGCTGGACGCTGCCCGGCGTGGAGATCACCACCGAGATGCCCGACGACGCGGTCGCCGCGATGCGCCCCGACCGCCGCAGCGTGATCCTCGCCGCCGCCCACGATCCCAAGCTCGACGACCTCGCCCTCATCGACGCGCTGCACAGCGACGCCTTCTACATCGGCGCAGTGGGCTCGCGCGCAACCAGCGCCGCCCGCCGCGAGCGCCTGCGCCTGTTCGACCTCGGCGACGCGCAGATCGCCCGCCTGCATGCACCGGCAGGCCTGCCGCTGGGCAGCCGCACACCGCCCGAGATCGCGCTCGCGATCGTCGCCGACCTCACCGCGCGCCGCAACGGCACGAGCCTGACGGCCGCAGTCGCACGCCCGGCGACGGAGTCCGCCGCATGCCCGCTCGCACGCGCGGCCTGATCGTCGGCATCCTGCTCGCCGCCGGTGCCGGCAGCCGCTTCGGCGGCGGCAAGCTCGTCGCCCGCCTGGCCGACGGCCGCGGCGTGGCCGCGACCACCTGCGCCCGCCTGCTGCCGGCCGTCGACTTGGTGGTGGCGGTCGTTCCCGCCCAGCCCGGCACGCTTGAGGACGAGCTGCGTGCGGCGGGTGCCGAGGTGGTTCGCTGTGGCGCCGAGCACCCCGGCATGGGCGTCAGCATCGCCTGTGGCGTGGCCGCCACCGCCGATGCCGCAGGCTGGCTGGTCGCACTTGGCGACATGCCGCTGGTGCCCACCGCCCAGCACCGCCTGGTCGCCGACGCGCTGCGCGCTGGCGCCGCCATCGCCGCCCCCGTCTGCCGGGGCCGCCGCGGCCATCCGGTGGGCTTCGCCGCGCGCTTCGGTGACGAGCTGCGCGCCCTCGCCGGCGACGAAGGCGCACGCGCACTGCTCGCTCGCCACCGTGGGGCGCTGGTCGAACTCGCTGTCGACAACGACGCCAGCTGGCTGGACATCGACACGCCGTCCGACCTGGCCGCCGTGAATCACCGCCTCGGCAGCCACTGAACGCCCGCCCCTCGCACGGCAAGCACGGACCGCCCGGGCTCCCGCCGCACCCATCCTATGCAAAATCCCCCATAGCGAAGCAACACGAGCAATCTTATTCGTGGATATCTAACTATCTGCAACGTCATGATTTAACTTGACTTTATAATTTTGTGATACGCAGATATTGATTTCTTGATATTTTTTTGTATCATTAAGTCAAGCCGCTGCACGACCCTCTTGCGGCTCCTTCCCGACAGGAGGTCCCCATGCTCGACCACCCTTACCCCGCAAGCGGCGCGCACCGCAGCTACGGCGTCGAACGCCGCGGCACCGACTCCGCGATCCTCGGCGAGGACGCGGTCGCCGAAGAGGCGCCGGTCGCCCTCGTCTATAACGGCTTCTCCCACGCGGTGATGCTCGCCACCCCGCAGGATCTCGAGGACTTCGCGCTCGGCTTCACGCTCAGCGAGGGCATCGCCGCGAGCGCGCGCGAGCTCCACGACATCGACGTGGTGGAGCACGCCCTCGGCTGCGAGGTGCGCATGGCGCTCGCCGGCGAGCGCTTCGCCGCCATGCGCGAACGCCGCCGCACGCTCGCCGGACGCACCGGCTGCGGCCTGTGCGGCATCGAGAGCCTCGCCCAGCTGCAGCGCCCGCTGCCGCCCGCCCGCCTCGCCGACACCGCGATCCAGCCCGGCGCGCTCGAGCGCGCCCAGGCCGAGCTCGCCGCGCTGCAGCCGCTGTTCCAGCTCACCGGCGCGGTGCATGCGGCGGCGTGGTGCCGGCGCGACGGCAGCGTCGCGCTGGTGCGCGAGGACGTCGGCCGCCACAACGCGCTCGACAAGCTCATCGGCGCGATCGCCACGCGCGGTTGCGGCTTCGACGACGGCTTCGTGCTGATGACCAGCCGCGCCAGCTACGAGATCGTGCAGAAGGCCGCCACCGTCGGCATCGCCGCGATCGCCGCGCTGTCCGCGCCGACCGGCATGGCGGTGCGCCTGGCCGAGGCCGCGGGCGTCACCCTGGTCGGCTTCGCGCGCGGCCACCGCCACAGTGTCTACACCCACCCGCAACGCATGCACTGAGCGAGGAGTCCGCGATGACCGCCGCCACCGCCCGCAACGAACGCAAGATTCCGAGCTACTGCTACAACTGCGTCGCCGGCCCCGACTTCATGACCGTCAAGGTGATCGACGGCGTGGCCACCGAGATCGAACCCAACTTCGCCGCCGCCGACGTGCATCCCGCGCGCGGCCGCGTATGCGTGAAGGCGCACGGCCTGGTGCAGAAGACCTACAACCCGCACCGCATCCTGCAGCCGATGAAGCGCACCAACCCGAAGAAGGGGCGCAACGAGGATCCGGGCTTCGTACCGATCTCCTGGGACGAGGCGCTCGATACCATCGCCGCCCGCCTCGCCGCGGTGCGCGAGAAGGGCCTCGTCGACGACTCCGGCCTGCCGCGCGTGGCGGCCAGCTTCGGCCATGGCGGCACGCCGGCGATGTACATGGGCACCCTGCCCGCCTTCCTCGCCGCCTGGGGGCCGATCGACTTCAGCTTCGGCTCCGGCCAGGGCGTCAAGTGCGTGCATTCCGAGCACCTCTACGGCGAGTTCTGGCACCGCGCCTTCACCGTCGCCGCGGACACGCCCAACTGCCGCTACGTGATCTCGATCGGCAGCAACGTCGACGCCTCCGGCGGCCCGTGCGCGGTCACCCGCCACGCCGACGCGCGCGTGCGCGGCTACAAGCGCGTGCAGGTCGAGCCCCACCTGTCGATCACCGGCGCCTGTGCGTCCGAGTGGGTGCCGATCCGCCCCAAGACCGACCCCGCCTTCATGTTCGCGCTGATCCACGTGCTGGTGTGCGAGCACAGCCTCGGGCAGCTCGACCTCCCCTTCCTGCGCGACCGCACGTCCTCGCCCTACCTGGTCGGCCCCGACGGCCTCTACCTGCGCGACCCCGACAGCGCGAAGCCGCTGGTGTGGGATCCCGCCGCCGGCCGCGCCGTGCCTTTCAACACCCCGGGCGTCGAGCCCGCGCTCGAAGGCCGCTTCTGCGTCGCCGCGGCGGTGACCGTGGATGCCGACGACGCCCGCCATGCGCTCGTCGACGTGGAGGGCACGCCCGCCCACACGATGCTGGTCGAGCACATGCGCAAATACACGCCGGAGTGGGCGGAGGGCATCTGCGACGTGCCCGCGACCACCATCCGCCGCATCGCGGGCGAGTACCTCGAGAACGCGCAGGTCGGCGCCACCATCGAGGTGGACGGCGCCACCCTGCCGCTGCGCCCGGTCGCGGTCACCCTCGGCAAGTCGGTGAATAACGGCTGGGGCGCCTTCGAGTGCTGCTGGGCGCGCACGGTGCTCGCCACCCTGGTGGGCGCGCTCGAGGTGCCGGGCGGTACCCTCGGCACCACGGTGCGGCTGAACCGCCCGCACGACGACCGCCACCTCAGCGTCGCCGCTGGCGAGGACGGCTTCATGGCGCAGAAATTCAACCCCACCGACAAGGAGCACTGGGTCGCCCGGCCCACCGGCCGCAACGCCCACCGCACCCTGGTGCCGATCGTCGGCAACTCGGCATGGAGCCAGGCGCTCGGCCCCACCCAGCTGGCGTGGATGTTCCAGCGCGAGGTGCCGCGCGACTTCAACATGCCCAAGCCGACCCTGCCCGACATCTGGTTCATCTACCGCTCCAACCCGGCGATCTCGTTCTGGGACACGCCCAGCCTGGTGGAGACGATCGCCACCTTCCCCTTCACCGTGTCCTTCGCCTACACGGTGGACGAGACCAACTTCTTCGCCGACCTGCTGCTGCCTGAGGCCACCGACCTCGAATCCCTGCAGATGATCAAGGTCGGCGGCACCAAGTTCGTCGAGCAGTTCTGGACCGCGCGCGGCGTGGTGCTGCGCCAGCCGGCGGTCGAGCCGCAGGGCGAGGCGCGCGACTTCACCTGGATCAGCACCGAGCTGGCGCGCCGCACCGGCCTGCTCGAGCCCTACAACAAGGCGATCAACCGCGGCGCCGGCGGCGTCTCGCCGCTCGCCGGCGAGGGCTACGACTTCAGCCTCGACCCCACGCGCACGCACGACGTGGACACGATCTGGGACGCCATCTGCCGCGCGGCGAGCACCGATCTCTCGCAGGGGCAGGAGACCCACGACCTCGCCTGGTTCAAGGAGCACGGCTTCTACACCGTGCCGATGCCGCAGCGCTCGTGGTACCTCACCCCCACCCTGGCCGACAAGGGCCTGCGCTACGAGCTGCCCTACCAGGAGCGCCTGCTGCGCATCGGCCGCGAGCTCGGCAACCGCCTGCACGAGCACGACATGCACTGGTGGGACACCCAGCTCTCCGAATACACCGCCCTGCCCGAATGGCACGACGTTCCCGGGCGCTGGGAGCAGGCCCTGGTCGACAGCGGCGCGAAGCCCGAGGACTACCCGCTGTGGCTGCTCGCCACCAAGAGCATGCAGTACCACACCGGCGGCAACGTCAGCATCGCGCTGATGCGCGAGGTGGCGCAGAACGTGCGGGGCCACGCCGGGGTGATCATGAACGCCAACACCGCCAGGCGCCTCGGCATCGCCGACGGCGACCGCGTCGAGATCCGCTCGCACATCGGCGCCACCTACGGCAAGGCGGTGCTCGCCCACGGCATCCGCCCCGACACCCTGGTCATCCCGGGCCAGTTCGACCACTGGGCCACCCCGGTCGCCAAGGATTTCGGCATGCCCAGCCTCAACACCGTGGCGCCGATGTCGCTCGAACTCACCGACGCCACCGGCTCGGGCGCCGACATCGTGCGCGTGGCGATCCGCCGTCTCGAAGGGAGCACCGTGCAATGACCCGCTATGTGATGAGCATCGACCTGCGCCGCTGCGTGGGCTGCCAGACCTGTACCGCGGCGTGCAAGAACGCCAACGCCACCCCGCCCGGCGTGCAGTGGCGCCGCGTGCTCGACCTCGAGACCGGCGAGTTCCCCGACGTGCGCCGCAGCTTCCTGCCGACGGCCTGCATGCACTGCGCCGAGCCGCCGTGCGCGGCGGTCTGCCCCACCGAGGCGACGCAGAAGCGCCGCGACGGCCTGGTCACCATCGACTACGACGTGTGCATCGGCTGCGCCAACTGCGTGATGGCCTGTCCCTACGAGGCGCGCTCGATCGTGCACGAAGCGCGCTTCGCCTACGGCGAGCAGCCGATCGCCTCCGAGGCGATCCGCTTCGACCCGTCGCGCATCTCGGTGGCGACCAAGTGTTCTTTCTGCAAGGAACGCATCGACGCCGCCGCGGCGAGCGGACGCATCCCCGGGCGCGACCCCGAGGTCACCCCGGCCTGCGTCAACTCCTGCATCTCGGGCGCGATGGTCTTCGGCGACATCGACGACCCCGACAGCGCGGTCAGCCGCCTGCTCGCAAAAACCCAGCACTTCCACATGCACGAGGAGCTCGGCACCGGTCCGAGCGTCTATTACATCTGGGATCACGCCTGATGAAACCGAACCGTTCCCCCCTCCCCGGCCAGCCCGCACCCCGCCTGCAGCAGCACTGGGACTGGCGCGCCGCCGGCAACTTCATCTGCGGCGGCAGCGGCGGCGGGCTCGTGCTGTTCGCCGGGCTCGCCGGCCTCGCCGGTGTCGAGGTGCGCCCGCAACTCGCCGCCGGCCTGCTCCTCGTCGCCCTCGGGCTGCTGTGCGTCTGGTTCGAGATCGGCCGACCGTGGCGCGCGCTCAACGTCTTCCGTCACATCCGCAGCTCGTGGATGACGCGCGAGGCCTCGGTCGCACTGGCGCTGTTCGGCGCGGGCGTGCTCGCCCTCTACACCGCCCACCCCGCCGCGCAGGCACTCGCCGGGCTGTGCGGCCTCGCCTTCGTCTACGCCCAGGCGCGCATCCTCGCCGCCGACAAGGGCATCCCCGCCTGGCGCCATGCGCGCTGCGCGCCGCTGGTACTGGGCACCGGACTGGCCGAGGGCGCGGGCCTGATCGCCACCACCCTGGCGGGCGGGCTGCAGATCGCCGCCGCGATGGCCCTCGTGCTCGCCCTGTGCGCCCGCCTGCTGCTGTGGAGACGCTACCTCGACGGCCTGCGCGCCGATTGCGCCCCGGCCCCCAGCGTGCAGGCCTTCGAGGCGATCGCGGCGCGCATGGTGCGCGTCGGCCACCTGCTGCCGGCTGGGCTCGCGCTGCTCGCCGCGGCGGGCATCCTCGCCGGCGTGCCCGGCGCGGGCAGCGCGCTCGCCGCGGCGGGTCTGCTGGCTGCCGGCGCCGGCTGGTGGTTCAAATACACCCTGATCCGTCGCGCCGCCTTCACCCAGGGCATCGCGCTCAAGCATCACCCCGTGCGCGGCGGCAAGCCCGCCGGCCTCGCCAGCGCACCCCGCCTCGGCAACGCCTGAGCGGCCATGCGGGCGGGCGCCTCACAGCGCCCGCTCAGCCCTCGGCCGCGACCTCGTCCGTCGCCGCCGGCGGCAGCTCCAGACCGCCGAAGCGGCGGAAGAACTGCGCCGACGGCGGCGGCAGCGGCCCCTCGGGCGTGGCGCAACTCGCCTGCAGGTGCCGGCACGCCGCTCGCCAGCTCAGCCGATACAGTCGCGCGCACAGCTCGCGCGCCGCGTCCCCCCGCCAGCGGTTGGGCATGACCTGCACCGGCAGCTGCGGATCGTGCAGCAGCACGCGGCGGAACTCGTGCATCAACAGGGTCTGCACCAGGAAGGCCTGCTCCGGCTCGGCCTCGCCCGCACCGAAGGCGCGCAGCAGCGGCCGGAAGTGCTCGATGAAGCCGTCGTAGGTGGCGGCGATCGCCTGCAGGTCCCAGCACTCGCGCACCAGCTCGTCGGTGGCCGCGCCGGTCACCCCGTCCAGGCCGCGCGCGGTGAGCGGCACCACGCGGTCGCGCAGGCCGCAGCCGTCGAGGATGTTGCGCAGGGTCGAGGCGTCGTCGGTCGGGCGCAACAGCACGCCGGCGTTGAGCGCCCCGTAGCCCGCCCAAGACAGCTCCCGGCGCAGGTTGTCCGCCACCCGCGCCTCGAGCGCGGAGGGCAGCATCACCACCTGCCAGGTCCCGCTCCAGCCCTCCCCCTCGGGCTCGAAGATCCGCCGCCACGCCGGCGCGAAACGGCGCATGCCGGATGCGGCGAGGCGGTAGTAGCTGCGCCGGCCGACCTGTCCCGACTCCAGCCAGTCGTCCTGCACCAGCCGATAGACGCTGGTGCGCACCACGCGCTCGTTGAGCCCGAAGGGCGCCATCAGCCGGATCAGGTCGGCCAGCCACACCACGCCGCCGTGCACCGCGATCAGGTCGCCATACACCGAGATGATCAGCGAGTTGGCGCTGATGCGCCGTCCGGCGAGGTGGGCCTCGACCCAGCGTTCGATCACGCGGCTCTTCATGCGCTCTGGTCCATGTCCGTGGTGCGCGGCGGCATCCACGCCGCTGCGGCCCTCCATCCTATGCAGATCCCTTCATATTGATCCATCCCACCCGCCTGCCTAGATTGCCCGAGGCTCATCCGTCGCCGCAGCCGCCGCGACGGCCACGACACCGCCCACCCCGCGAGCCCACCCCCAATCGAGGAGACTCCGCATGACCCGCAACACCCGCATCGCGCGCATCCGCCGCAGCCTCGCCGGAATCGCCACCGTGGCGATCGGCCTCTTCGCCGCCCCCGCAATCGCCCAGCAGGCCACCTCGATCGTCGTCGCCTCGACGACCTCCACCGAGCAGTCCGGTCTCTTCGGCCACATTCTGCCGCAGTTCAAACAGGCGACCGGCATCGACGTGAAGGTGGTCGCGCTCGGCACCGGCCAGGCCCTCGACGTCGGCCGGCGCGGCGACGCGGACGTGGTGTTCGTGCACGACGCCGACGCAGAGCGGAAGTTCGTCGACGAAGGCCACGGCATCGAGCACCGCAAGGTGATGTACAACGACTTCGTGCTGATCGGGCCGAAGGACGACCCCGCCGCCACCCGGGGCAAGGACATCACCGGTGCGCTGCAGAAGCTCGCCGCCGCCAACGGCAACTTCGTGTCGCGCGGCGACAAGAGCGGCACCCACGCCGCCGAGCTGCGCTACTGGAAGGCCGCCGGGGTCGACAACAAGGGGAGCGGATACAAGGAATGCGGCTGCGGCATGGGCCCGGCACTCAACATGGCGGCATCGAGCGGCGCCTACGTGCTCGCCGACCGCGGCACCTGGCTCAGCTTCAAGAACCGCGCCGACCTCGCGGTGCTGGTCGAAGGCGACACCCGCCTCTTCAATCAGTACGGCGTGATGGTGGTGAACCCCGAGCGCCACCCGCACGTGAAACAGGCCGAGGCGCGCAAGTTCGTCGAATGGGTGGTTTCGCCCGCCGGCCAGGAGGCCATCGCCGCGTACAAGATCGAGGGCGAGCAGCTCTTCTTCCCGAACGCCGGGCAGTAAGGCGAACGGGGCAGGAGCGACGGGCGACGCGATCGGCTGGTGCCGAAGCGAAGGCGCGGACTCCAGGCACTGCAATCGCGACTTGCGTCGCTCCTACCGAAAAACACCGGACCGGCGCCGACCCCGGGCGGCCGCGCTGCGCACACGCGAGGCCGCGGCCCCGCGGCCGGATCGAAGCCGGACGAGCCGGCCCCGGCCTCAGGTCGCGATGCCGCCGGTGTCGAAGACCTCGGCATGGATGCGCGCCGACTCGACCCCCAGCTCGTGCAGGGTCGCGATCTGCGCCTCCAGGAAGCCGACCGGGCCGCACAGGTAGTAGTCGGCCCCCTCTGCCAGCACCTCGCCCGCCAGCGCGCGCAGATCGACACGGCCCGCCTGCACCGGTGCCGAAACCGCGCCTTCGTCGTGGAACAGATGCAGCCTCACCTGCGGGTTGCGCTCCGCCACCTTCGCCAGATGCGCACCGAAGGCGAACACCGCGGCATTGCGGCAGGCATGCACGAACTGCACCGGACGCGAGGGCGCCGCCGCTACCAGGCGGTCGAGCATGGAGATCATCGGCGTGATGCCGACCCCGCCGCTGATCAGCACCACCGGGCCGTCGAGGGTCTCGTCGAGGAAGAACTCGCCGAAGGGCGGCGCCAGCTCGAGCATGTCGCCCACCTTGTAGAAGTCGTGCAGGCGGTTCGACACCCGACCGGCCGGCGTGGTCGCGCCCGCCGGCTCGCGCTTCACCGAGATGCGGAAGTGCATGGCCCCCGGCGCGATCGACAGCGTGTATTGGCGCAACTGCATCACACCGAGCTCGGGCACGAACACCCGCGCGGTGGTGTACTGGCCGGCGCGGTAGGCCGGCAGCGGGCCGCCGTCGCAGGGCACGAGGTGGAAGGACGTGATCTCCTCGCTCTCGCGCACCTTGTCGATGATGCGGAAGCTGCGCCAGCCGCTCCAGCCGCCATCGGCGTTGCAGGCCTGGTTGTAGAGCTTGCTCTCGGCGTCGATGAAGACGTCGGCAAGCGCGCCATAGGCCACCCCCCAGGCGGCGATCAGCTCGTCGCTGGCGGCGTCGCCCAGGACCTCGCGGATCGAGGCCAGCAGGTGCTTGCCGACGATCGGGTAGTGCTCGGCGCGGATGCCCACGCTGGCGTGCTTGTTGGCGATCAGGGTGATCACCGGCGCCAGCACCGAAGGGTCGTCGATGTTTTCGGCGTAGGCCAGCACCGCCATCGCCAGCGCCACCGGCTGCTTGCCGGTCTCGTTGTGCGACTGGTTGAAGATGTTCTTCAGTTCCGGGTTGTGGCGGAACATGCGCTGATAGAAATACGTCGTCAGGGCAACGCCGTGCTCCTTGAGCACAGGGATGGTGGCCTTGACCAGTTCGCGAACGCGGGCGTCCATGTCGTCTCCTTGGGGGTCCGCACACGGCGGACTTCATTTTGGATGAACTCGAGCGCGGCGCAAGGGCCACGCAGCCCGGAGATCTTGGACGCAGACACCCGCCCCCGCTATCCGCTCACAACGTGACATATATCCAGTTTGTGCACACCCGGCGCTCAGGCCCCCGGCAATGGCAGCGCCGTCTTGTCGATCACCCGCCGCAGCACGAAGCTCGAATGCACGCCGGTGACGCCGGGGATACGGGTGATGCGCTCGAGCAGCAGCGCCTGGTAGCCGTCCATGTCGGTCACGACCACCTTGAGCTGGTAATCGGCGTCCTGGCCGGTGATCAGCAAACACTCCAGCACCTGCGGGATCTTCTCCACTTCCGCCTCGAAATGCGAGAAGCGCTCCGGCGTGTGGCGATCCATCGAGATGTGGATCAGCGCCATCAGCGACAGGCCGAGCTTCCTGGCGTCGAGCAGGGCGCGGTAGCCGCGGATCAGACCGGACTCTTCCAGCGCACGCAGCCGGCGCAGGCAGGCCGAGGGCGACAGCGCGATGCGGTCGGCGAGCTCCTGGTTGCTGATGCGGCCATCCTGCTGCAGCAGCTCCAGGATCTGGCGGTCGTAGCGGTCGAGTTGCACGATCGGGCGCTCCATTCTTTCCGAAAGGCAGATTATTTCATTTAACTTAATAATTACGCACGTTTCTGCACAAAGAAGCGCGCTCGCACCGCAACAACGCAATCGTCTGCCGCCGCACGGCGCGTAGACTTTCGTCCATCGAATCACGCCATGCCCACGAGGACCGCGCCATGATGTTGCAGAACCCCGCCGCCAAGTACCGTCCCTTCGCCCCGATCGCGCTCGCCGACCGCCAGTGGCCGAACAAGCTCATCGAGCGCGCCCCGATCTGGATGAGCACCGACCTGCGCGACGGCAACCAGGCGCTGTTCGAGCCGATGAACGTCGAGCGCAAGATGCGCATGTTCCGCACCGTGTGCGAGATCGGCTTCAAGGAGATCGAGGTCGGCTTCCCGTCGGCCTCGCAGACCGACTTCGACTTCGTGCGCGCGCTCATCGAGGGCGGCCACATCCCGACCGACGTGACCATCCAGGTGCTCACCCAGGCGCGCGAGGACCTCATCCGCCGCACCATGGAGTCGGTACGCGGCGCGCCGCGCGCGATCATCCACGTCTACAACGCCACCTCGCCCACCTTCCGCGAGCTCGTGTTCGGCATGGAGAAGCCGCAGGTACTCGCGCTCGCGGTCTCCGCCGTACGGCTGATCAAGCAGATCGGCGCGGAAATGGAGAAGGAGTGCGGCACCGAGATCCGCCTCGAATACAGCCCGGAGACCTTCTCCGCCACCGAACTCGACTTCGCCCGGGAGGTCTGCGATGCCGTCACCGCCGAGTGGGGCGCCACGCCCGAGAACAAGGTCATCCTCAACCTCCCGGCCACGGTCGAGGTCGCCACGCCCAACGTCTATGCCGACCAGGTCGAGTGGATGCACCGCAACCTCGCCCGCCGCGACAGCGTGGTGCTTTCGTTGCACCCGCACAACGACCGCGGCAGCGGCGTCGCCGCCGCCGAGCTCGGCCTGATGGCGGGCGCCGACCGCGTCGAGGGCTGCCTGTTCGGCAACGGCGAGCGCACCGGCAACGTCGACATCGTCACCCTCGCCCTGAACATGTACACCCAGGGCGTGTCGCCCGGGCTCGACTTCTCGGACATCAACGCGGTCGCGCGCACCGTCGAGTACTGCAACCAGTTGCCCATCCACCCACGCCACCCCTATGTGGGGGATCTCGTGTTCACGGCCTTCTCCGGCTCCCACCAGGACGCCATCAAGAAGGGATTCGCCGCTCAAAAGGCTGGCCAGCCGTGGAACGTGCCCTACCTCCCGATCGACCCCGCCGACGTCGGCCGCAGCTACGACTCCGTGATCCGGGTGAATAGCCAGTCCGGCAAGGGCGGGATCGCCTACCTGCTCGAGACCGAATACGGCATCGTGATGCCGCGCCGCCTGCAGGTGGAGTTCTCGCGCGAGGTGCAGCAGGTCACCGACGCCAGCGGCGGTGAGATGTCGGCGGCAGCGATCTGGGATCTGTTCCGCAGCACCTACCTCGACAACGTCGAGCCGGTGCGCTACGTCGAGCACCACCTCTTCGAGCATGGCGCGGCGCAGGGCATCCGCCTCGTGGTCGAGTTCGGCGGCACCCGCCACCTGTTGGTCGGCGAGGGCAACGGCCCGATCGACGCCGCCATCCACGCCTTGCGCGGCGCCGGCATCGACGTCCAGGTGCGCAGCTTCGAGGAGCGCTCGGTGGCGCCCAGCGAGAACGGCGGCAACGCCCAGGCCTGCGCCTTCCTCGAGCTCACCGAGGCAGGCGGACAGGGCGGCGATCGCTACGGCGTGGGTATCGATGCCAACATCGTCACCGCCTCGATCCGCGCAATCCTCAGCGGGGTCAATCGCCTGCAGCCGGACTGCGCCCGCGCACCCGCGGCGCGCGCAGCCTGAGCAGCGACGGCACCCGCTGCCGCTACACCTGGGACGGCCGGCTTTCGCAACCCGCGCCAGCCGGCCGCGCAGTGCTGCAGCTCGCGCAGTGATAGCCGTAGCGCGAGCTGCCGCGCACCACCTGGCGGCGTCCGCTCACCGACTGGCGCTTGCCGCAGCGCCGGCACATGAAGGTGGGAATGGTCACGCCGGCCAGCTTGGCCTGGCGCTCGGTGGCGTCGCGATACAGTTCGATCGCGCACTTGTGGCCGTAGCTGGATCTGAAGCTCATCGAACAACCCTCCCGCCGGAAAATCTTCAGGACTGCAGCGCCGCGACCTCGCGTCCGTGCAGCGCGTCGAGGCGCGCGAGCAGCGCCTGCGGCACGACTTCGACAACCGCCGCGGCGCCTGCATGGATCGCGCCCTCGTTGCCGTCCAGAGTCAGCAGCTCGCCCTCGCGCAGGATGTGACCGCCGAGTTCGAGCGTGCGCCCCGCCTCGTCGAGACGCAAGGCCTCGCAGCCGACCAGGCAGACCTTGCCGAGCTGGCGCGCGACCACCGCGGCGTGCGCAGTGCGCGCGCCACGGCAGGTGAGCAGGCCCTCGGCGAGTTCGAGCGCGGCGAGATCGCGCGTCTCGGCGTCCTGGCGCACCAGGATCAGCTTCGCCCCCGCGGCGTGGCGGGCACGGGCGCGCGCCTCGTCGAAGACGATCTCGCCACAGGCCACCCCGCTCGCCGCGCTCGCGGCGCGGCCGAGCGGCACGAGCGCGGCACCGTCGGCGCGCACGATGCGGTGCTCGGCGAGCGCGCGCACATCCAGCGCGGCGGTGCGGACACGCGCGGTTTCCGCATCGATCACGCCCTCGTCGAGCAGGTCGAGCGCGATCCGCGCCGCCGCTTGCGGCGTGCGCTTGCCGGCACGCGTCTGCAGCAGGTGGAGCACGCCCTGCTGCACGGTGAACTCGAAGTCCTGCATGTCGCCGAAGGCGCGCTCCAGGCGGGCGGTCACGTCGAGCACGGCCTGCCACACCGCGGGGGCGACCGCGGCGAGCTCGTCGTGGCCGTGCGCGCTGCGCCGGCCGCTGACCACGTCCTCGCCCTGCGCGTTGAAGAGGAAATCCACCCATGGCCGCGGCTCGCCGCTGCTCGGGTCGCGCGTGAAGCCCACGCCCGCGCCCGACAGCCCGCCGGCGTTGCCGAACACCATGCGCTGCACCGTGACCGCGGTGCCCATGTCGTCGGCCAGGCCGTGCATCGCGCGGTAGGCGCGCGCCTTGTCCGCATGCCAGGACGCGAACACCGCGGCGATGGCCTGGCGCAGCTGCTCGTGCGCATCCTGCGGGAAGGCCTCGCCGGCTTCGCGCCGGTAGGTGTCGAGGTGGCGGGCGGCGAGCTCGCGCAGCGCCGCGAAGTCGAGCACGCGCTCGTCGCCCTGGCCGCACTCGCCACACTCGCCGCGCACGGCCTCGAGGTCGGCGTCGAAATGCTGCGCGTCGATCCCGGCGACCACCTCGCCATAGCCGGCGATCAGGCGCCGGTAGGCATCCCAGGTCAGGCGTGGATGGCCGCTGACGCGCAGCAGGCCGGACAGCGTGGTCTCGGTGAGGCCGATGTCGAGCAGGGTCTCCATCATCCCCGGCATCGACACCGGCGCACCGGAGCGCACCGAAAGCAGCAGCGGATGGCGCGTGTCGCCGAGGCGCAGCCCGCTCAGGCGCTCCAGCTCGGCGAGCGCCGGCCGCCACGCGGCCTCGGCGAGCGCGCCGGGTTCGGCACACCATCCGGTACCGATCACGAAGGCCGGGGGCACCGGCAGGCCGAGCGCGGCCATGCGCGCGAGGTTCCACGCCTTGGAGCCGAGCGCCTCGGCGCTGCAATCGGCGGGCAGGGGCGCGTCGGCGTGGATCAGGCGGACGACACGACGGGCGTCGGCCGGCGCGGCGGCGGACGCCGCATCGGGATGCGCCATCATCGGACTCTCCTCGTTGTGTTGCGCGCTCATCGCCCCACCCCCGCGCGGCTGAAGACCAGCCGGCGCAGGCCGTAGCCGGTCGCCAGCAGCCAGTCGGTGGCCGACTCGAGCGCTTGGGCGAAGTCCGTGCTCAGGTTCAGCGTCGCCGCGTCGCTGACGTGCTCGGCGAGCGCGCGGCGCACGTCGCGCAGCAGCACGTCGCACTGGCGCTCGGCGTTGAGCACCCGCCACAGCGCGGCGACGAACGCCTCGTGGTCCTCGGCGCTGCTGTCCTCGCCGAATCCGCGCGCAATCTCGAGCGCGCGCACGTGGTCCTGCGCCGCACCGAGCACCGCGTCGGCGAGCAGCTGCATGGTCTGGTGCACCTCGCCGCGCCAGCCCTGGTGGTGATCGGCGGCGATCAGCGAGAGCAGGAAGGCGGCCTCCTCGAGCGCGTCGGCGACGTCGTCGGCGGTCTCCACCAGCTCGGCGAAGGCCTCCCAGCGCGGTCGCGCCTCGGCGCGCGCACGTGCGTCCATCACCAGCTGGTCGGCGCGGCGCTCCCAGTCCTTGGCGCGCTCGGAGAATTCGCGCGCCGCCTTGCGGTCGCGCTCGTGGCCGTGGGCGAGGCCGTCGCGCAGACCCTCGGCGAGCGCATGGCAGTAGGCCGCGTGTTCGGCGAGCAGGTCGAACTCGTCGTGCCGGTGCAGGTAGCGCGCGAGCAGCAGGCGGGTGTCGTCCGCGACCAGCGCGAGCGGCTGGCGCTGCTGCATCGCCGCGCTCGCCAGCGCCATGCTCTCGAGTACGAAGGCGCGGGCCTTCTCGGTGCCGAGCACGCCGTCGAGGCGGTCGCCGATGCGGAAGTACTCCGGCCCTAGCGCCTGCATCGCGCCGAACACCAGCTGCTCGCCGCCGGCGGCCAGCCAGGCCATGTGACCGACGCGCCGGCGTGCGGCCTCGGCGAGGATCGCCACCGCGTCGGTCTTGCCGACGAACTGTTCGAGCCGCTTGCGCGCGCGGTTCCAGTCGATGAGGAACACGATGCGCGTGCCGATGCCCTCCAGCACCCCGCACAGCGCCTCCTCGTCCGCACAGTCGAAGGTCGCGGTGCCGACGTAATAGGTGGCGCCGAAGTTGAGCCCGGCGCTGGTGCGCGCCTGCGGCTCGCTCCAGTTGGCGCCGACCTCGCACAGCAGCGACTGGAAGAAGGCGAAGCGGCGACGGTGGAGATCGGAGTAGGTGAGCACGACGCGCAGACCCTCGACCTGAATCACCAGCACGTGGGCGTCGTTGGTGCCGATATCGTTCTGCAGCAGCAGGCGCGCACCGTCGCGGGTGGCGGCGGTGTCCAGCCCGGGATGATCGAGCTTGAGCGCACGGGTGGCGTTGAGCCCGCGCATGAAGGCGGCGATGCGCGAGCGATCGGTCGCATCCACCTGCCATACGTGGGCGCCGTCGATGGTCTCGCTGGAGAGCTCCGAAGCGAGCCGGTTGAGCGCCTTGTGCAGGTCCATCACCAGCAGGTGCAGGCTGTCGTCCTTGCCGCGCTTGCCGCTGGTGAGCGCGTGGAGCTGGGCCGACGACAGCGTGTCCGGCGCGAGCGCTTCGAGCCAGGCGCACCAGTGCGCACAGCGCGCGGCGAAGTCCGCATCGCCTTCGAGCGGGCGCGCCATGGTGCACAGGTCCTCGGCGAGCAGGCCGGCCAGCCGGTCGAGCCCGGCCACATGCAGCTCCTTGCCCTCGCGGTAGGCGGTGGCCGGCAGCTGCGCCAGCCAGGGCGCATCGACTCCGGCGACGGCGAACTCGCGCGCGAGGTCGAGCGCGCGGGCGTCGCCGCGCTGCGCGCAGTCGTGCGCCGCCTGCAGCACGCTGAGATAGAGCTTCAGTCGATCGTTGGCGGCCAGCGCCGCACGCACGCGCGCCGGCCTGAGCAGTTCCGCCTGTCCCAGGCTGGCGACGGCCTCGATCTTCTCCATGACATCCTCCCGGTATTCGTGAAGGATTCTGTGGGTGAAATGTGACAGTCATGTCACGATGAATCCGCACCTTGCTGCGCTGCGCAAGACACGCTTCACGAAAGCGCAATACGGCTGTCAAGCGCCGGGCGCAGACTATGTTCAACGACCAGCGCGCGATCGTCGGGCGGGGTAGCGGCCCCCTCCGCACGGGATGCGCACGGAGGCGATTTCTCATGCCAGCTTCACGACGGGGCGGCAAACGGCCGGCGACGGCCCCTTCTGCCAAGCAGCAACCGGACCGGGGCGCGCACCCGGCCCCGCCCGACTCGAACGGCCACAATGGCCGCATGGTCTCCAATGGCCGCAACGGCCTCCCCGACGGACGGGCGGTTTACCGCCACATCGCCGCGATCGGCGAGGGCCTGACCGCACGCGCCGACCCCTTCGGCATCGCCGCACCCATCCTGCATGCGCAGATGGCCTGGCTGATGCATCCGCAGGAGCTCGGCGAGCGCCTCGCCGGCCTCGGCACCGACCTCTGGCAGCTGCAGTGGCACACCTGGCGGCGCGCGCTCGGCCTGCTCAGCGCCGACCCGGTCAAGCCGCACGCCGACGATCCACGCTTCGCCGACCCCGTATGGACCGACTCGGCCACCTGGGACCTGGTGAAGGAGTGGTATCTCGCCTTCACCCACCACGTCCAGGACATGCTCTACGAGACCCCCGGGCTGTCCGGCAAGGAGCGCCGGCGCGCGGCGTTCTGGTGGCGCAAGTGGCTCAACGCGGTGGCGCCGACCAACTATCTCTGGTCCAACCCGATCGCGCTGCGACGCTTCATCGACACCCGCGGTCACAGCCTGTGGCAGGGCTGGCAGAACATGCTCGCCGACCTGCAGGCGGGCAACGTGCGCATGACGGATCCCGACGGCTTCCACGTCGGCGACAACCTCGGCACCACGCCGGGCGCGGTGATCTTCCGCAACCGCCTGCTCGAGGTCATCCACTACGCGCCCACGCAGCCGCAGGTGCATGCCGAGCCGGTGGTCATCGTCACCCCCTGGATCAACAAGTTCTACATCCTCGATCTCAACCCCAGGAAGAGCATGGTGCGCTACCTGCTCGACCAGGGTCTGGACGTCTACATCACGAGCTGGAAGAACCCCGACGCATCGATGCGCGAGGTCCGCTTCGACGACTACCTCGTCGAGGGCATCTCCGCGATCGTGCGGGTGGCGCGCGAATGCAGCGGGGCCGAGCGGGTGCACGCGGTCGGTTACTGCATCGGCGGCACCGCGCTCGCCACCTGGATGGCCTGGGCGGCGCGCCATTACGGCGAGGACGCCGTGCCGGTGCGCGACTGGACGCTGTTCACCACCCTGGTGGACTTCCACAAGCCGGGCGACATCGAGGTCTTCATCGACGAGGAGAGCGTCGCCCACCTGAGCGAACAGATGAAGGAGAAGGGCTACCTCGATGGCAAGGACATGGCCGCCTCCTTCCGCCTGCTGCGCTCGAACAGCCTGATCTGGCACTACGTGGTGCACGGCTGGCTCTATGGCGAGTCGCCCGCGCCCTTCGATGTGCTGTACTGGAACATGGACACCACGCGCATGCCCGCCGCGATGCACGCCTGGTACCTGCGCGAGCTCTACCTGAACAACCGCCTCGTCCAGCCCGACGCCCTCGTCGTCGCGGGCGAGCCGATCGACCTGCGCCGCATCCGCCAGCCGCTCTACGCGGTGGCCGCGGAAGACGACCACATCGCGCCGTGGGCGCAGACCTTCCACACCATGCACCACGTCGCCGCCGACAAGCGCTTCGTGCTGTCGAGCTCCGGCCACATCCTCGGCATCGTCAACCCGCCGGTGACGCCGCCCAGGCGCCACTACCGTGTCGCCACCGCCCATCGCGCCGACCGCGCGCCACTCTGGCGCGAGCGCGCCGCGCTGCGCGAAGGCAGCTGGTGGGAGGACTGGATGGCCTGGCTGAAGCCGCGCGCCGGCGAGCTCGTCGCCGCACGCCCCGCCGCCGACGAAGGCCATCCCGCGCTGGGGGATGCACCGGGGACGTATGTGCTGGAAGCGTGAGCCGCGAGGGGTAGAGTGTGAATTGCGGGCGCAGCGCGGATTTTTTGCTTGGTTTCGATTCGACAGGAGGAAGCATCATGCAGACGCACGCTCATCTCACCGCCCCCGGCACGCCGACGGGCGACCGCCTCGGCCTCCATGCAGGCCGCGAGAGCCTCGGTGCGCAGCTCACCGCGCGCTGGCAATCGCGAACGAGGAAGCACGTCGCCGACCTGCTCGACGACGCCGACGCGCTCGCCGACTGGCATCGCAACCTGGAGCGCCTGCGCCGCGGCGAGCACGGCTGATCTCCTTGCGCGCGCCCGTGCGCACGTGCACGAGCGCGCAAGCGCAGCCTAGAATGCGGCGCTGAAGCCCCCGAGGAGCGCACCGTGAGCACCCACACCCGCAGCGCCCTGCGCGCCAGCCTGAAGCAGGAAGATGTCGCGCTCGACGAGCGCCTGCCCGAAATCGCCGGAACACGGCCCCCAACCCGCCCGGAAACCAAGGCCCCACCCCTGCCGGCAGAGCCCGCCAAGGCGAAACCCGAGAAGCGCAAGCGCGAATCCTTCGCTCTGGTCGCCAGCGACCTGCGCCGCCTCGATGCCCTGCGCAGCACGATGAAGGCCGCCGGCCGGACGGTGCGCAAGTCCGCGCTGGTGCGCGCCGGCCTTGCGGCGCTCGCGGCCCTCGACCATGCGGAAACGATCGCTCTGCTCGATGCGCTGCCGCCGTTGAAGCGCACCGCCGCGAAGGATGATGAGAAGGCCCGGGCCGGCAAGAAGAAATCCTCGCAGCGCAAGGCTGCGGCCCGCAAGCGCTGAGCCCGGCGCGCTTCCGCAGATTCTCCGCCATGGATCCCGACCTCGGCACCGAACTGTTCGAGTCGCTCGGCCTCGACGCCCTGCTGCCCGAGTCCCTCTCCGCCTGGCGTCCGCTGCTGCTCGAGGGAATGGCCTTCTTCCTCGATCGGCTGCCGGAAGCCCGCCTCGGGGCGATCGTCGCCGAGCAGCTCGCGCTCGCCGCGAGCGTCTCCGCCGCGCGCGCCACCGCCCTGCTCGCGCGCTGTCCCACACTGCACAAGCTCGGCCAGGTCGTCGCGCGCCAGCCCGGCCTCGACGCGGAACTGCGCCGCCACCTGCAGGCGCTCGAATCCCTCCCCGCGAGCACGGACGACGGCGCCCTGCACGCCCGCATCCGCGCCGAGCTCGGCGCTGGCCACGGCCTCCACCTCGCCGACCGCGCGCTCGCCGAAGGCAGCGTGGCCGTGGTGCTGCCCTTCTCGTGGCGGCAGGACGGGCGCAGCCATGAGGGCGTGTTCAAGGCGCTCAAGCCCGGCATCGGCGAACGGCTGGCCGAGGAGCTCGCCATCCTGCCCGCGCTCGGCGACTTCCTCGAACGCCGGGGGGCGGAGTTCGGCCTGCCCGCCATCGACTACCGCAGCCACCTTGCCGCCGCCAGCCGCCTGCTCGTGCAGGAGATCCGTCTCGACCGCGAGCAGGCCAACCTGCGCGCCGCCGCGGCGCTGTTCGCCGCCGACGCCGACGTCTTCGTGCCGGCGCTGCTGCCCTGGTGCACGCCCACGCTGACCGCGATGGAGCGCATCGACGGCCCCAAGCTCGCCGACGCCGCGCTGTCCGCGCACGAATCCCGCCGCCTCGGCCGCGCCCTCGTCGGCGGCCTGCTCGCCCGCCCCTTCTGGTCGTGCGGCGAGGACGCGCCCTTCCATGGCGACCTCCACGGCGGCAACCTGCTGCTCGCCCCCGACGGCCGCGTGGCGGTGCTCGACTGGAGCCTCACCGCGCGCCTGAGCAAGGCCGAGCGCGAGGCCCTGGTGGAAGTCGCTCTCGCCGCTCTCGCACTCGACGCATCACGCATCATGGCCGGCCTCGCCGGGCTGGGCCTGCGCGACACCCGCGCCGCCCCGATCGGCGCCACCGTCGAGCACGCGCTCGATACCCTGGTGCGCAGCGGCCGGCCGCTCGGCTTCGACTGGCTGGTCGGGCTGCTCGATGCGCTGGCGCTGCAGGGCGCGGGCGGCTTCGGCGAGCAACTCGCGGTGTTCCGCAAGAGCTGGCTGTCGCTCGCCGGCGTGCTCGGCGACCTCGGCGCCGGTCACGACACCGACCTGCCGCTGCTCGGCCTCGGCCTGCAGCGCTTCGCCGCCGAGTGGCCGGCACGCCTGCTCGCCGAGCCCGACTCGCGCGCCTTCTCCACCCACGTGTCGACCGCCGACCTGCTGCGCGCGGCCGCGGACACCTGGCCGGCCGGACTGCGCTACTGGTTGCGGCTGCTCGGATTCGCAGGCGCCGAAAATCGCGACGCGCGTCGCGCCGACGGAAAACCGACGCGGCTTCCGCAGGGCCTGTAGGAGCGACGCGAGTCGCGATACCGCGCTTGCGCAGGCGTGTGCGCAAATCCGCTGCGCTGCGACCACCGCGCTCCCGCCCGAGCCCAGGCCCGAAGTCTCCCGGGAGCCCGGTTCGCGCCTTGCGGCGCTGCTCCCTGGGCACCATCGCGGTTCCCGCGTCAGCGCCTCTTGCGCTTGCCCTTCGCCACCTTGGGCAGGGCCGCGACCAGGCGGGCGATCTCGCCGGTGTCGCGCTCGGCCAGCAGCGCGAGGCCGGCGCGCAGCAGCGCGGACTTGCTCACGAGCACACCGTGCTCGCCGAGCGCCTCGCGCAACGCCTTGATGCGCTTGTGCTCGCGCGCCGGCATCGAGAACGAATCGCGCTCGACCTTCTCGCCCTTGTCGCGGCGCCCGGCCGCGGCGGGCGCGGCAAGCTCGAGCAGCGTTGCCGTGGCACGCTTCTCCGCCGCAGCGGATCCACCCACCGTCGGCTGCAGCGCCTGCGCGGCGGTCGTCGGCGTCGCGGTGGCGGCAGGCTCCGCGGCGTCCGGCTTGCCCACACGAGGCTGCGCCGCAGCCGGCTTCGCGACCGCCCGGCTGCGCTCGGCGAGCGCGGCGTCCTCCTGCTTCAGGGTCTCGCGCAGCTTCGACTTCAGTCCGCTGCTGGTGGCGCTCATCCTCGCTCCTCGATCAACTTGACGACCGCCGCGACCAGGCGCGCCACCTCTTCCTGCGCGGGCGCGGCGGACCGCCCCAGGCCGAACACCGAGGTCCCGCGCACCGCGCCCAGCGCATAGGCGCTGCGCTGCGACAGCGCGGCGTCGAGCACCGGCAGGGTGAAGTCGCGCAGCACCTCGAGCACGTCCGCCGACAGCGCGGTACGCGTCACGCGGTTGGGCAGCAGCGCGCCGCGCAGGCCGGGGCGGCTGCGCTTGCGCTCGAGGATCAGGCGCTCGATGCCGCGCGTCGCCCACAGGTCGGTCGGGCCCGGCACCACCGGCACCAGGGCGATGTCGCACAGCGCGAGCGCGCTCATCGTGTGCGCATGCTCGATCGACGGCGGGCAGTCCATGACCACCACATCGACCTTGTTGGCAACCGGTCTCAAGGTCTTGCCCATCTCGTCGGCACTGCCGGACAGGCGCACCACGCGGGCGGGGAAGGGTGCATCGGCGGGCGCGGACTCGGCCCAGCGCGAGGCGCTCTCCTGCGGATCGAGGTCGGCCAGCGCGACGCGGTAGCCCTCGAGGGCGAGGCCGGCGGCGAGCTGCATGGCGACCGTGGTCTTGCCCGAGCCGCCCTTCTGGGAAATCAATGCGATCAGGGTGGGTGCGCTCATGGTCCATCCCGTGGAGGTGATGGCCGACAGTCTAGCCAATCGGCCGCCCGCCGTGGCCCGCCAGAGGCGTCCCGTGAACGCGTGGTGGGAGCCGGCGTCCGGTCATGCGACCGCCCTGGGCCGCAACAACGTCCTGCACGGGAAGGTCCGCAATCGAGGCCCCGAGAAATATTGCACCGCAACAATCACGCCGCAATCCTTTGCTACAATTCGAACCTTCTGCAACAGGGTTTCCAGCCATGGCGCAAGAGATCGAGCGCAGGTTCCTCGTCCGCGACGTCCGGATCCTCGACGGACGCAGAGGCGAGCCCATCATCCAGGGCTACCTCGCCAAGGAGGTCGGCTCCATGTCGACGCGAGTCCGCATCCGCGGCGAGCGCGCCTTCCTGACGCTGAAGTCGCCCAAGCAGGGCTTCAGCCGCGACGAATTCGAGTACCCGATCCCGGTGGACGACGCCCACCAGATGATCGTGCGGCACTGCGCCGGGCGGGTGGTGCGCAAGACCCGCTACCTGGTCGACCACGCCCACCACGTGTTCGAGGTCGATGTCTTCCAGGGCCATCACGCCGGCCTCGTGGTCGCCGAGGTCGAACTGCCGCACGAGGAAACCCCGCTCTGCCTGCCGCACTGGATCGGCGACGAGATCACCCACGACTCGCAGTACGGCAACTTCACCCTCGCCGAACAGGCCGCCCTGCTCCACGGTACGCCGCACCGCACGCACGCGGCGCCCACCCCGGTCGTCGTCGCCCCCCGCAGCCTGCCTGCAGCGCACTGAACCGGCGGCCGCAGCCGCGTTCCGACGCAAGCCGGCGCCCCCTCACGCCGCCGCGGCGCTCGGCACCAACCCACCCGCATGCTGCCCGGCGAGCCAGGCGCTTGCCGCCTTCGCCTCGAGCGGGCGCGCGCACAGATAGCCCTGGACCTCCTGGCAGCCGAGCTCCCCGAGCGCCGCCTGCTGTTCGGCATGCTCCACGCCCTCGGCCACGGTGCGCAGGCCCACGCTGTGCGCCATGCGCAGGATCGCCTCGACGATGGCCGCGTCCTGGCGGTTGGTGGCGAGCTCGGCGACGAAGCTGCGGTCGATCTTGAGCGCCGAGATCGGCAGCCGGCGCAGCAGGGTCAGCGAGGAGTAGCCCACGCCGAAATCGTCGATCGCGATCGAGGCGCCCATGCGGCGCAGCGCCTGCAACAGGCCGTTGGCGGCCGGTCCGTCGGCGGTGAGCGCGCTCTCGGTGAGCTCGATCTCCAGCCGGCGCGCGGCGACGCCGTGGCGGTCGAGGATCTCCACGATGCGCTCGACCAGCTCCGGACGCAGCTGCGCCGGGGACACATTCACCGCGATGCGCGGCACCTCCAGCCCGGCCCGGTCCCAGGCCGCGAGTTGCGCCAGCGCGAGTTCCAGGACCGCGAGACCGAGCTCCCAGATCAGCCCGCAGTCCTCGGCGAGCGGCACGAAGCGGCCGGGTGCGAGCAGGCCGAGGCGCGGATGGCGCCAGCGCACCAGCGCCTCCATGCCGGCAAGCCGGCCGTCTTCGAGGCACAGCTGCGGCTGGTAGTGCAGCTCGAGCTGGCCGGCGGCGATGGCGGTGCGCAGCTCCGACTCGACGGTCATGCGCTCGACCGCGCGCGCGTTCATCTGCTCGGAGAAGAGCTGGTGGCGGTTCCCGCCCGACTCCTTGGCGTGGTACATCGCCAGGTCGGCGTGGCGCAGCAGCGACTCCTCGTCGTGGGCCTGGAACGGGTACACCGCCACGCCCACGCTGCCGCCCACGCGCAGGGCATGCCCGCGCACCTCCAGCGGCCGGGTGATGACGTCCACGATCTTGGCCGCCACCGCCTCCGCATCCGCGACCTGCCAGAGATCGCCGAGCACGATCGCGAACTCGTCGCCGCCGAGGCGGGCGACGGTGTCGCACTCGCGCACCGCCCGGCTCAGACGCAGCGCCATCTCCTGCAACAGGGCGTCGCCGAGGTCGTGGCCGAGCGTGTCGTTGATCCACTTGAAGCGATCGAGATCGAGAAAGAGCACAGCGAGCAGGTTACCGCTGCGCTGCGCGGCCCGTACCCCCTGGTGCAGCCGGTCCATCAACGCGGCGCGGTTGGGCAGCCCGGTAAGCGCATCGCGGGTGGCGAGTTGCATGATGCGCGCCTCGGCCTCGTGGCGGCGGGCGACCTCCTCCTCGAGCTCGCCCACACGCTGGCGCAGCTCGAGCTCGTCGGTGACGCTGCGCGCCAGCACCGCCAGCGCCTCGCGCGCCGTCGCACCGAGGCGGCGCGGCCGGGAGTCGATCACGCACAGCGTCCCCACCACCTCGCCGCCCGGCATCACCAGCGGCATGCCGGCATAAAAGCGGATCCCCGGGTCGCCGCGCACCAGCGGGTTGTCGGCGAAGCGCGGGTCCAGGGTGGCGTCCTCGACCTCGAAGAGGCCGTCACCCAGCAGCGCATGGGCGCAGAAACTCACCGAACGCGAGGTCGTCTGCACTTCGACGCCCACGCGCGCCTTGAACCACTGGCGGTGGGTGTCCACCAGGCTGATCACCCCGACCGGCGCCTCCGCGATGCGTGCGGCGAGGCGGGCGATCGCGTCCAGCGCGGGCTCGGCCCGGGTATCGAGCACCTGCAGCTGCTGCAGCCGGCGACGGCGGCGCAGCTCGTCGAGCGGCAGCGGCGGCATCCAGCTCGCGAGCTGGGCGAGCAGCACGCTGGGGTCGCCGGCCTTGTCCAGGAAGGCATCCGCTCCGGCGTCGAGACACAGCGCCTCCCAGGGGTCGGCAGGCCGGCTGCTCAGCACCAGCACGCGCGGCGCCAGGCCCGGGGTGGCGCGCAGCCGGCGCAGCACGCCAAGGCCGCTGCCCTGGGAGAGCGAGAGGTCGAGCAGCACGGTGTCGGGGCGCTGCGCCGCGATCAGCGCGACGGCCGCGTCCTCGCCGGCCGCGCTGCCGAGCACGCTCAGCTCGGGATGGTCGGCAAAGAGGCGGATCAGGTTGTCCCGCAGGAGCGGGGAATCTTCGACGATGACGATGCGCATGATGGCGGTTCCACGGATGTTTCGAACGTCATCCATGTTCCGCTCCCGCACCCTGCACCCCCAGCGGCGCCTCGCCGATGCAAGGGTCGGCGGCCCGCCGATCATGATGTAAGGCGAACACCTACAACATCGACAGCGGGGCACCGCAGCCTCACCCGACGACACCGCAGCCTGCACGCCGCAGGCGGCGGGGCGGGACTTGCGGTCGCCAACTTCAGGAGCGCCGAGGCGGAGGGCGTCGCGGGGGAAACAAGGCGACGCATGTCCGAGGAGCGCAGCGACGAGTTTGCGTCGCCGCCCCCGCGACGTGCTCCGCCGAGGGCAGCCCGGCGCGAAAGCGACGGGCCGCGAGTGCAGGCGGCGACCGCAAGTCCCGCCCCACCGCCGGTTCGCTCGCGACACCTCGCCCGAAAAACCTCCCCCCGCGCGCCCTCAGCCCCCCCGATCCACCAGCCCGTGCTCGGAACAGTAGCGCGCCATCTCCGCCGTATTGGCGAGTCCGGTCTTGTCGATGATGCGGCTGCGGTAGGTGCCCACCGTCTTCACCGACAGATGCATGATCTCGGCGATCTCGCTCGCGCCGTGCCCGGCGGCGATCAGCAGCAGCACGCGGTATTCCTGCGCCGACAGCGTTTCGTGCGGCGCACGCGCCGGCGCCTCGCCCGAGAGCAGATCGGCGAGGCGGGCGGCGAGGTCGGAGCTGATGTAGCGCTGGCCGCCGCGCACGCGCTCGATCGCGGCGACCAGCTCGGTGGTCGCGTGCTCCTTGGTCAGGTAGCCGGCGGCACCGAGCTGCAGCGCACGCGCCGCATAAGCCGCCTCGTCGTGCATGCTCAGCACCAGCAGCCGGGTGAGCGGTGCGGCACGGTGCAGCCGCACGAGCCCCTCCAGCCCGCTGGTGTCGGGCATCGACAGGTCGAGCACGGCGAGCTCCCATTCCGCCGCCCGCACCTGTTCGAGCGCCTGCGCCAGGCAGGAGGCCTCGCCGATCACGGCGTCGGGCCAGCGTTGGGTCACGAGCTGGCGCACGCCGAAGCGCATCACCGGATGATCGTCGACGATCAGCAGCTTCATCCTCCTTCCCCCCCGGTCGCGATCAGCGGCACCCTCGCCTCGATCCTCACCCCGCCCCCGGCGCCGGAGCCGACGTGCAGCTCGCCGCCGGCGAGCGCCGCGCGCTCGCGCATGCTCAGCAGCCCGAGCGAGGAGCGCGCCTGCGGCGCCATGCCGACGCCGTCGTCCTCGACCGCCAGGCGATACTCGCCGTCGACCGCCACGCCCTCGACCCGCACCCGACGGGCCTGCGCGTGGCGGGCGACGTTGGTGAGCGCCTCCTGTGCGATGCGGTAGAGCTGATTGGCCTGGTCGGCGCTCAGCTGCCCGGCATCGACGAGCGCGACCTCGCAGGCCAGGCCGGTGCGCTCGGCGAACTGGCGGCCGGCGAGGCCGAGCGCCGCCTCCAGGCCAAGGTCGTCGAGCAGCGGCGGGCGCAGCGCCGCCGAGATCCGCCGCACGGTGGCGATGCCCTCGCCGAGCACGGCCTCGATCTGCGGCCAGTCCTGCTCCCGTCCGGGCGCGCCCTGGAGGGCGCGGTGCACCATCATCTTGAGCGCGGTAAGCAGCTGCCCGAGCTGGTCATGCACCTCGCGCGCGAGCCGCCTGCGCTCGTCCTCGATGCTGCGGTCGAGGCCGTGCGCGAACGCCTCGATCTCGCCGAGCGCCCTCTGCAACTCGACGGTGCGCTGCGCGACCGTGTCCTCCAGGCGGGCGTTCGCGGCGAGCAGCGCCGCCTCCGCATCGACGCGCCGGCGCCGCTCGCGCTGCAGCAGCCCCCACGCGGCGAGAATCAGCGCGCCACCGATTGCCGGCAGCAGCACGTTGAGAAGCAGCGCGTGCGCCCGCAGTGCCGACAAGCTGCGATCGCGCGCCTCGATCTCGGCGCGCAGCATGGCCTCGATGCCGGCAAAGCGCGCGCGGATGCGATCCATGGTGTCGCGGCCCTCGTCGAGGCGCTGCTTCCACGGCGAATTTTCTTCCGCGTAGGCGCGGCGGTCGGCGATGTTGCGTTCGGCGAGCGCGACGCGATGCTCGACGAGGGTCCACAGGGTCTCGAGGTGGGCCTGCGGCAGATCGTCGAGCGTCCGGCGCAGCGCCTCGAAGGTCTCGTCCAGGCTGCGCGTGCCGGTCTCGAAGGGACCGAGGTAGTGCTCGTCGCCGGTCAGTACGTAGCCACGCTGCCCGGTCTCGACGTCCTTCAGCGCCGACATCGCCTCGGCGGCCAGCAGCAGCCCGTTGCGCGAGCGCGAGCGCGCATCGGTGACCGCTTCGAGTTCGCGCAGGCTGGCGTGGCTGGACCAGGCCAGCGCGACAAAAAGCGCCAGGCCGAACAGGATCAACAGGGTTGCGGCAAGCACGCCGGTCGGCTTGCGGGGCAGATCGCTCATCGACATCGAGGGCCGGTCGGGGCGGCGGATCTCAGCCGCCGGTCATCAACTGCCCGATGTTAGCGGAATACGGCGTGCAGATGCACGCGCGCCCCGATCGAGGCCGTATCGCACGCCGCAGAGCCGGCGCCGGCGCGGAACGTGGGTGTTCAACGCCGCGGCGGCGTGGCGCGAGAACCCGTCGGAGGCCCCGGGGGCAGCCGCAGGACTCGTTTGGCGTCGTGCGCGAGCGCGCCCTCGCGCCGGCGCGCCACGAACACCAGGCCGAGCGCGCCGAAGTTCATCGTCAGCGCATACACCACCGCGCCGACGGCGAGCTCGGGCTGACGCAACAGCACGATGGCGACGAAGATCGCCAGCCCCGCGTTCTGCAGCCCGCACTCCATCGCCACCGCGACCGCGTCCCGACGCTCGGCGCCCGCCAGCATCACCAGGCCGTAGCCCAGGCCCATGACGACGAAGTTGAGCACCAGGGTCGCCGGTCCCACCGACAGCAGGTTGGCGAGGATGGTGTGCCGATGCGACACGAAGGTGGCGACCACGATGGCGGCGAAGAACAGCGTGGCGACGCGGGCGACGAGCGGCTCGGCGCGCGCCGTGAGCGCGGGCGCCCGGCGCCGCAGCAGCATCCCGGCGACGATCGGCACTGTCGTCACCACGAGCACGCTGCCGATCAGGCGGCCGACCGGCAGCTCGGCCAGCACGCTGCCGTCCGCACCGAAGACGCCCTCGCCGAATGCGGCGAGCACCGCCTTGACCAGCAGCGGGAAGGTCAGCAGCGCGGCCAGGCTGCTGATCACGGTAAGGCTCAAGGACAGCGCCGCGTTGGCGCGCGCGAGGTGGGTCAGGAAGCCCGAGCTCGCCCCGCCCGGGCAGGCCGCCAGCACCATCAGGCCCATGCCGAGAAGCACCGGCAGGTCGAAGGCCAGCACCACCGCGAGCGCGGCCAGCGGCACCAGCACGAGCTGGCCGAGGAGGCCGATCAGCAGCGCGCGCGGGCGTGCGAACACGCGGTGGAAATCCGCCCCCTGCAGCGCCAGCCCGACCGAGAACATGATGAAGGCGAGGGCGGCGGGGAGCAGGACGTCGATGCTCATCGGTGCGATCTACAGGCTGGAGACGAAGACGATGCCGGCCGCGGCGAGCAAGCCGGTGCGCGTACCGGCACGCGAGGTGTCGACCAGCAGGGCGTTGAGCGCCGGCCCGCCCTCGGCACGACCGAAGCGCCACACCAGCGGCGCCAGCGCGGGCGCGCCGACGAGGCCGAGGATCGCGCCCGGCGCGCCGCTCGCGGCGATCAGGATCAGCGTCGGGATGGGCAGCAGCACCAGCAGCGCGAAGGCGCGGCGCGCGCCCTCGGCGCCGAGCAGCGCGGCGAGCGTGCGACGCCCGGCGCGCAGGTCGCCGGCGAGGTCGCGATAGTTGTTGACCAGCAGCACCGCGGCGGCGGGTGCCCCCACCGCCAGCCCGGCGAGCAGGTCGAGGTGGCCGAGCGCGCGCGACTGCAGCCAGTGGCTGCCGAGCACCGCGAACACGCCGAAGAAGAGCAGCACGAAGAGCTCGCCGAGCGGCGAGTGCGAGATCGGCCGTGGCCCGCCGGAATAGGCCCAGCCGGCGATCAGCGAGGCCAGCCCGATCGCGAGGATCAGGGCGCCGCCGACGACACAGAGCCAGGCGCCGAGCAGGAGCGCGAGCAGCAGGCAGAGCAGGGCGCCGCGCTTGACCTCGGCGGCGCTCGCCCAGCCGGCGAGGGTGACCCGCAGCGGCCCGAGGCGCTCGGGGCGATCGGTGCCGCGCTCGAAGTCGATCGCGTCGTTGTAGAGGTTGGTGCCGATCTGGATCAGCAGCGCGCAGGACACGGTGGCGAACAGCACCGCCCACGCCAGCTCGGCGCCATCGGCGACGGCGAGCGCGGTACCGAGCATGACCGGGGCGAGCGCCATGCCCAGCGTGCGCGGCCTGATCGCCGCCCACCAAACCGCGAGCGTGCCCGGGCGGGATGGCGCGGGATGCGGCGGCGTCACGCCCCGCCTCGACGGGCGGGAGCGGCGCAGATGGGGGCGAGCCGTGAGGACGGAAAGGCGTGCGGGGCGAAGGGCAGGGAAACGGACATGGCGGGACAAGCGGGAAGACCGCGGATTATCGCATAGCCGCCGCGCAGCTCCCGCGGATGCGCCGCGCTCGACTATGCTGGACACGAATCCACCCCCACGCCGCCTGCCGGAGGTCCGCCATGAGCAAGCGCCTGCACCCTCTTTCCTCCCTCCTCCGCGCCGCGGTCAGCCTCGCCGCGGCCGCCCTCGCCGCCATCGCCCTCGCCGCGCCCCCCGGAGCGCTGCCGGCGCTCAACATCGCCATCGAGGACACCTCGGTGTCGGGCATCTCTTCGGGCGGCTTCATGTCGGTGCAGATGCAGGTCGCCCACTCCGGGATCGTCCGCGGCGCGGGGGTGGTCGCCGGCGGGCCCTACTACTGTGCGCAGGACAGCGTGCTCAAGGCCACGACCGAATGCTCCTGCACCGGCGCGCCGACGCTGTCGTGCAAGGTCGGCGAGGCCAGCACGGCGGTGCCCGAGCTGGTCGCGGCCACGCGCGCCTTCCGGGCCGAGGGCCGCATCGACGACCCGGCGCAGATCGCCCGCCAGCGCGTGGTGACCGTGGTGGGCGGAAAGGATGCCCTGGTGCCGGCCGCGATCACCCGCCAGCTGCACGGCTACTACGACGCCTTCGGCCTGCCCGCGGCCGCACTCAAGCCGGTGACGCTCGACGCCGCCGGCCACACCATGCCCACCACCGCCTACGGCGGCGCCTGCGGCACGACCGACGAGCCCTACATCGGCAGCTGCGGCTTCGAGGCCGCGCACGCGATCCTCGAGTGGATCTACGGCCCCGACGTCACCCCGCCGCGCACCACGCCCACGCCGGCGGGCCGCTTCGTCGAGTTCGACCAGCGCGCCTACATCCCCGCGACCGGCTTCTTCAGCCATCTGTGGGGCACCGGCCTGGACAAGACCGGCTGGGTCTACATCCCGCCCGCCTGCGCGGCGGGCGAGCGCTGCCGGCTGCACGTGGTGTTCCACGGCTGCAAGCAGGGGCAGAGCTTCCTGCCCTTGCGGCGGCCGCCCGATGGCGGGCTGTACAACGGCACCACCTTCGTGCGCAACACCGGCTACGACCGCTGGGCCGACACCAACCGCCTGGTGGTGCTGTTCCCGCAGGCGGTGTCGATCCCGTGGAAGAACCCCAACGGTTGCTGGGACTGGTGGGGCTACACCGACGCGCACTACGCCACCCGCGACGGCATCCAGATCCGCAGCGTGCGCGCGATGATCGAGCGGCTGGCCTCGGGTCGCCACGACTGAGCGCCGCGGTGGCGCGGGCGCAGCCCGTGTGGCCCAGCCCCGGCGCGTGGACTATAAGGAAAGCAGGGGCCGCCGCCCGGCGGCCCACCCACGCGGGACGGGCTGCGGCGATGCACGGGCCCGCGCGAGGGAGTCCCCATGTCCTATGTCGGAGAGCCCTTCCGCCACGACCTCTTCGTGAGCTACAGCCACGGCGACGACGGTAGCGGCGGCGCCTGCCTCGCGCCGTGGTCGGCCGCGTTCGCGCACGAGCTCGAGCGCGAGCTGCGTGCCGACCGCCGCTTCCGCACCAGCCTGAGCGTGTTCCGCGACCAGGACCACCGCCCGGCGCAGAGCCTCGACCCGATGGCACCGCTCACCGCCCAGCTGCAGGAGCAGATCGCCGGCGCGGCGCTGCTGGTGGTGCTGATGTCGCCCGACTACCTCGCGTCGAAGTGGTGCGCCGACGAGCGCGACTGGTGGTTGCAGCGCCAGGCCGCGCTCGGCCTGCCGCACGAGGAGCGTATCGCGGTGGTGCGCATCTGGCCCACCGACACACCGTGGCCGGCGGCGTTGTGCGATGCGCGCGGCGAGCCGCTGGTCGGCTTCGCCTTCTACCCGGCCGACGGCGTGCCGCCGCGCCCGCTCGGCTGGACCGACCTGCCGGGCGCCTTCGGCAGCGAGTTCCGCAAGGCCCTGCTCGACATGGTCGGCCGGCTCTACCCCAAGCTCGAGGCGATGCGCGCGCGCACCGAGGAGCTGCGCCGCCAGCGCGAGGAGGCCGAGCGCCTGGTCCGCGACGGCGGCCAGCTGCTCTACCTGCACG